>NZ_CP014163.1:0-305233 GCF_001543245.1 Aerococcus urinaehominis
AATGACCAGCTCAAAGAAGAGGTGGCCGAATTAGGTCAAGAATTGTATGAAGAACAGCAGGGCGACCCAGATGAAAATAATATAGAGGGCTAGCTGGTTAGCGCTAAGCAAAACTCATCCTTAAGACCTATGACAAAAAGTAAGTTAGGCCTTAAAATAAACTTAGACAAGAAAAGGATGATGTAAATGAACTTAAAACGTAAAACTAGTATCCCTGAATTAATTCGGTCATTCTTTAGTAATGAAACCCCTAATTATATTAAGTTAATTATGCTAGCCGCGGTGGCCTATGTGATTTCGCCAATCGATCTCTTACCGGATATTATGGGGATTTTTGGTTTTGCTGATGATGCGGCGGTGGTAGCCGGACTCTTTTCATTGAGTATGTCGCTACTCGACAATCACAAGCAAAAAATCTTAAAGCAAGCCAAGGACAGCCACAGTGATGGCTACCATGAGGGTATTAAAGAGGCTGAAAAAATTTAAAATAAATTTTTAAAAAAACTGGGTCAAATCCCAGTTTTTTTATTTACGGATTTTTTGAGCTGTCAATCCTTTTGCGGTTTCTTTTTATCCTGTTTTTTTAGCATATGCTGAAAACTTAACTAAAAAAGTTCGGTTTTTGGCAAAAAACGGCATTTTTACCAGACCCAAAAGACCGATATCATCGGCTTGGATGCGATTGCAGATTGATTATTAATATGGTTAAATAAGGTGATATGTAAAACAGAACATTAGGAGGAACTTATATGGCAATTTTACGTGGCCTGATTGGTTTAATCACCATTGGGGCAATCGCAGTTGGTTTTTCTTATGATCGCCAGGAGATCAAGCACAATCTGAAAAATATTGTGATTCAGTTGGCGATCATGCTGGTCTTGGCTTTTGTCTTTTTGAAGACGAATGTTGGTCTCAGCATCTTAACGGCAATTTCATCCTTCTTCTCTTGGCTGATTGACCAAGGTAAGACAGGGGTCGCCTTCTCATTTGGCGGTATTGTCCTCGAACAAGGGGCTAATGTCTTCTTCTTCCACGTCCTCTTGCCACTGGTCTTCATGTCAGCTTTAATTGGTATTTTGGAATATACCGGCGTGCTGAGCTTCTTTGTCAAGTGGATTGGCAAACTGGTTAACAAGATTACTGGGATGGGTGAGTTGGAATCCTATATGCCAATTGCGGCTACCTTATTAGGGTCGCCCCAAGTATTTATGACCATTGCCGACCAATTGCCACGTTTAAATAAAAAGCAATTATTTACGGTTGCCCTGCCTGCGATTGCGGTCGCCAATATTACCATGGTGGCGCCTTACCTAACCATGGTGACTGGCGAGTATGTGGTCGTGGCCTACTTCCTAAATATCTTCGCTGTTTTAGTAATTGCGGCCATTGTTGCCCCGCAGACAGATGAAGAGAAGACCCTGGCTGGTCAAAACTTCGCTGCTGAAGAAGTTAAGGAAAAGGAACCCTTCTTCACCATGTTGGGTGCTTATATGACTAACGGGATGAATATCGCCATTGCCGTCTTGACCATGATGATTGGTTTTATTGGTTTGATTAACCTCTTGAATAACGGTTTTGATGCCATTATCGGCATCACCTTTACTGAAATTATGGGTTATGTCTTTGCCCCAATTGCCTTCTTATTGGGGGTACCGAGCGAGGATATTATCCAAGACGGTGCCATTATGGCGACTAAACTCTTCTCTAACGAGTTCGTTGCCATGGGTGAATTAAGTCAAATGACTGGTCTGACTGAAAAATCAGTTGCCATGATTTCAACCTATCTGGTTGGTTTTGCTAACCTGGGTACTTTCGGTGGCGTATCGGCTGCCATTACCGCTATCAACAAGAAACAGGCGACCGCAGTCGGCGCCATGGCCATCAAGCTGATTTTAGCCGGCACCTTGGCTTCAGCCCTGACCGCAACTATCGTTGGCTTCTTCTTTTTATTAACTGTAGACCCGAATTTAACGACCAGGCTTGGGCTGAGAGCAGTCCAAGCTTTTTATATTTTGGCTAAGCTTAATTCTGTTTGATGATTGGGCGAGAGGAGCCGGGGAGGGGAAGGGTTTAAACTGTTGACATAATAAGCTTTATATTTTAAAATTTAAGTTTGCTTGGCGCAAGGCCATAGACAAGAAATGAATCATTAACTGGTGCACCGCGGTGTGCCGAGGAGGAATATTTATGAACAAACTGATGCAGCGGATGCGGAAGATGGAGATTCCCCATACCTATGTGCTGATTTTTACTTTAATTATGATAGCGGCTATCCTGTCTTGGATTGTACCCGCTGGGGAGTTCGAGCGGATTAGCCTGGACGGCCGCGAGGTGATTAACCCTGATTCCTTCCACTATGTGGCTAGCCAGCCTCAGGGGATTTTCTCCGTCCTCAAATCGATTCCCCTAGGCTTTGCCCGGGTCCAAGACATTGCCTTTTTCCTGTTTGTAACCGGGGGCTCTTTTGGCTTGATTAACCAGACCGGGACCATTGAGGCTGCCCTCAGTCGGATTGTCCAAGGGCTAAGAGGTAAGGAGACAGTTGTAATCCCGGTTGTCCTCTTGATGATGGGAATTGCTGGTGCTACTATTGGCCTGAGCGAAGAAACCATTGTCTTTATTGCCTTGGGTGTGTCATTGGCCCGGGCCATGGGCTTTGATGCCCTGGTGGGTGTGGGCATGATTGGTTTAGGGGCCGGTATTGGCTTTACCTCAGGTTTTATGAATCCCTTCTCGGTTGGTGTCGCCCAGTCAATAGCCGACCTGCCGCTTTTTTCGGGGATTGAACTGCGCTTGGTCCTCTTTGTTGTTCTCTGGCTAACCACTTCAGCCTTCTTGATGCGCTATGCTAAACGGGTCAAGGCTGATCCAAGTTTGAGTATTGTGGCCTATGAAGAGAAACAGGCGAGGACCAGTGAAGACTTCCAAGATTTGAGCGGGGAGACCCAGATCCCTTACAGTGGCCGCCAAAAGGTTATCTCTTTTGTTTTTGTGGCTGGTTTCGCCATCATTGCCTTTGGTGTCCTTAAGCAAGGCTGGTTTATCACTGAAATTGGTGCCACCTTCCTGGGGATGGGTCTCTTATCAGGTCTCATTGCTGGCATGAAGCCGGGCCAAATAGCAGATGGCTTTATCGAAGGGGCCAAGGACATGATGTATGCCGCCTTGATTGTCGGCCTGGCCCAAAGTCTAATGATTATTATGGAAGACGCTAAAATCATGGATACCTTTATCTATGCCTTGACCCACCTCATTTCCAACCTACCAGCCATCTTCTCGGCGGCTGGCATGTATGTGGTCCAAATTCTGATTAACTTCTTTATCAACTCGGGTTCAGGCCAGGCAGCTGTCACCATGCCAATCATGGTGCCCCTAGCTGACGCTTTGGGGGTGACCCGGCAGACAGCGGTTCTATCCTACCAACTGGGTAATGGTTTCTTGGATTCCATCATGCCCATGTCGGGTATCCTAATGGCCCAGCTGGCCATTGCCAAAATCCCTTATAAAAAATGGGTGAAATTCAGCCTGCCCTTGATGGGGATTTGGTTATTAATTGGTTTAATATTTGTGATCTATGCCCAAATGACGGGCTACGGTCCCTTCTAAAGAAAGGTGATTTAATTGTCTAAAGATGCTTTACACCAAGTCGTTGCTGACTTGACAAGTGATTTAAAAAATCTGAGTGATTATATTTACGATAACCCTGAACTAGGACTAGAAGAATATAAGTCGTCTCAGGCCCATGTCGATCTTTTAACCAAGCACGGTTTTGAGGTCACGTATCCTTATCTCGGCTTTGAAACGGCCTTCCGGGCCACCTATGATTCAGGCAAACCAGGGCCAACCGTGGCTTATCTATCTGAGTATGATGCCTTGCCAGGTATTGGCCATGGCTGCGGCCACAATATGCTGGGCACTGTTGATACTGGGGCTGGGATCGCCTTGTCCAAGGTGATTGACCAAATTGGTGGCCGGGTAGTGGTGCTGGGCACCCCAGCTGAAGAAACCGATGGGGTCAAGGTCGATATGGCCGCCTCCGATTGTTTTGATGACATTGACGTGGCCCTCTGCACCCATCCCTCCGACCGCAACACCATGTCGGGAGAATCCCTGGCTATGGAGGCCCTAGAGTTTGAATTCTTTGGCCACACTTCCCACGCTGCCGCTGCCCCTTGGGAGGGTAAAAATGCCCTGGATGCGGTGATTAATTTCTTTAATCTGATTAATGCCTTCCGCCAGCAAATGCGGACGGATGCCCGCATTCACGGCATTATCGTCGACGGCGGTCAAGCTGCCAATGTCATTCCTGACTACACCCGGGCCCAATTCTATGTGCGGGCCTTGGATTTGAACTATTTAAATGAACTGCATGACCGGGTGATTGGCATGGCTGAAGCCGCCAGTCAAGCAGCCGGCTGCCAGATGAAATGGCACCACTATGAAAAGACCTACCATAATCTGGTAACCAACCAGGTACTGAATGATTGCTATAACGCCAACGCCGCTGACCTAGGCATTGAAATGCTGGGGGCTGAAGGTGATTTTGTCGGCTCCCTAGATATGGGTAATGTCTCTCAAGTGGTGCCAAGTATCCATGCCTACTATGATATTGTTGAAAATGGCAGACTGTCAGGTCACACGGTCGAGTTTAGAGATTGTACTAAGACCGACTATGGCTATGCTGCTATGGTCAGAACGGTTGAGATTCTAGCCCGGACTGGTTACGATGTCATCAGCCAGCCTGACCTGTTAGAGAACATTCAAAAGGAATTTGTGGACTACAAGCAAGGCCAGGCTTAGCTGGCTGATTGAGTCACTCACAGCTCGTCTAGCAAGTAAATTTTAACCACGAAATAAACCCCAGGATAGCTTTTCCTGGGGCTTTTTCTATAGTTAATGGATAAATAAAAATCTACTTACCACTTAATATCCAATTGATGGCATAGGTTGTCAGATATTTTCTCAGCTGTTTCATTAAAAGTAAGCAAATCCGCTTGACTAATATCACTAACCACAGCTGCTTCCCATTGGGCCAGCAGGTCTTGTAGCTTGGGACAAAGGCTTTGGCCGGCATCGGTTAAATAGCACTGGTTATGGCCTGGGAATTCTTCACTTTCACGCCGGTAGATCAAATCGTCTGCCTCCAATTTTTTTAAAAGTTTAGAGAAGTTGCCCTTGTTAAGGCAGGTAAACCGATTGAGTTTACTTTGTAAGATGCCAGGTGCCTCATAGATTACCAGCAGGACAATCAGGTCTTGCATATTTAATTGTTGGTCTGCCAGCCTGACTTCTAATAATTTCTTGCCATACCTGAAAAAAATATTCATAAAGCAGATAAAATTCATTGTGATACTCCTTTCGATAACATCCAAATACTTTTATCCGATTATATAGATATCGGTTGTATTTTACAACCGCACAGTATATAATTTTAGCTATTAAATAATGGATTAAAAGATGGGGAGAAAATATGTTTTTAGCAATTAAAGAAATGAAGAAAGAAAAAGCCAGGTTCCTATTAATTATTAGTATTTTTGTACTGATTTCATACCTGGTTTATTTTTTAGTTGGTCTAGCTAATGGTCTAGCAGTGGATAACAGAACCGCAGTAGACCAGTGGGATGCCAGTCATATTATTTTAGCAGATGGGACCAATAACAATATATCGTCCTCAATGATCAACCAAGACCAACTTGACCAGGATTTAGCGGGCTTGGACTATCATTTGCTTAACCTGTCTCGGTCAGCAGCCTATATCAATGGCAAAGAAACAGATAGCAATACCATTAATATCACTTTAATAGGTATGGATGACACATCAGAATTCTTTCCGCAAGTGATTGAAGGCGACCTACCAGCGGCTGATAATGAGGCGCTTGCTTCCGCTAGTCTCAAGTTAGAAGAGGGGATGGCAGTAGGTGATGAACTACAACTCTCAATGAGTGGCACCAGTTTCAAAATTGTTGGCTTCACTGAGGACTACAAGTACAATGTGTCACCGGTGATTTATACCAGCTTGCCAGCCGCTTCCATGTCGGCAATCATCAATCCACCTGGTGGGGCAACCAGTGGTCAGCCAACACCAGCGAAGGCTGACTTTGCTGGCCCAGATAGGGTTTCCGCCGCTCTGGTAAATTTTTCAGAGGCGGATAGCGATAGAATCACAGACCTAGAAGAAAAATATGATGTCATTACTAAGGCTGATTTCATTAAAGAAATACCTGGTTATTACGCCCAATTACTTACTTTTGGGCTCATGATTAGCTTCCTGATAGTCATTGCTGCCATTGTTTTAGGTGTTTTTCTTTACATCGTAACCATACAAAAGAAAGATATTTTCGGCATTATGAAAATCCAAGGTATATCTAATCGTTACATTTCTAAATCAGTTATCGTTCAGACCTTTTTAGTGAGTTTGACGGGGATAACACTGGGGCTAATACTAACCTATGCCACTGAATATTTCCTCCCAGCCAGTGTGCCTTTTAGATCCAATATCATTTATTACCTTGTTATTTCAGCTCTTATGCTGGTTACTTCGCAAATTGGTGCCTTCTTCTCAGTGAGAAGTGTATCTAATATCGACCCATTAGCAGTTATTTAGGAGGCACTATGGAAATTATGAAGTTTGAAAAGGTCTACAAGACCTTTGAGGAAAACGGTGAAACAATTGAAGCCTTAAAAGAGGCATCCTTTAGCTTAAATGCAGGCGAGTTGGTTGCGATTGTCGGCCCGTCTGGTTCTGGTAAATCGACCTTGTTAACTATGATGGGGGGCTTGCAAAGGCCTTCTGGTGGCACAATCACCTTTGCCGGTAGGGACCTGTCAGCCATGGATGAAAAAGAAAGAAACAAACTTAGGTTTGATAAAATCGGCTTTGTCTTGCAATCATCCAACCTGGTGCCTTATCTCACACTAGATGATCAATTTGCCTTGGTTGACCAGTTTGCCGGTAGAAAAAGAGACCAGCAAAAATCAGATGAGCTGCTTGAAAAAATGGCTATCCTTGACCGCAAAAATCAATATCCAGGTGACTTATCTGGAGGTGAGCGACAAAGGGGAGCAATTGCCAGAGCACTTTATACAGAACCAAATTTACTGTTAGCCGATGAGCCGACCGCCTCACTGGATTCAAAAAAAGCCATCGAGGTCATCCAGCTCTTAAAAGACCTAACGACTGATTCAGATAGAACCACCGTACTCGTGACCCATGATGAGCGTTTGCTCGCGTATTGCGACCGGGTCTTTAAGGTATTGGACGGGGTCTTGGAGGAGCAATAGGGACGCTAACTAAAATACGCCAACTTATGTCAGGTCTATCATCCTGGTGTGAGTTGGCGTTTTTATATGGCTGGCAACCTGGGTTTATACCAGGCATACTGGGTTCACTTTGCTTAAAGCGCAAGGAAATCTTATAATTACTGTAGTTAAATATTTAAACCCTGGGCTCTTAAGTCCAGGTTTTTTTCTTGTTAAATGTATATTAGCAGTGAAGACGGGTTCCAATCAGCTGAACTGATGGTCACGTCCTTTTTTCTAGATATCTTTTATTAGGAAAACTTTAATCGGATTCAATATTGTTCTATAATATAAGCGAGGAGGGGATAGTTATGAAAAAGTTAATATTACTATCACTAAGTGCCCTAAGTTTGGCGGGATGTTTTAGCCGCCAGGATAAACCGGACTACCAGTCATCAGACAAGCGTCAGGCGACTAGCCAGAGCCAGTCAGGAAAGAAGTCGCAAAGCAGTCATAAGTCTGCCCAAGCCAGTAAGTCCCAGGCCAAGTCTACCAGTAAGGCTAGCCAGGCTGAAAGCCAAAACGAAGCCAGCAGTCAGGCCCCAGCTCAAAGTGCTAGCCAGACCAGCGAGGCTAAGCCGGCTGCTAGCCAAGCGAGTGAAAGCAAACCAGCTGAAGAAAAGCCAGCCTATGCCAGCTGGAATGCAGCAAAGGATGCGCAATTAGACGAGTTTATGGCGGCCTGGGGTCAGGACATGGGCCAACACTACCTGCGCTATTCGCCAGCCACCCAGCTTAACTTCTATGGGGTGGCAGTGCCGGATACTTTGATTATACCCGGTTATCAAATGACGCCGGTTTTTAATGACCAAGAAATTCCGATGACCTGGTACGGGGAAGGTGGCTCTGACAATGATTATCAAATTGTCGGTGTTTATTCTGATATGGAAACCTTCCAAAAACCACCGGCACACCTGTATGTCATGGTGATCCACCAAGGGCAACCGCTGGTACTCTATACCGCTCAAAACCAGGGCAACCCTTACCAATACCTGTATTTTGAAACCACTGCCAACGAGCAATTGAGCCAAGGTTTTGCCAATATTGCTTACCAATAAAATTAGGCCAATAATTATGCCTGACGGTCGGTAGTAACGACTGACTTGTTTTAGGCTGAGGGGGATGAGCGCTGATAAATGGAAAAGATTATTTTAGATATTGACCCAGGGATTGATGATAGTTTGGCCCTAATTTTAGCGGTCCAATCCGGTGAATTTGACATTATCGGGGTAACGATTTCCAGCGGTAATGTCGATAGTGACCAGGGAGCTGCCAATGCCAGTTATGTCTTGAAGCTATTAGACCAGCAAAACATTCCTATCTATCAGGGCCGTAGCCAGTCAATTTACCAACCCTATACCGATGCCCGCGATACCCATGGCCAGGACGGCCTAGGTGAGGTGATTTTTGCCACCGGGTCTGATGCGGGTGACCAGCCGGCAGCTGAATTTATTGTCGACCAGTTATTGACGCATCCGGGTGAGATTAGCCTAGTGGCCCTGGGGCCTTTGACGAACCTGGCAGACGCCCTGGACCTGGATGACCAAATCTTAACCAAGGCCAAAAACCTGCGGATCATGGGTGGGGTCCACACCGTAAATGGTAATTGTTCGCCGGTTGCTGAGTACAATTTTTGGTGTGACCCCTTGGCGGCTAAAGTAGTCTTTGATGCTGCCTTGCCAGCCACCTGGCTATACACCCTTGATGTCACCTATGATATTTTGCTGACGCCCAACATGCGGGAAATGATCAAGCAATTTGGCGGGTCTCTAGCAGACTTTGTTTATGCTATTACCCGCTTTTATGTCGACTTCCACTGGCAACAAGAGCGGACCTTAGGCTGTGTGATTAATGACCCCTTAGTTATTGCCGACATGATAAGGCCAATGACGGACTTTTTCCAGGCTCGTATCGACATGGTGGTTGACGGTCCTAACCGGGGCCAAGCGGTCATGGTGGCAGATACTTCCAGTCCCATTCACGTTTCGGATAAAGTTGACGCCCAAGCATTTTTCGATTATTTTCTTAAAACCTTGTTCCCAGAACACAGGGCTGATATTGACTTAATGCAGGCAAAAGGTATGATTTAGTGGCTAAATATGCCAGGGGCTAAACAAGTCTGATAGTTTAAAGCCCCCTTAACTGGCTTTTGATCGCTTATTCCGAGCTTTTATGCTAGGATAGCTAGGTATCATGTCAGTTAAGGGGGCTATTTTTGATGAATAAAAAGCAAGTACTAGCTTGGCTGTTAGCAATTGCTTTGATGGCTTTGGGTGTCAGCCTGGTGGCCCAAGCTGGTCTGGGCGCAACCGCTGTGACTAGCCTGGCCTATGTCCTCAACCAGGCCTGGGGCTGGTCCTTTGCTTTACTGAATTTTTGGCAAAATTTACTCTTGGTGCTAGGGCAAATTCTAATTAGGGGCCGGGCTTTTCCTAAATTTCAATGGTTACAGTTCTTTGTAGCCGGCTTTTTATCACTGATGATTGATTTGTGGTCCTGGCTATTAGCTGGTCTAGTGCCTACCAACTGGGTACTCAGTTTAACCATGGTGGTCCTAGCCTCCTTGTTTATGGCACTAGGGGCCCGGCTGCAAATCTATGCCCAGGGGCCTTTCAATCCAGCTGAGGGGATTGTCTATGCCATTAGCCAGGCGACCAACTGGACTTACGGCCGGGTCAAACTGGCCTTTGACTGGACCATTGTTGGCCTAGCGCTAGTTATATCCTACTGGCAGTTTGGCCAGATTATTGGGGTAGGGCTAGGCACACTCTTATCAGCGGTCTTAATCGGGGTTTTTGCGGATGGTTTGAAGCGACTAGTCTAAGGCCACCAGATTTTGCCTGATTGCTAGCTACTAGATGCCTAATTGGAAGTTAGATTTAAGATACAAAAAAAAGAGACTGGTTTCAGTCTCTTTTTCTGCTTAGGCATAAGTATGGCTTAGCTTTAGCCTAGTAAGAAGTCTTTTAATTCACTAAAGTTATCAAAGACTTGGTCAGCGCCAGCGGCCTCAAATTTCGCCTTAAGGTCAGCCTTTAACTGGTCTTGCGCGTCTTTGGATAGGGCTTCATACTCTTCTTGGCGCAGTCCCATTTCAGAAGAACCTTCTAGGACAGCTGTTGAATAAACCCCGGCATTGAGGCCTTCTTTGATGTCAGAAATGGTATCGCCAACCTTGATGACGCGACGAACGTCATCTACCTCCAGTTCTTTCATGACCGCAAAAATCATGTAAGGGTAGGGACGGCCGTAGCCATCTACGTCGTCAGCCGTTTTATAGGTAGCTGGTTGATAACCTAATTTAGTCGTGTGAGGTGTGAGGGCTGCCATCATTTCACTGGTGTAGCCAGTGGTTGAACCAATTTGCATGCCAGCTGCTTCAAGAGCAGCGATGGTGTCTAATACACCTGGTTTTGGTTGGGCGAATTTATCGCTATCTAGGGTTTTTAAAATCGACGCATTAAAAGTCTGATAAACTTTTTCAACATCATCGTCAGTGGCTTGGCGACCATGGCATTCTTGCCAGACTTGTTCAATTCTTGGCATATTGAACATGGTGCGGATGTGGTCGATTTTGGTCATACCCATGGGTTCACGGATTTCTGCATCAGTCGCTTCAACCCCATTTTCCTTAAAAGCCAGGTCCAAAGCTTCAATTGGGGCAAAAGAGCCGAAGTCAACCGTGGTACCGGCCCAGTCACAAATTAGTAAATCAAATTTTGTCATCTTATTTTCCCTCCAAATATTCTTTCATGATGGCAATAACCTTCTCCATATCCTCAGGGTAGATCTCCCCGATATTACCAATTCTAAAAGTATCAATATCGGTGAGTTTACCAGGATAAATCACATAGCCCCGTGACTTGATGTAGTCATACATGTCCTGGAAGCTAATATCCCGGTCCTCTGGATAGAGGAAGGTGGTGATAATTGGGCCCTGGTAGAGGTCCGGAATAAAGGTCTTGAAGCCTAACGCTTTTAGACCCTGAGATAGGATTTCCTGATTTTTAGCATAACGCTGGTGGCGGGCCGTAACCCCGCCTTCTTCTTTGAATTCCTTGAGGGCTTGGTTGAAGGCGACAACAGAGTGGGTTGGTGAGGTAAACCGCCATTTACCATGATCTTGGTCGAGGGTTTGGTTTTGACCGTATAAATCAAGGGATAGGGTAGAGGCATTGTGCGCCCGGTCAGCTAAGAGGTCGCGCTTAACAACCACAATGGCAAAGCCTGGTACTCCTTGGATACACTTGTTTGAAGAGCCGACAAAGCCATCAATGTTGGTGAAATCAATGGGAATACCGCCAAAGCTAGAGATGGTATCGGCAAAGAAAATCTTGTCGTGCGCCTTGACCCGGTCAGCGATGGCTTCAATGGGGTTAAGGAGGCCAGTGGTGGTCTCGCTATGGACCGCAATGACATGGGTGATTTGCGGATTTTCTATTAGTAGCTGGTCGATTTGATCCAGGTCTGGCACTTGGTCAATTGCGACCGGGCAGTCAACCACATTGAGTTTGGCGTAGTCAGCAATCTCCTTAATTCGGTCCCCATAAACACCATTGCGGATAACCATAAGACAGTCATCAGGACTAACCATGGTATCAATCAAGGCTTCAACTCCGTAGGTACCTGAGCCCTGGACTAATACGCAAGTATAGTCCTGGTCAACCACCTGGGCAATATCTAGGATACCCTGGCGGATGTCCTGGGTGATTTGCTTGTACTCATCATCCCAGGTACAGTGGTCGAAATCCATGGCGGCCCGCACACTATCAGAGACAGTTAGTGGACCAGGCGTTAGTAATTTATAAGTAGACAAATTGATCACTTCTTTCTAAAGGGTTACTATTGGGCGGCTTTTTGTTTGGCACGGGTTGATAATTCTTGGTGTTTTGCTAATAATTCAGCTGTTAGCGGCTCCCCGAATTTTTTAGCTTGGGCTGCTTCTTTATCAGCATTGCTTTCCTCACCTAGGTATAGGGCGCTCGGGTAGAATTCCTGGATAGCTGGGCGACCTTCGTTAATGATGGTGTTAATCATTTCTTTAGCTAGGTTTTGCTTTTCTTCGTTACCCTTGTCAATCACAGCTAGTGATTCAGTTAGGGTATAGTTACCCTCGGTTGGATCAACGACCGCAATTGGCACACCATTTTCAGCTTCGCGTTGGACTTGGTGGCGTAAACCGAAACCAAAGGCTACTTCACCAGCTTTGACCTTGTTTAAAGGCCCTGAACCAGAAGATTCGATGTGGTCACCAGCGTTTTTGTAGATACCCGCTAGGATTTCTTCGGCCTCGGCTTCACCATAGTTATCGATTAGGGCTTGAACCATTAACCAAGCAGTTGATGAGGACTCGATATCTACAACAGCCACTTGACCAGCATACTTAGGGTCAGCTAGGTCTTTAATAGATTTAGGTACTGCTAAGCCTTCAGACTTAACTAATTCTTCATTGACGATGATGGCACCTTCTTGAGCAGTCATCGGGGCATAGTAGTCAGGGATTTCATCGATGGTTTCCTTATCTAATGCTAAAGGCACAAACATATTATTACGTTCCTGGGCTGACTCAATATAGTAAGAGGACATGGTAATCATATCAGCTTCGATGGAGTTACCCTCAGCTAGGAGGCGGCCACCTAGTTCAGACGTCCCAAAAGTTTGGATTTCATATTGACCTTGGTAGCCGTTACCATCTAGGGTTTGACGGACGATTTCTAGGGCTTCTTCATCGGCGTTAGAGTAGATCACAACTTGGTCAGAGCCTTGGCCACAAGCCGCTAAAGTACTGGTAGCTAGCCCTAATAAAGCAGTCAGCGCAATAGATTTCTTTAATACTTTTTTCATGTTATATTCCTCCAGATATTAGTGGTTACTCGCGTGTTTGTCTTATAAATATTCAAAAATAGTTCTGACAATGACATTGGTTAAGAAAAGCATGATTGACAGGATAAAAACTTCATTGAAGCGGTTATAATACTGCAACTCTTGGATTTTAGTGGTGATCAGGCTGGTCTTGGTTGACACAATAAAGATAACCGCTGATACCGTTACCATAGAGTTGATAAAGAAATAAGCAAAAACTTCCAAGAGGGCACTCATGACATTAGGGGTAATAATTCGCTTCACAGTATTGAAGAAGGAATCACCCATCAGCAGGGCAGTGGGCTCCCAGGACTTGGATAATTTACCCAGGCTATCGCGCATAGTCAGGTATGGGGTTGAGAAGTAGTGGACCATATTGGCGATAATGATGATAAAGAAGGTGCCCTTGATTGGAGTCCGGTTAAATAGGAGTAGATAGGCTAGACCTAGCACCATACCAGGAATGGTATTGATAATGATCGCCGTCCAGTCAATTGACTTTTTAATACTGGTTTGCATCTTTGAGCGCGCCGTAATAATCCCAGCCATATAGGCAGTAAGAGTACCAACCAGGGCCACGACACCAGAAATCATGACTGAGTTGGTATAAGCACGCATGATTGAAGAATCGGCGAAGGCTGAGTTAAAGTGTTCTAAACTAAAGTCAAGATTGTAAGGCCATGATGAGGTAAATGGCACCACAAAAATTGGTAAGAATAGACAGATAATTAAAAGTAGGAGTAGGCCAGAAATCAGTCCGAAGCTGATATCTCTAGCCTTGTTCTTGTTTGGCTGAATTTTTGAAATGCTATCGTAGGTGATGGCATTGCGGTTGGCCAGGTACAAGAGGTAGATAGAGATAATCGATGGCACTAGCATTAAAATCGCAATGACAGCCCCGTGACCAAAGTTAGGCAAGGATCCCAACATTTCGTTGTAGAGCCTGGTCGCAATCACAGCGTACTGGCCACCAATATAGGAAGGAATCTCATAGTCGGTAAAAGCCATAAAGAATGATTGGACAAAGGCAGCCGCCAAGGTAGGCCTTAAGGGTGTTAAAACCGTGGTATTAAATGTTTGCCATGGTGAATCACCCATGAGCTGCGACACAATGGCATAACGCTTATCAATAAACTTCATAGCTGCGTTAATCATCAAGAAGGAAATCGGTAGGGTATACATGATATAACCTAGCAGTAAGCCTTGGAAACCATAGAAGTCCATCTCAGGTAAATTAAGCAGGTTGGTAAAGAGGCCTTGCTTACCAATCGAATAAATGATTGAGAAACCATAGGTAATGGTTGGTAAAAGCATGGGAATCATAATGACAACTGGGACGAGCTTCTTAAACCACTTGGGTAAGTTGGTATAGTTAACGGCATAGGCCACACAGAAGGCGAAAATGACAGATAGGGCAGCTGATACGAGGGCAACCTTCAGAGAATTAAAGAATTCTACCCATAATTGCGGGTCAGAGAAAATTTCTGTGAAGTTGGCCAAAGAAAAAGCGCTACCCACCATAAAGGCATTTACGAAGGAGTTAGCAATTGGGACAATCAAAAAGATAGCGAAGAAGATAACCAGGAGCCAGGAAATCATTTTGAGTTCTTTATTTTTTGCCATGTTAGTCACCTACGCTTGGGTCTGGAAGAGGTTCAAAATATTTTCCCGCTTAATGTTAAGCTGGCTGATGATAAAATCTTTGACAAATTGGCTGGCTGGCGCCTTGATGATATTCATACTGTCATCAAATTGCTCGACATGGCCATTATTAAGAATTAATACCTTGTCAGACAGGGTGAGGGCTTCTTCAGGATCATGGGTGACAATAATGGTCGCCAGGTTGTATTCTTTGGCAACAGTCTTGATCCGGTTTTTGATTTCTTCTTTGATAATACCGTCCAGGGCAGACAAAGGCTCATCCATTAACATCACGGCTGGTTTCATGACAATGGTTCTGGCGATAGCCACCCGCTGTTTCTGACCTCCTGATAGTTGAGAGACAGATTTCTCTAAGTGGTGGCCCAAGTTCATTAGCTCGATTATATTATCAACTTCAGCCTGGCTAGAAATAGTGGGGTTGTTGCGGAGACCGTACGTGATATTTTCGTAAACGTTCAAGTTAGGGAAGAGGGCATAATCCTGGAAAACAATATTAAAGCCCCGCTTTTCCATCGGAACATTGGTAATATCTTGACCGTTATAGACAATCTGGCCCTTACTGGTGTCAAGCAAGCCTAAAATAATATTTAATAGGGTAGTTTTACCACAGCCAGATGGCCCTAAAATAGAAACAATATCGCCATCATCGACTGAGATGTTGACGTCTTTGAGGACAGGTTCTCCGCCAAATGATTTCTCGATGTTGATCAGTTCAAGCAAAGTAATTCACCTTTCTTTATTAAATTTTCAAGTAGCAAGTGATATTCGTCTTTCGACTAAAACTATCATAGCGACTTAGTATTTAATTAATGTAAAAGTTCTGTGTTGTTTTTGTAATTATTTGTATAATCAATTGCTTTACAAAATAATTATTTGTAAAATGACCCTGAGGAGGGCTAGACATGCTACAGGCAGATAGGCGGCAAGCGATTTTAGAGATTTTAGCCAAAGAAGGCAGTATAAAGACCAGTCAAATCAGCACGCGTTTACAAACCACCCGGCAAACCATCCATGCCGATTTAGAATTTCTACATAATGAAGGTAAACTCACCATGGTGAGAGGCGGAGCCGTCCAAAAGAAAACCTCTGCTGAGGACTCTGCTATGGTTAGACGGCAATATTTCCAAGCAGAAAAAGCAGCCATTGGCAAATTGGCTGCTAGTCAGGTGGATCATGGGGATACAATTTTTATCGATATGGGCACCACGGCCTTAGCTATGGTAGACCACTTGGCGGACAAGGAGGGCCTGTCGGTGGTGACTAATTCAATCGAAATTGACTAACGTTTATGTCTCCAGGACCGGCACAAAATCAGCTTGACAGGTGGACAAGTTAGAAATGATGAATTTTCCTTGTCAGGGGCAGATAGCCAGCAAATGTTAAAACGAGTCTTTGTCGACAAGGCATTTTTGGGTGCTGGCGGCATCTCCCGCCGAGCAGGTGTGACTGACTATCATTTTGCTGAAGCAGAGCTGCGCCGGATTATTATGGCTAATGCCCGCTTTAATTACCTGTTAGCCGATTCAAGCAAGCAAGGCGTTGTAGCTGTTTCTAAATATGCCGACTTAGCTGATATTGATTACTATCTGAGCGATAATTTGGTCAATAAACCGCTCAAGCAAGCCCTAGAAGAGGCCCAGGTTCAGGTTTTATTAGCCGCTAGCTGACGATAAGCAGCTAAAACTTGGAAATTGGGTACCAATATGCTACAATATTATTCAGCTGATTTTTATCGGCTTAACACGGGGGTGTTTTCTGGATTCGACAGGCGACTCCCGGTGTATGACTACTATCCGCAGGTGACGACTGCGTAATAACGTCTCAGAGTAAAATTAACTGACAAAAACGAAAACCAAACTTTAGCTTTCGCTGCCTAAAAACAGTGAGCTAAGATCCGTCTAGCATCACCTATGTGCTAGGTCCGGGTCCTATTGCAGTAGGTTACGCCCTGAGCTTCCACCTGGAGCATAGGGGAAGAGATTAACCAGGTCCGCCAAGGGAAGCGGTTGTTGCTGTCCGCTCCTACGGCTAAACTAAACAGACAACTATGATGGTAAAAGTTGTATAACTGGCTCGTCTGGACAGGGGTTCGACTCCCCTCACCTCCATGAAGGCTTAATTGAGAAGCCGCACCAACAAGTAAAAACGGAGCTAATCGTTGATAAAATAACGATTAGCTCCGTTTTTACTTGTTTGGTTAATTGATAA
The DNA here is from genome assembly GCF_001543245.1 of Aerococcus urinaehominis. Taxonomy (GTDB): domain Bacteria; phylum Bacillota; class Bacilli; order Lactobacillales; family Aerococcaceae; genus Aerococcus; species Aerococcus urinaehominis. The sequence continues at coordinate 17,032 of NZ_CP014163.1, forward strand.
AAGGGCATATTTGACAAATATTTTGCACTCATTTTGCACCGTATAATACTAGTAATAAGTTATAACAAAGCGACCTATTTTATCGTGTCTCAAAACACTACACTAATTAAGCAAAAACATGTATAGAACTACCGCCCACGACGCTATTTTTAATATGCACTACTCTAACGAGGCTAGAATGTGTAGAGAAATATCGCACCTACTGCAGATCCCTAAATTCACTACCTTAAATAGGGGAGAACGTGTAGAGAATCGTCACATCCAATATCAAACACCAGAATTCACTACCTAAAATAGACCAGATTATGTAGAGAAAAGCCGCACTTGAACCTTTCTGTTCCAATTTACTATCCTAACTAGGTTAGATCGTGTAGAGACCGCCACCTCCAGAGCCAGTTCCTCAATTCACTGTCCTAACTTACCCATAAAGTGTAGTGAATACTCTAAGCTATTTAAGCCAAATGCTAAAAAGCCCACTACCTCAAAACACCACAAAAAAAGCTAGGCGATTAGCCTAGCTTTCTCTATATCTATACTATTTTAAATCTTTCAAACGGGCATTTTTAACATCTGCGATGGTTTGGGTACCAGCTAATTGCATCACGCGTTGTAGGTCTTTTTCGAAGTATTCAAAGACTGATTTAACACCTTTCCAACCGCCTAAGGCAAGAGAGAAGAGGACAGGGCGACCGATAGCAATGATGTCAGCACCTGATGCCAGAGCCTTGAAGATGTGCTCGCCACGGCGCACACCTGAGTCAAAGACGATTGGTACACGGCCAGCAACTGCTTCAGCGATTTCTTCAAGTACTTCAAATGAACCTGGGGCACCATCTAATTGACGACCACCGTGGTTAGATACCCAGATACCGTCAGCGCCATTGGCAATACCAGCGATGGCATCTTCAGGTGTTTGTACACCTTTAAGGAAAACAGGTAGGCCAGAGTATTCTTTAATGAAGCGAATATCATCTAGGTCGATTTTTTGTTTAGATTGACCGTAGATATTATTTAAGGACATATTGGCACCAGTACCGGTTAGGTAGCGAGATACGATTGGCATACCGAATGGGTAAACGAATTGGTTTTTATCATCGCGGTCCCGGTTACCTGAAACCGTTGCATCTGCAGTTAGGATGATAGCAGAAGCACCGTCCTTTTTAGCTTCGTCTAAGATATTTTTATTTAATTCATCATCTTTAGACATGTAGATTTGGAACCAACGTGGGGTATCACCTAGACCAGCGTCAATTTCTTCAAAGCTGGCACCTGAATATGCTGAGATTGACATCAATGAACCGCCAAATTCGGCAATCCCTTTAGCTGTACCTGCTTCTTTAGATTCGTGGGCTAAACCGTGGGCAGCGATCGGCGCCATAATGAATGGTACTTTTAATTCGTGCTCAAAGATACGAGTATGGGTATCAGGGAATTCAACATTAGCAGCAACACGTGGTAAGATGCCTTTATAGTTGAAGCACTCCACATTACGGCGGAGGGTGAACTCATCACCAGAGCCACCAGCCATGTAGTTGAAACCACCGTGAGGGACGATTTCACCAGCCATATCCTCTAACTCGATGGTATTAATAATGTTTAATTCTTTCACTTCACTTGGGGCGTTGTAGTTAATTTCTGACATAATAATTACTCCTTTAAATATATAATTGCTTAAACTTGCCAGAACTTAATGGCGCCTGGCAGCCATGTTATCAATCTAAACTAAAGACCTTGCCTGGATTTAACATATTATCTGGGTCCAGGGCTTGTTTAATACTTTTCAGGACCTGCATATAGCTTTCGTCCTTGAAGTAGTGGAGGTATTCTTTCTTCTCTAGGCCAACACCGTGTTCAGCCGAGAGTAGGCCACCTTTTTCGGCCACATAAGGGAAGAGGTCATTTTCATAGGCTTTTTTAGTATCTGCCCATTCCTGGTCATTTTGGTCATCACGGAGGACACAAATATGGATATTACCGTCACCAGCATGACCGAAGAAACCAGTTTGGACATTATATATTTCGCCTAAACGTTTGCCTTCGACTACTAGGTTAGTAAACTCATGGTTAGGAACGACTGGGTCGTACATCTTCCAGTCACCACGGTTGGTGATGCCGTTAAGGATGTTGTCGCGGATTTCCCACATGGCTACAGCCTCTGTTTCAGATAACTCGCGAACTTCCACCGCACCAGCTAGCTGACCTAATTGCTCAATGGCTTGGACTTGGAAATCAAGGCCATCAGCTGAGTTCTCTGCTACAGTGGTTAGTAGGAAGGCTTCACCTTTAACTTCAGGCATTTTCTTATTAATAAACTCTTCAGAATAACGGATACCTGACTCCTCTAAGAGCTCCAGGGCAACAGGTTGAACAGGCGATTTAACCACCTCATAGATGGCATTAGCCACACCATCTAGGCTAGGGAAGCCCATAATAATTGATTTTTCAAAGGCAGGTCTTGGTAAAATCTTCAATTGGAATTCGGTCATGATACCCAGGGTACCTTCAGTACCGATGAATAAATCCTTAAGATCATAGGCAGTGGCGTCTTTTTTGTTTAAAGAACCAGCATGGAGTTTTTCACCATTAGCTAAAACCACATCGAAGCCGCGGATATTATCTCGGGTCACGCCGTATGAGATAGCCCGCATGCCACCAGCGTTGGTAGCTGCTGTCCCACCAATAGAAGCATTTTTATTGCCAGGGTCAGGTGCATAGAAGTAAGGGGTCTCGGCTAAAAATTCTCTGAATTGAGCTAGAGTTACGCCGGCCTGAACATTTAAAGTCAGGGTTTTATCATCTAAGCCGAGGATTTTATCCATTTTTTCTAGGCTAATCAACCAGGCATTATCCTGTGGGTAAGTAGCTGAGGTGAGTCCGGTTTGGCTACCAACTGTCACTACTTTCTTACCAGCCTGTTTAGCTTCTTTCATAAAGTCTTGAACTTCTTCAGTAGATTTTGGAAAGGCAATTAACTCGGCTGAACCAGCTTGGTCTTCTTCCATGTAGGTTTTTAAGTATTTATCGGCAACAGTTTTGTCTATTTCCATTGGCGTCCCTCCTGTAATGTAAGTGTTTACATAAATATCTTACCTGAAAGAAATTGAAAGTCAACGCTAGATAAAAAAATCATTCGAATTCTAAGTGACGTGAAAACAATCACATAACTGAAATAGTGACGGACTAGGTTTCAGCAAAAAACAAATTGTATTTTAAGCCCTTACATTACTTGTATATAAATGATGTATACCTTTACATTTTTAGATAGCTTTGAGCTAGAAATAGTGAATAATTTATTGTCGTCAAGTAAAAAGCTATGATAAGTGGGACTATATATGAAGGAAATTATTTTTATTAAAAATATTGATAAATATTGAATGGGCTATTGTATTTGGATATCTGATGTTCTATAATGTAATATTTTGCTTTCTGGAATTTATTTGTCATTTATGTTATACTTATATATAGATGCAAGGTACTAGAGAGAAAGAGGCGTTGGTATGACCATCAAAGTAACTCCAGATATGCAGACATTAGTAGAGTCGGAATTGCGACGGGGCACGAGCAAGTCTCGAATTGCCAGTTTGCTAGAACTAACCTATGAAGAGGCTTCAGAGGTGATTGACCAAGTCAATGAAGCCATCCGTCCCGATATTGGCGACGTAATTCGCTTCTCTTTTAGAGAATGCTCTATGGCTGGTCGCATTGAAAAATTATTGACTAATTCTGCGGTTGTTGTGATAAATTGGGATTATTCAGATCGAACTATGTACGATACTTGCGAAGATCGTACCATCGTTAACTTTAAAGATATTGAGGAATTTGTAAATGTTGAGGCAGGCTAAGCTTGTCTGTTTAAAAAAGGGTTTCAGCTTTGGCTGAAACCCTTTTCTTTTTTATTTGGATATCATTTACTTTTATAGAAAAAAAGGACTAATTAGACTACAATAAACTTATTAATGTCATTTGTTATTTATATAGTTTTAGAAACTAGTTGACAAAGTTTTGACAATAATATAATATAATTTTTGCTAGCTGATGAGGCTAGTCATGATGAAGGATTGAATGATATGAAGATAATAGCTAGTTCAGCTTACGTACCTGATCGTGTTGTCACTAACCAGGATCTAGAGAATTTGGTAGATACATCTGATGAATGGATCCAAAAAAGAACTGGTATCCAAGAAAGACGTATTGCTGTTAATCAATCGGCCACTGAGATGGCGAGTCAGGTCGCTAAAGAACTATTAGCGGATAGCAAGATTGACCCAGATGCGGTTAAACTGATTATCTGCGCTACCATGTCGGCTGACCACAGCTCACCGTCAACAGCAGCTGGTGTTCAGGCCGCTATTGGGGCCACAAATGCCATGTGTTTTGATTTAGCGGCGGCTTGCTCAGGCTTTGTTTATAGCTTGAGTGTGGCTAGTAAAATTTTAGCTAGTCACGACCAAGGCTATGCCATCGTGATCGGTGTAGAAAAAATGTCACGTATTATCGATTGGCAAGATCGGACCACCTGTGTCCTCTTCGGTGATGGAGCAGGCGGGGTCTTACTCGAAGCTGGGTCGGATTCATTTGTCTTAGCCGAGGACCTCAAGGCTGATGGCAGCCAGGGCCAGGCAATTTTGGCTGGTGGTCACAATGCACCCAATCCTTTTAACCAGCTTGAATCCGCCAGTGACTTCTATATGCAGATGGATGGCCGGGCAGTCTATGACTTTTCCACCCGAACCGTGCCTCAGCAAATAGCGGACGTCCTAGCAGGGGCAGGCAAGGCAGTTGACCAAATTGACTACTTTGTACTCCACCAGGCCAACCGGCGCATGCTTAAGGTGATGGCCCGTAAGCTGGGGATTAGTCCAGATCAACTACCAGTAAACCTAGATAAGTATGGTAATACATCAGCCGCTTCGGTACCGATTTTATTGAATGAATTGGTTAAAGAAGGTAAAATAGGGCTAGATCAGGATCAGACAATTGTTTTATCTGGCTTTGGTGGCGGGTTAACCTGGGCATCAATGGTCATTAAAATTTAAAATTTATGGAGGATATATATTTATGTCAACTTTTGAAACAATCCAAGAATTAATCGCAGACCAATTAGATATTGAAAAAGAAGAAATCAAGGAAACAACTAATATCCGTGAAGAATTAGAAGCGGACTCATTAGACTTGTTCCAAATCATCAACGATATCGAAGATGAATTTGATGTTGAAATTGATGAAGAAGAAGGCATCAACACTGTTCAAGACTTAGTTAACTTTGTTGACGCTAATAAATAATTTACTGTAAAACAGATAGTTAATAGTTAGAGGTTGATCCATCCCGTGAAGACAAATTTTTGGCAAACATTAGGTGTAAAGTATCCCATTATTCAAGGCGCCATGGCTTGGGTAGCTGACGCTGACTTAGCGTCAGCAGTTTCCAATGCCGGTGGACTTGGCGTAATCGGAACTGGCCACGACTCGGTTGACATGATCCAGGCCAAGGTGGAAAAGGTAAAAACCTTAACAGATAAACCTTTCGCCGTTAATGTGATGATGTTAAATAAAGAAATCGACCAGGTGGTGGACTACCTATGCCAGGCCGGGATTTCTACCGTAACAACGGGGGCAGGTTCCCCAGGTAAATATATGGACCAATTTAACCAGGCTGGTATCAAGGTCATTCCAGTCGTGGCGTCGGTGGCCCTAGCCCGGCGGATGGAAAAAGATGGTGTTGACGCCATTATCGTAGAAGGTATGGAGGCTGGGGGCCATATTGGTAAGCAAACGACCATGGCCCTAGTCCCTCAGGTTGTTGATGCCGTATCTATTCCGGTAGTAGCTGCCGGGGGTATCGGTGATGGCCGGGGGATGGCAGCAGCCTTTGCCCTGGGTGCCTGTGGTATCCAGGTGGGGACGCGCTTTGCAGCCTCCAAAGAGTCCAATGCCCACCCTAACTTTAAAAAGCGGATCTTTAAGGCCAAGGATATTGACACGGTTGTAACCGGTGAAGTAACTGGCCACCCCGTCCGTGTACTTCGTAATAAATTGACCCGGGAATATCTCGCCCTAGAAAAACAATTGACTGGCCAAGAAAATCCTGATCTCAGTCAGTTAACGACTTTAGGTGCTGGTGCCCTTAGGCGCGCAGTGGTAGATGGTGATTTAGACCGGGGCTCCTTTATGGCAGGCCAGATTGCTGGCTTGATTAAAGAAGAGGAGTCTTGCGAGGAAATTATCCAATCCTACATGCGTGTTTGCCAAGCCACCATCATGGACCAGGCCAAGTTATGGCAGTCTGATGATATTTAGCTAGTTTAATAATTTATAACTAGCAATTAGGCTTAATAAAGGGGATATCTAGCTTAAAGCTGGATAGCCGCGTCAAAAGAAAAGGTAGTGGAACCAAGAGGTAACACTACCTTTATTTTATAAACACATTAACTATAAATGAGAGGGAGACTATGACATTAGCTTTTATGTTTTCTGGCCAAGGTGCCCAATATACCGGCATGGGCCAGGATTTATTGGCTGCTTATCCAGAATTAACCAGCTACTTTGACCGGGCTAGTCAAGTGGTTGGCTACGATATGCAGGACCTATGTTTTAACCAGACTGAGAAAATCCATTTAACTGAATATACCCAACCGGCAATCTTAACCGTCTCAACCGCCATCCACCATTTGCTAGATCAGGCTGGGATTGAGGCTGACTATTTGGCCGGCCTTAGTTTAGGTGAGTACTCGGCCCTAGTTGCTGCTGGTGTCTTGGATTTTGACCAAGCTGTGCGGATTGTCCAAAATAGAGGGCGCTTTATGGCTCATGCCGTCCCGAATGGGGTCGGCAAGATGGTGGCGGTTATGAACGCTGACCGTGACTTGATTGAAGAAATTTGTGCTGCTTGTCGCGACCAACTGGGTAGCTATGTTGCCCCGGCAAACTATAATACACCTAAACAAATTGTCATTGGCGGCGACAACCAGGCCGTTGATTTAGCCTGCGAAAAATTACAGGCCGCTGGGGTCCGTAAGCTGATTCCTTTACAGGTTTCTGGCCCCTTCCATACCGCCTTACTAGCACCAGCTGCCCAAGAATTGGCTGATTATATAGCAGATGAGGACTTTAAGCCGCTAGCTAAGCCGGTTATCTCTAACACTACTGCCCGGCCCCATACTGACCAAGACCTCAAGGCGCGTCTAGCCGACCAGGTCATGATGGGTGTCCGCTGGCAAGATTCCATTGACTACCTGATTGACCAGGGGGTAGATACCTTTGTTGAATTGGGACCGGGTAAAACCCTCATGAAATTTATGAAGCAAATTGATAAGTCTGTCCAGGCTTACCATGTTGAAGATGTGGCTAGTTTAGAAAAGACTTTGGCCGCCTTGAAAGGAGACTAGTTCGTGTCTGATAAAAAAACGGTTGTGATTACAGGAGGTTCGCGCGGTATTGGTGCCGCCATTGCCCACCGCTACGCCCAAGAAAATTATAATATTGCTATTATTTCTCGGTCCGGTTCTCAAGCTGACCATATCCAGGCCCTAGAAGCCGAGGGTGTTCAAGTGGTCGATTTGAAGGGGGATATTGCTGATAGCGATTTTGCCAAGGCTGCAATTAAAGAAATCCGCTCACATTTTGGCCGCATTGATGTCCTAGTCAATAATGCCGGTATTACCAAAGATGGCTTAATGATGCGGATGAAATCTGATGCCTTTGACGATGTCCTAGCGGTTAACCTAAAAGGGGCCTTTAACATGATGCAGGCGGTGTCTAAGGTCATGTTAAAACAAAAAGCCGGTGCCATTATTAATATGGCCTCGGTTGTGGCCCAGACTGGTAATGTGGGTCAGGTTAACTATGCGGCTTCTAAGGCTGGGTTAATCGGTATGACTAAGACAGCTGCGCGTGAGTTGGGTGGTTTTGGCATCACAGTGAACGCCATTGCCCCTGGCTATATTGAAACGGAAATGACAGATGCCATTCCAAACGAAAACAAAGCAGCCATGCTAGCCATGATTCCCCTCGGTCGTTTTGGCCAGGTGGATGAAATCGCAGATGTATGCTACCACCTTAGCCAAGCGACTTATATTACGGGTTCGACCATTGATGTCAATGGCGGCATGTACATGAATTAGGAGGATGCTATAATGACAGAGAGAGTTGTAATCACCGGCATGGGTGCCATCACCCCCTTAGGTAATGATGTAGCTACTTATTGGTCCGGTCTCAAGGCTGGTAATCATGCCTTTGGTCCCATCACTAAGTTTGATGCCAGTGAATTGGGGGTTAATTTAGCTGCTGAGGTTAAAGATTTCAAGGCCAAGGACTATATGGACCGTAAAGAGGCTAAACGCATGGATCCCTATTCTCAATATGGCATCGCCGCCTCCCAAGAAGCCATCAAAGATGCTGGATTAAACCTGGCTGACTTAGATACTGAGCGTTTTGGTGTTTATTTCGGTACCGGCATTGGTGGTATCCAAGAGATTGAAACCTCTATCAGAAAGATGCTGGACAAGGGACCAAAACGCGTGAATCCGCTCTTTGTTCCCATGGCCATTTCTAATATGGGCGCAGCCAATATTTCTATGAATTTGGGTCTCCATGGCCCGGCTTTGACCATGGTAACAGCCTGTGCCTCTGCCAATAACGCTATTGGTGAAGCCTTCCGCTACATTAAGCATGGTTATGCTGACTACATGTTAGCCGGTGGGGGTGAGTCTTCTATTAATGAAATCGGGATGGCTGGTTTTGATAACCTGACTGCCCTAAACGATACGGATAACCCTGACCGGGCTTCAATTCCATTTGATAAGGACCGGGCTGGGTTCGTCATGGGTGAGGGTGCCGGCATGCTCGTTTTAGAATCCCTATCTTCAGCCCAGGCGCGCGGTGCTAAAATTTATGCGGAACTTGTTGGCTATGGCGCTACCTCTGACGCCTATCATTTGACAGCCCCACGTGAAGATGGCATGGGGGCGGTTAAAGCCATGAACCTGGCCCTAGCTGAAGCAGGTCTGAGCCACGAAGATGTTTCTTATATTAATGCTCACGGTACCTCTACACCAGCTAATGATTCATCGGAAACAGCCGCGATCAAAACAGCCTTTGGAGAGGAACTTGCCCACAAAATTCCTGTTTCGTCTACTAAGTCAGCCATTGGTCACTTATTGGGTGCGGCAGGTGCCGTGGAAGCTATCGCAGCCATCAAAGCCATTGAAGAAGGTTTTATTCCGCCAACTGTTGGCTACCAAGAGCAGGATCCAGCCTGCGATTTAGATTATGTGCCAAATGAGGGCCGGGCTGCCGATGTTCAGGTAGTCCTATCCAATACCCTAGGCTTTGGCGGCCATAACACTGTACTATGTTTTAAGAAGATTGAGGCGTAAGTATATGGATATTAATGAAATGAAAGAACTGATTGCGGCTGTTGACCAGTCTAGCATTCAGGAATTTGAAGCAAATGACCAGGATTATGCCATTCGTATTTCAAAACTAACTGAACCCAAACCGATCATTACTGGTGGGATGTTAACAAATCCAAATGATATCACTGACCAGCCAGTAGCTAGCAGTGTCAGCTCACTTGACCAAACTTATGTAAACCAGCCAGAAGTTAATCAAGCTGCTGAGTCTGCTGTTAGCAATGGCACTTTGATCAAGTCGCCAATCGTAGGGGTAGTATACCTACAACCAGCTCCGGATAAGGATGTCTTTAAAGAAGTTGGTGACTCAGTGCGTGAGGGCGAGACCTTGTGTATTGTTGAAGCCATGAAGTTGATGAATGAAATTCCATCAACTGTAGCCGGCAAGGTGGCTAAGGTCTTGGTAGAAAATGGTCAAGTGGTTGAGTATGACCAACCCCTGTTTGAAATCATTTAAGGAGGCTAGTATGAAGGCAGAGAATAAACCAATCTATACGGCAGCGGAAATAATGGACATTATTCCTAACCGCTATCCAATTTGCTATATTGATCGGGTCGATGAACTGGAGCCAGGTAAGCGGGTTGTTGCCCGTAAAAATGTGACGATTAATGAAGATTATTTCCAGGGACATTTCCCTGGTAATCCAGTCATGCCTGGTGTATTGCAGGTAGAAACCCTGGCCCAAGCCGGTTCTATTCCTTTATTGTTGTCGCCTGATTTTGAAAATAAAACGGCCTATCTGGCTGGTTTGGATAAGGTGCGCTTTCGTGAAAATGTCGTGCCGGGTGATGTCTTAACTGTGACCGTGGATATTCATAAACTAAAACGGCGGATGGGTAATGCAACCGGCGTGATCACTAATGAATATGGTCGGGTAGTTTGCCAGTGCGAAATGACCTTTATTATTACTGAAATTGACCAAACCGTGTAAGGTAGGGATAAGATGTTTGAAAAGATTCTAATTGCCAACCGGGGTGAGATAGCTTGCCGGATTATCCGGACCTGCCAAGAACTAGGCATTGCAACTGTGGCTATATATTCTACCGCTGACCGCGATGCCCTCCATGTCCGTTTGGCTGACCAGGCAGTCTGCATTGGCGGCCCCCAGTCCAGTGATTCTTATTTGGATATGCAGGCCATTCTAAGTGCGGCCTATGTCACTCAGGCCCAGGCCATTCATCCTGGTTTTGGCTTTTTGGCGGAAAATGCTAAATTCGCCCGACTCTGCCAGGAGATGAATATCAAATTTATTGGTCCCAGCCCCGATGTGATTGACAAAATGGGCGACAAGCAGCATGCCCGGCAAACCATGATTGCTGCCCAGGTACCAGTAACACCTGGTTCAGAGGGCTTTATTACGACAGTTGACCAGGGCTTAACAGTTGCCCAAAAAGTTGGCTACCCTGTGCTTTTAAAGGCAACGGCTGGTGGTGGTGGCAAGGGTATGCGGGTGGTGGCGTCTCCTGCAGACTTAGACCACCAATTCCATGAGGCCCAGAGAGAAGCCAAGCAAGCCTTTGGTGATGACCGCCTTTATTTGGAGAAAATCATTGCACCTGCCCGCCATATTGAAGTCCAAATTATTGGTGACCAGGCAGGCAATGTTATCCACCTGGGTGAGCGCGAATGTTCCCTCCAACGTAACCACCAAAAGGTCCTTGAAGAAACACCGTCGCCTTTTATCAGTGACCAGACGAGAACTGCCATCACCCAGGCAGCGGTGCGAGCTGGCGCGGGAGTGGGCTATGAGGGGGCCGGGACGATTGAATTCTTGGTTGACAATGATCAAAACTTCTATTTTATGGAAATGAATACCCGCATCCAAGTAGAACACCCAGTTACCGAAGAAGTAACAGGCGTCGATATTGTGGCGGAACAAATTCGGGTAGCAGCTGGCTTGCCACTTTCCTATGACCAAGAGGATATTATCTTTGAAGGCCACGCCATTGAGTGTCGGATTAATGCCGAAGACCCTAGCCAAAACTTTATGCCAGCTATGGGCACCTTCGATTTTATCCACTTTCCTCAAGGCGGCTTAGGTCTGCGCATTGAAAGTGCTGTTTATCCAGGCTACCAAATGCCTGCCTTTTATGATAATATGATTGCGAAAATTATCTGTCGCGGCGAAGATCGCGACCAAGCTATCAGTAAAATGCGCCGGGCCCTAGCAGAACTGGATATTCAAGGCGTTAAGACCAACGCCCGGATGCAGGCTGCCCTGGTAGCAGACGCTGGCTTTATTGCTGGTGAATTTAATAATAATTATCTGGAAGAAGTCTTCTTGCCAAGCTGGCTCAGCTCGGAGCTTTAGAAGATAGGAAGGAAGTTGAGTGATGGGTTTTTCCCGCCGAAAGTCATATATAAAAATACCTAGTCGTAATGATCAAAGCAAACGACCAGTGGACAAAAATAATGCCCCTACCATTCCTGATGGAATGTGGCAAAAATGTCCTAACTGCAAGCAAACGGTTTTAAGTGATGATCTAGGGGATAATAAAGTCTGCCCACATTGTAACTATCATTTTCGCTTGGCCAGTAAGGACCGCTTAGCTATGGTGTGTGACCATGACAGCTTTGAGGAATTATTTGTTGATGACACCATTAACAATCCCTTGGACTTTCCCGGCTATGCAGATAAGAAAAAAGCAGCCCAGGACAAGACTGGTCTAGACGAGGCAATTGTGACAGGCGTGGGCCGCATCCTCAATTATCCAGCTTGTATCGGTGTCATGGATGCACACTTTATGATGGGCTCTATGTCAGCCATGGTGGGGGAAAAGATTACCCGTCTGTTTGAATATGCCCTGGACCACCGGATGCCAGTCATTATTTTTACTGCTTCAGGGGGTGCCCGGATGCAAGAGGGCATCATGTCCTTGATGCAGATGGCCAAGGTTTCCCAGGCTGTGGCCCAGCACAGCCAAGCTGGCCTGCTCTATATACCGGTTTTGACGGATCCAACGACCGGTGGGGTCACAGCTTCTTTTGCCATGCAGGGCGATATTATCCTGGCCGAACCTGGTGCTATGATTGGTTTTGCTGGTAAGCGGGTGATTGAACAGACGATCCGCCAAGAATTACCAGAAAACTTCCAGACGGCTGAACACCAACTTAAGCATGGTTTTATTGATATGATTGTACCCCGTTGGAAGATGCAAGTCGTTTTAGCTGAGTTGCTGTATCTCCACCACCAGGAAGTAGGTCGCTAGAGCTATGAGTAATGAAAATAAAAACCAGCCAAAAACTGTCCTTTCACCTAGCCAGGTGGTAGAGGCAGCTAGACGTATTGATCGGCTGACTAGTTCGGAAATTATTGACCAAATATGTGATATCTTCTATGAATTTCATGGCGACCGCCTCTACGGGGATGACCCAGCCATCTATGGTGGTATGGGCCAGATTGGTGATCACAAGGTAACTATTGTCGGTACCGAGAAGGGCCATACCATTGAGAGTAATATCGCTAGGAATTTTGGCTCTCCCCATGCCGAGGGCTACCGCAAGGCAATCCGCCTGTTTAAACAGGCAGAGAAATTTAACCGTCCGGTCATTACCTTAATCAATACCTCTGGTGCCTTTTGTGATACCGAGGCTGAGGACCGGGGAGTTGGAGAAGCCATTGCCCAATCGATGCAGGTCCTGGGCCAACTCAAGGTACCGGTCATTGCCATTCTAATTGGTGAGGGTGGGTCAGGCGGTGCCTTGGCCCTGGCCACAGCCAACCAGGTTTGGATGATGGAGCAAGCCATGTATTCGATCTTATCGCCAGAAGGCTTTGCCACGATTTTATGGAAGGATGCCAGTCGTAAGGATGAAGCAGCAGAATTAATGAAATTTACTGCCACCGACCTTTATGACCTGGGCGTGATTGATAAAATTATTCCCGAACTCAAGGCCAATGGCGACAAGCTCAGCAACCGGCGCCTGCTTCGCCAATTAAAAACTTTGATTACCAGCAGTTTAGACGAGATGGCGACCTGGTCGGCTGACCAATTAGTAAACCAGCGCATTAGTCGCTTCCGTAAATATTAGTATTTAAGCCAGTTTACGCTGGCTTTTTTGTGTTTAAAGAAGAGTTAAAGAATAAATTCGTATGCTTTTTTATCATATGTTAGATGAAGAATATTAATTAAATATTATAACTTTAAAAGGCGATGAATATAGAATCCATCGCCTTTTCACTTACAGGATTAAATCCCAGTAAGTTTATCGGGTTACAATAGAATTTAGTTAAATCAGCACCAATAGTCTTAATGTATTAAATCTTATTGTCCATTAAAACTTTTCACAAGAGATCTTTAAATTTCTTGTTAGATCACCTAGAATGGATTAAAGGAGGATTTTAAAAATATGAGATTATCACCTGATTCACGTAAGATTAATGAAATATTCAGTATGAATTCAGATAGTAAATATATCATTCCTGTTTATCAAAGAGATTTTTCATGGAGAAATGAAAATATCGAAGAATTATTTACTGATATTTTAAATGAGGATCGTGGTTACTATTTAGGAAATTTATTAGTTACCCCAAACAGTGACAATGAAAGTTTTTTTGATGTAGTTGACGGTCAGCAACGCTTGACAACAATTTCTCTATTACTGCTTGGTATTTATGATATTTTAGATGATTTAATCATTAATTCGGAACAAGATAGTATTGATGAAAATAATCGTAGAAGAGCTAATCGTATAATAAGTGATATACCAAGACAATTATTATATGATGAAACAGATATGGAACCTTCGCTTGAGCTTAGAGGTTTAAACGCCGATCTCTATAAAGATCTTCTTAATAGAATGTCTGACACACAAGAATTTACTCCTCATAAGCATCGCATAATGGGCAAAAGATATGATTATATACAAGGATTACTTAAAAGTGAATTCATTGATGATTCGCCTACTAATCTTGCTGTAGAAAAAATAAATACTTTTTATGATAAATTAATATTTGCAGAATTACTACGAATTAAGGTTGATGATTTAACTGATGCCTTTACAATCTTTACTTCCTTTAATGCTAAAGGGCAACCACTTACCCTAATTGATTTATTGAAATCGTATTATTTAGAAAAGGCAGTTGACGTTATTGATACCAATGAAGCAGAAGAAAAATGGTTAGCATTAATTTCTATATTTTATGATGATAACTCTGAACCTATGTCAAGTGATATCACACAATTTCTACAAAATAACTATGACGCATTTGAAAACCCAACATCTTCATCGGTTACTAAAAGTAAGTCTTTAAAAGCCTATCAAAAATTATTCCGTATTAAAGGGGAACCATATATTAGAGAATTAACTGAACATGCCCAAATTTACTCTTTGATAAATAATAAATTAGTTAATTCAGCTGAAATAATTAGTAATCCAAAAATCACTGAAGAGATTTTGTCCTATTTAACTGAAATATATAATTTAGAAGCTACAACTGCTTTCCCATTCATTATGTTTATGCTGAGAGCGTATTTAAATGATCAAATTGATCAAAATTTAATGATAGATACCTTATCTTATATTAAGAATTATTATGTTAGACGTAACCTTACACTTGTGCCAAAATCATCAAATATACGGGCTAAAGTTTTAGGAGCTCTTAAAGAAATTAAGGAGAATCAAATTAACCTATCCGATTCACTGGAAATCTTTAAAGAAAAAATGAATAGTATTGCTGTAAGTGATAGTGAATTTGCCCACGCACTAAGGCAAGATATTTATGATGTTAACTCTAAAACAGCCAGAATTATTTTAATCGATTTAGAACGTAAGTATGGCTCATATTTTGATCCTAAACAGAATCCAGATACTCTCGATGAGGAGATAGGTAAAAATAAAAAAAGATGGACGCTTGAACACATCATGCCGCAAACCAAAAACTTATCATCTGAATGGGTAGAAATGCTTGATACACATGATAATTATTCTGAAGATGACATTATTAAAGAGCAACAAGCCCATATTCACAAAATAGGTAATTTAACCCTAACAGGTTATAATGCTGAACTATCGGCAAAAAGTTTTACTTCAAAACGTGATTATCAATCTAAAGATAATAAGAAGTATACTGGTTTACGCACACCGCTTTATTTAAATAAATCGATTCCTAATGAAGATGAGTCGATTGATTCTAAAAGCCATTGGAATATCAAAGATATTAATCGGCGCACGGAAATTTTAGCAAAGGCAGCCGAAAAACTATATCAAATTTTTTAGTCAAAAGCTGTTATCGATTATCCTGGTGCTAGCTACCAAAATAATGCTCTAAATAGTAAACTTTATATGCGTAAACAAGTGCTTAGACTTGTTCTCATAAAAACACATCACTATTTTGTGAGTAGCAAACTTAATATATTCAAAAAAATCGTCAAACGCTTAATTGTTAGGTGACAAAAGTGTTTGACGGTTTATTTTTTATAGCGTAATAGTGGGGGGAAAATCTCAGCTTAATTAGGTGGATGGTTATTTACCAATCATGCCCCTGGTGGCGGGCCTGGTAGAATTGAGTCAATCGCTTACTGATTTGATCCTTTTGTTTTAGTAGGCTAGTTAAGCCGGCTAGGAGTTCTTGAGAAGTATCCGCCATGGCCATCTCATCCTTTTGTTGGATAATCATTTCTTCCACTTCCTGGCAGGGCGCCTGGTCATAGAAGGTATCAAGGATTTGGCTAATTTGCTGGCGTAAACGGTCTTTTCGTTGGTTTTCCATAGCCTTAATTTCATCTAGGGCGGCTAGAATCTGCCGATAGGGGACTTGTCTAGTCATGCGGCCATCCTTAACAACCACATATTCTTTGATAAAGGGGGAAATACCGGGATAGAGACCGTTAATTTGATAGTAACCATCGTATATCTGCCAGACGCCGGGACGGATCTCTGGTTGAAAATCACGGCGCAATTTAAAAGTGGGATCTTCATCAGTAATTTCAGCTAGCCAGGCCCGGCTATCTTCACTTAGGGGGGCAAGTTTCAATTCGTGGTAAATCATAGGGCATCCTTTCCTTACTTTTAATTGGAGAGTGGTCTAGTTTTGCGCTTGAAGGCGCTTAAAAAAATTAGCTAGCAGGGTGGTCTAACATGTTATTTGGACTTTAATCATGTATAATTAAGTGACTATAATTAAGGGGAGCGATGATGATGATTAAATTAAAAAAATTAGGCTTGGTTACTGCTAGTTTATGCTTGTTGGTCGCTTGCGGTCAAGGGTCGTCAGGTGATGACCAAGCGAGCCAGGCCAATCAGTCGTCTAGTGAAGTGGCTAGTGAACAAAAAGACCAAGCGAGCCAAGGCGGGGAATTAGCTGATTTTCAGGCCTATATGGACCAATTGGGATCAGGACAAAAGGTTGATTTTGACCAGGCCCTGGCTGAGACACAAGCAGCTATAGACAAGAACTTGACCTTAGAAAATGGCCAGATTGACTCGCTGGTGAGTGCTGAAATGCAGGGGGCCAAAACGCAGAACTTTACCAAAATTGACTTTGAACGTACCGGTGAAAATCCTGGTGACTATGATGCCTTGATAAGTGTCCACCCAGTAGGTGCCCATGCTAATCAATCCAGCCCGAGCCAGCAGGCTGCCATTGTTGATGGTATTTACTATTCTGCTGTGGTTGATCCAGATCAAGCGAGCCAGCGGCAGTGGACCCAGAATAATGAATTAGAGGCTGATAGCCAGGGGGTTGTGTTTGACCTAATGGTGAATGAATTTTCTCGGGGCAATGTTACAGCTGATACGGTTGAACAAGTGACTGCTTATCAAGACGGTGAAAATAAAGTGTATCGTTTTGTCATGTCACAACCTGCCAAGGACAGTATTCTGGAAACCATTACTACCCAAGTAAGGGTTAACTACGAGCAAATGAAACAAGCTGCCGACGCCGGCGACCAGCAGGCCCAAGCCTTTATTGAAAATATGGGTGATATTGATGAGCTTGTCAATAGTTTCGCTGTAGCTGAATATGCAACTACTGTCCGGATTAATAAGGATGGCCAGCTTGATCTCTTGATGCAAGAGAGCCAAATTGATGCCAACGGGGAAAAATATACCTCGTCTAAATATGGGTCCAAATTAGCCATTAGTAATGACAAAAATGTGGCGGAGACTTTGAGTCAAGTTAAAACAGAAATTGCTAGTCAAACTCATTAAGTTAAGTAAAGATAGGAGTAACTTTCTTGACTAAACCATTAGACATGCCTAATGCCTATCAAAGCTACCTGAGAACCGGCATCAAAGCCTATATAACTGGTGATAAACTGGGGATGTTAGAAAACTTTGATTGCGCCAAGGCTTACCAGATTAATCATGAAGATTATTTGGCCAGTTTTTTCAGTATTTTGGCTGAGCACCAACTGATAGGAGAAATCATTAAGACCATTGATTGGTTAAACCAGGCCAATATCTTCAAAGATCCAAGTGACCTCTATCCTTATATCAACCTGCTAGCAAACTTTGACTTGGACCAGGCCACTGGCCAGACCCTACATGGTCAGGCTGCTTTTTTTGTTCTGGTGAACCAGGCCCTAGCCAATCTCTTGCCGCAAAAGGATGGGGTCAGACCTGACCAGGACCAGCTGGCAGCCAGCTTATCCCAATACCTTGACCGGGTTAATACTTTGTCTTTGGTGGACCAGGTCCAGGTCCAGTCTTTGCTAGCAGATTTACCGGCTGAGGTCCAAGTCAGCTGGGCCCGGTCATTTCTGGCAGCTGGTGCTAAAGGCTTGCTCAGAAGCGACCTCTTGCAGCTGGTGGCTAACCAGGTCGAAGCAGGTGATGATAACGAAATTGATTACCTTAATTTCAACCAGCGGCCGGCTGAAATCAAGCCTAGTGATTTAGCTAAGCTTGATTTGACTGCCTATATTAATGAAGGTCTGGCCTATATCGCTGAAATTAGTCAGGATGACCCTAGTCAAGAAGCTTGGCTAGAGGAAGAGTGGCGGTTATTGGCCTACTATTTTTATCCAGATTTTGACCTGCTCCAGGCTTGTCCCGGCCAAATTATTGATGCCCTCTTAGCCAATATCCAAGGACGTAGTCACTGGGATCAAGCCCTACTCAGCCTGGTCAATCAAGTGAGAAGGCAGCTATATCGTTAGGAGGGGACTGGATGATTAAAATTTATGTTGATGGTTCAGTTAAAAACCAGCAGGGGCCGGCAGGTATTGGTTTAATTTGGCTGGAAGATGGCCAGCAGGACCAATTGGCTTTTCCCTTGACTAAAGAACTTGATAACCACCAAGCTGAATTTGCTGCTCTGGTGATAGCCCTTGAACTGCTGGCCAAGAAAGAAAAATTTGCTGAATGGATTCAAATCTTTACGGATTCTAAAACGGTCTACCAGGCAGTTCAAAAAAATTATACTAGGCAGGCTAGCTACCGACCTTGGTTGGACCAGGTGGTCAGGAAATTAGCTGACTTTGATAACTTATATATTAATTGGATTCCTGAAAAACAAAACCGAGGGGCCGATAATATGGCCCGTCAGGGTTTGCATATGGCCCTAGATAAACTAAAAAGACAATAAAATATCTTAATAGTTGATGTATGCAGCTAGGGCCACTGTCCAGCTGTTACAATTAATACCCAGAAGATAGACCTGTTTATGCTGTTCAGAACACTTTTAGCTGGACCCTAGATACAAAAATTCTAATTTTGAAAGAAGGATGCGAAAGATGATCATTAATTTTAAAAAATTTGGGCTAATTGTGACCAGTCTGGCCTGTCTAGCGGCCTGCAATCAAACTGATAATGAGTCGGCTAATAATGATGATGCGACTCCTAATAGCAGCCAATCTCAAGCATCAAAAGCGCTACCAGCTAACCAGGATAAACAGACCGAATCCGCAGCCAATCAGCAACAAGATTTTAGCGGTCAAGTAATCGACCAGTCTGATTTTGCTAGCTATCAGGCTGGTCTAACAGATGGCCAGCCAGTTGATCCGGATAAGGTTTTAGAACTTATCCAAGCCGCCCTTGACAAGAATCTCCAGTTGGATAATGGCCAGTTTAGTCACACTATCATTCTTACTGATAGCAATCAAGCTAGTAAACAAGCCACTCAAGAAGTGACTTTTGAAGCTACTGGCTCAGTTGACCAGTATAATGCTCTGGTGACAAAGTATGATGACTCTAGCCAAACTAAAGCAAATAGCCACATGGCTAGAATTGGTGGTCACTACTACGAAGTTAAGGCCAGTCAAAATCAGGCTGGTGACAAGCAATGGCAGCAGGCTAAGGAAGTCATTGAAATCCCCTTCAACCTGCTAGATAATGACTTTACTAGGGGAGACTTGACCAGAGCAAAAGTCAGTCAGGTCACCCACTACCTGGATGGCCAGGATCATGTTTATCATCTTGATATGTCACAGGCAGCGAAAGAACAGTTACTGGCTGAAAGTCAGCAGTTTGTCAAAGATAATTATCGAGCGATTATCGCTGAAGCTGGCAACCAATATGGCCAGGAGCACTTAACCACTTTCGGAGATGTGACTGACCTGCTGGCTGATATTAGTGTGGCTGATTATGGTATGACTGTGCGAATTAACCAGGCCGGATACCTAGATTTAATTGTCAAAGAAAGCCAGTTAGACTACCAAGGTCAAGTCTACCAGCGTTTATTAGATGGGTCCCAATTGCTGGCTGCTAATAGCAACCAGGTTAAACAGCAGTTAGACCAAGTCAAGGCAGATATTAAATAAGACAAGAATAAAAAAGCCAATCATCGACGGCATCACTAAGATGTGCTGGTGATTGGCTTTTTATAATGAGCAATTAGTTTACTTGGCCGATTTTCTAGGCGGTCGTTTGCCCCAGTATTGG
Source organism: Aerococcus urinaehominis (assembly GCF_001543245.1). Lineage (GTDB taxonomy): Bacteria > Bacillota > Bacilli > Lactobacillales > Aerococcaceae > Aerococcus > Aerococcus urinaehominis. The sequence goes on from NZ_CP014163.1 coordinate 37,267, forward strand.
AAGAGGTCTGTTCTGAGGGCACCGTTATAGAGCTTACGCTTTTTAGTAGCTTTTTGGCCGTAGTAGTCTTCAAAGGCTAGGTCTGAGGTTAAGATATATTTAGACCAGGTTTCTAAAGGTTGATAGACTTGCCCCATCTCTTGGTAGAGCTTGTGGACCTGGTCTTCATCGTTTAAGCGTTCCCCATAAGGTGGGTTGGCAACAATGACCCCATATTCTTTTTTAGTGGTAAAGTCAGCCACCTGCATCTGTTTAAAGGTGATTTGGTGGTCGACACCGGCAGCAATAGCATTGGCCTTAGCAATGTCAATCATGCGGTGGTCAATATCGGCAGCTAGAATATCTAATTGGACATCTTGGTCAATGGCTGCCAGCGCAGCTTGGCGGGCAGTTTGCCATTCTTGCTGGCGGAAAATATCCCAATCTTCACTAATATTATGGCGTTGGATACCTGGTGCCATGTTCATACCTATCATGGCAGCCTCAATGGCAATGGTGCCTGAGCCACAGGTTGGGTCGTAGAAGGGCTTGTCTGGATACCAATTGGTTAATTTAACCAGGGCGGCAGCCATATTTTCTTTTAGGGGGGCCCCACCTTTTTCGGTCCGGTATCCACGTTTAAATAATGAAGTGCCAGAAGTATCAAGGGTAATTAAAGCCTTGTCCTTGTGGAGGGCGACCTCAATGGGGTAGGTCACCCCTGTTTCTGGTAATTTACCCCGGCGATGGTAAACGGTGGCTAGGCGGTCGACAATAGCCTTTTTAGTTAATTTTTGCAAGTTTGGTACGGAATGAAGTTTAGATTTAACAGACCGGCCAGCAACTGGAAAGGCGGCATCCATGGGTAAAATATCTTCCCAGGGCAGGGCTTTAACCCCTTCAAAGAGTTGGTCAAATGTGGTGGCCGGGAATTCGCCCATAATGATTTTTATGCGGTCAGCGGTCCGTAAATTAATATTTGTTTTGGCAATGTCAGCTAGATTGCCAGTAAAGCGGGCCCGCCCATTTTCTACTTCAACCTGGTAGCCCATCTCACGTAGTTCTTGGCCAACTAAGGCCTCGATGCCAGCCGCGGCAGTGGCAATTAGCTTAATGTTTTCAAAATCCATTTGATACTCCTTTTGGCAATTATGTTTCGTTTACTTTTAATTTAAAAAAAGGTTGGCATCAGCCAACCTCAGCATGTAGATTTCTATAAGCCATGTTCTGTTCCATTACTCTTGCTAGGAGCAATTTTGGTAATCATCTATCTACCTAATGGTCCGCCCGTCAGTTCATTTCCCTTTGGGCAGTGCCCCGACCAATGTTTGGGTTGCTCGCTCGAGGGGTTTACCCGTTCCAACTAGCGCATTTCTTTGCTAGATCGTCTCTGTGGCACCTTAGGCTGTTTGCCCACCTAGCCGAAACCTTAGTGGGGACCAGCGCCGTCAACTTAATGCCTTAGCTTATTTTTTCGCTAAGCACGAACACTACAAGCATCGCAGCTTGTGCGAGCATGGACTTTCCTCAGCTAGCTATTGCTAGCCGTGATTACCCGAAACCTACAGTAGATAATTATAACATTAAATTTTACTGATAACTATAAAATTTAATAAATAATGGTATCATCGGTCGTTTCCATATCACGGTCGTCTTCGATATTACGGCGATGATGACTGCCGAAAACAGCCTTTTCTAGGTTGGACAAGCGACGGATGATATCGTAGTTAGTGGTACCAGCGGTGGGTTGGCTGCCTGGCTTACCAGCAATTTTTATATCATCGTCGGTATTTTTTTGCTTATTCCGTTGCCGCAGTCGGTCAATTTCATTTTTTAGGCTGGCGATTTCTTTTTCATAAGACTCATAGTCACGGATAACTAGGTCTAAGAATTCATCAACCTCTTCTGTATTAAAGCCTCTTAAGGCAGGCTTAAATTCTTTTTGCAAGATTGCTTTAGTCGTTAAGTTACGTTTGGTCATGCCAATCAACACCTCATATTAATAGTCTTTACTAGTATAGCATATATTAGAGGCTAGAGTTCCGCAAAAGCGTGAAAAATAAGTTAAGCTTGATTGTCATCAGCTGAAAATAAGCTATAATAAGGATATTACATAAGAAATTAGGGATTAGTTTGAAACATACAGATAAATTATTTTCATACATAGAAAGCCGACTCCAGGCTAGTCAGGTGACCTATCCTTGGCAATTAAGAGCTGGTCAAGCCGAGGACCATATTGATTTAGAGGTCTTAGTTGACTTACCTGGCAATCTGCCGGGAAACCTTTATCAAGATGGGGAGGGTGAGCCAGTCATTAATCCAGATTATCTGCGCCTGCATATTCAATTTGACTACCGGGCCCTGGCTGACCAGGACAGTGACAGTGACTTAATTTACCGATTGGGCCCCTTAGCTGGCCAAGCTGGATTCCAATACGGGCAGATTGATATTTACCTAGAAGCAGTAAGTTTACTAGTCAGCCAAGCCCGTGTCCAAGTCCATGACTTAATGAATGGTCAGGGCTATGGTTTAGAGTTAGCCTGGCCAAGTCATTTTGTCAACCAATCCCTAACTAGCAGGCAGGCAATTGGCCGCTATGATGACCGTTTAATTTTGGAGGATGAAGACTAATGGCATGGCTAGAACTAAGCTTAAGATTACAAGAGGCGGATCCAGATTCGGTCTCAGCCTTTTTAATAGATATTGGCGCACTGGGGACCGAAATTATTGACCAGCGTGACGTTGACCAATTTCCTGATGATTACTTGGGTACCATTACCCAAGGCATGGATTTATCCCGCTATCAGGACCAGCCACTAGTTAAGGCCTATTTTGACCAAAATAGTGACCAGGACCAACTTTTAGACCAAATCCATCAAGCTTGGGGCAGCCAAATTAGCCCCGACCAAGTGAGCTTTAACCGCCTCGAAGATCAAGACTGGGGTTCGGCTTACAAGACCTATTATCAACCCATCCAGTTATCCCGTTATTTAAGAATTGTCCCGCTGTGGCAGCAAGACCAAGACCAGGCCAGTGACCAAGACGGCCAGGCGATTTATTTGGATCCCGGTTTAGCCTTTGGTACCGGTAGCCACGCTACTACCCAAGTCGCTTTAAAGCTGTTAGAATTAACCATTCGTCCCGGAGACCGGGTTTATGATGTGGGTACGGGATCGGGGATCCTAGCGATTGCTGCTGCTAAATTTGGCGCCTCTTGGGTAAGGGGACTCGAGTATGATGGCCAAGTCTTGGATACTGCCCGGGAAAATGTTGTGGTTAACCAGGTGGACCAGGTGGTGGAAATTGCTCAGGCAGATTTGCTAGCTGGTCAAAGTGACCAGGTTGACTTGATTACTGCCAATATTGTGGTTGAAATCTTATTACCACTGGTACCGCAAGCCTATGATTTGCTTAAAGTCCAAGGACGCTTGTTACTATCTGGTATTTATAAAGATAATATTGACCAAATGCAGACTTGTTTACGTGACCATAATTTTGCTATTGAACTTGTCGTCCGGCGTGGTGACTGGTATGGTATTTTGGCTAGCAAGGGGAGGGATGCTTCTTGCAAAGATATTTTGTAGACCAATGCTTAAATCCTCAGGATAGTTTCCCCTTATCCAGGGCTGATAGCCATCACATCAGCCGGGTTTTGCGGATGCAAATTGGTGACCAGGTCCAGGTGGTTGACGGCAACCACCAGCTGTATCAAGCTGAAATTATTGACCTAGCTGACCTTGTGACAGTCCAGTTGGGTGATCGCTTGGATATTGAGACCGAGCTACCAGTCCAGGTCGCGGTTTTTTCTGGCCTAGCTAAGGGTGATAAATTTGAGTGGTTGGTTCAAAAATTGACCGAACTAGGTGTCTACGAATTTTATCCGGTGGCCATGCGCTATTCAGTCGCTAAGTGGGAGCCAAAAAAAGCCGACAAAAAAGTGTCCCGGCTACAAAAAATCATGCAGGCAGCGGCTGAACAGTCGAAACGCTTAGTTGTCCCGGTCTGTCAACCCTTGCATACTTTTGACCAGGCCTTGAGCCAATTAGCTAATTATGATTATGTTATCGTCGCCTACGAAGAGTCTGCTAAACAAGGCGAGCGGTCGCAACTGGCCCAACTTTTAAATCAAGTCAAACCAGGAGAGCGACTAGCCTTAATCTTTGGTCCGGAAGGGGGATTAGCGCCCCATGAAATTGAGGTGCTTAGCCAATTAGAAAACTGCTATTTGGTTGGCCTTGGACCGCGGATTATGCGGACGGAGACAGCACCCTTGTATGCCCTAGCTTGCATCTCGTACGTCTGTGAATTAAACTAAATAGCTAAAAATCTATGAAGGATGCCTAGCTATGACAAAAAAATAAATAGAGGGAGGCGCGAAAAATGGCTAAATATAAAGATTATACCAAGCAAGAGGTTATTGACCTTTGCGCCAGCTACATGTCCAAAGAGGGCGTGGCCTATGTTGAAAAGGCAGCTGATTTTGCTGAGCGCGCCCACCGAGACCAAATGCGCAAGTCTGGTGAGCCGTACTTTATCCATCCCGTTCAAGTTGCTGCCATTATTGCTGAATTAAAAATGGACCCGGATACGGTAGTGACGGGTTTTCTCCATGATGTGGTTGAAGACACTGGTATATCGCTAGACGATATCGCCTATTTTTTCTCACCAACTGTAGCTACCCTAGTTGATGGGGTTACCAAGCTAGGTAAGTTTAAATATAAGTCTCATGAGGAACAACTGGCAGAAAACCACCGTAAAATGCTTTTGGCCATGGCTAATGACCTGCGGGTAGTCATTGTTAAGCTGGCTGACCGCTTGCATAATATGCGGACTTTAAAATTCCATCGACCGGAAAAGCAGGTATCTATTTCCAGGGAGACCTTAGAAATCTATGCCCCCTTAGCCGATCGACTGGGGATATCATCTATCAAGTGGGAACTGGAAGATATTGCCCTGCGCTATATCGATCCTGAAGCCTACTATCAAATTGTTCACCTAATGGCTTCTAAGCGTGACCAGCGGGAACAATATATCCAAGAAACCATCGACCAACTCAAGGTCCAGGTGGCTAAAATTGTGGATACACCATTTGAAATTTACGGACGGCCCAAGCATATTTATTCGATTTACCGAAAAATGGTTGACCAGAAGAAGGAATTCGATGAGATTTTTGACTTCCTAGCAATTAGGGTCTTAGTAGAATCGGTCAAGGATTGTTATGCGGTCTTAGGCGCTACCCACACAGCTTGGAAACCATTACCAGGACGCTTTAAAGACTATATCGCCATGCCCAAGGCTAACCTCTACCAATCCATCCATACTACAGTAATTGGGTCGTATGGCCTGCCGGTGGAAATTCAAATTCGTACCTTTGAAATGCATGAGGTAGCTGAATACGGGGTTGCCGCTCACTGGGCTTATAAGCGGGGGCAAACTGATAAGGTTGAAGCTGACCCTCTTGACCAACAAATAGAGTGGTTTAAGCAACTCCAAGATTTAGGGGATGAGACTGGTTCAGCTACCGATTTTATGGAATCAGTCAAGCAAGATATCTTTAAAGATAAGGTTTATGTCTTTACCCCTAAAGGTGATGTGACCGAGCTGCCCAAGGGAGCTGTGCCTTTAGATTTCGCCTACAGTGTCCATACTGAGGTTGGTAACAAAACAGTGGGGGCCAAAATAAATTCTAAGATTGTCCCTTTGGATTACCAATTAAAAAATGGTGATATCGTTGAAATTTTGACCTCATCTAAATCAGCTGGCCCATCTAGGGACTGGATTAAACTGGTTGCTACAAACCGGGCTCGCAATAAAATTAAGCGTTACTTCAAGTTGCAAGATCGCGATGAAAACATTGAAAAGGGTCGTGACCTAGTTGAAAAATTAGTCGCAGACCACGATTTCACTATGAAAGAGGTCTACAACAAAAGGGTACTGGAAGACCTCTTGGACCGCTTTAATTTTTCTAGTGAAGACGACCTCTTTGCGGCTGTCGGTTTTGGAGAACTTTCGTCAACGGCTGTTGCCAACCGGATTTTAGAAAAACCGCGGCAAGAGCGGGAAAAAGAAGCCCGGCGACTTGAATTGGAAGAGGAATTAGCCAAAGAATCAACCAGCAAAGCGAAAAATGAAAAGATGACCATCCGCCATAAGGATGGGGTTGTTGTCGAAGGCGTTGATAATTTGATGATGCGCCTGGCGCATTGCTGTAACCCAGTGCCTGGTGATGAAATCAGGGGTTATATTACTAAAGGCCGGGGCATCTCCGTCCACCGGGCTGACTGCCGCAATGTTGATCCAAGCTTGGTTGATACCGACCGCTTGATTGAAGTAGAGTGGGAGGACACAGCGGCCCATAACGACCAGGAGTATGATGTCGCGATTGAAGTGGCTGCCTACAACCGGGGCGGTTTGTTAAATGATATTCTCCAGGTTATTTCTGCTTTTAACTTATCTTTGAACCAGGTTAATGGTAATGTTGACCAGAAGTATAATACGACCAAAATTCGCCTTCATATAGGCGTTCAGGGCTTGAACCAGCTAGATAAAATTCTTGATAAACTCAAGGGTATCCCTGATGTTTATGATGCACAACGAGCAGAATCATAGTAAGGAGGCAAACGATGCGGATAGTAATCCAAAGAGTTAGCCAGGCCCAGGTTACCATCGACCAGGAAGTTGTTGGTCAGATTGGGCCCGGTCTCATGTTGCTGGTAGGGGTATCCGACCAGGATGACCAGGATACCGTCGCCTATATGGCTAGAAAAATTGCCAATATGCGGATTTTTTCTGATGAGGCAGGTAAGATGAACCTATCAGTTAAAGATATTGGTGGTGCCGTGCTATCAATTTCTCAATTTACTTTGTATGCGCGCACCAAAAAGGGTAACCGACCTAGCTTTACCGATGCTGGGCAACCAGATTACTCTAATAAAATCTACCAGGCTTTAAATCAGGCCTTATCACAAGACTATCATTTACCAGTTGCAACTGGTGAATTTGGCGCCGACATGCAGGTTAGCTTAGTTAATGACGGTCCGGTAACGATTATATTAGACTCAGAAGAATAAATGGTGACATAAAAAATGCCTCGGCAACTTAGCCGAGGCATTTTTATTTAGGCATAACTTATTTAATTGTCAGGGCTGAACCTGGTTTACCACCTAGGTAGTACTCTTCTTCGAAGTAGTCCCGTGATGTCCAAGCGCGGGCACCGCGGTCATAGTAACGGTTACCAGAAGTTGATCCAGGGCCGCCATTCATATTATTGTAGGCTGGGTCGTAAACTAAGAATTTACCATCCTTGAAGCCAGCAATCACCTTATTGTGGTTGCGGCGGTTTTGGTGGGCAGGATTAAATTGGTAAGCAGTATAACCATAGTATTGAATTGGATTACCTTTTAATACTTCACGAATAATTTGGTCAGTGCTGTAGCCTGAAATGTTCTCAACTGTATGATCGACATTCTTCAAGTAAGAATCGTTAAGGTATTTAGTCAAGACAGGCGCTTCTACTACCTTATTAAAGCCAATACCTTGGACAAAGTTATTACCATTTTGTCCACCTTTAACGCCATCTTTTTCCATTGGCACATTAGTAATTAGGGTCTTGATATCAGGGTTGACACCGACAGAACCTAACAGCATTGAAGCAGCACCACCGGCACAGCCGTAAGGAGCAAAGAAAGGTTTATACTGGCTACGATAAGGTACGTGGCTTAGTAAACGTTCAGTTCTTAATTGGTCAGCTGGAATCCAACCAGTTAGCTTGTTATAGATGACTTGGTAGAAGGTTTTATCATCTGCACGGACAGCCTTGGCGATTGGGCGCACAACTGCTTCAGCAGCAATTTTACCAATTTCACGAGCATGGTAGGTTAATTCTGGGCGACTAAATAAAGTCACTGCATTAAGAACCAGACCTCGCGCATCTTTATTGGTGATTTTTTGGCTAGATTTAACACCCATGTATTGTGCTAACAACTTAGGTTGGTGCATTAACTTCTCAGTATGTTGGGTTAATGTTTTGTGACCACCAATTAAAGTAAAGTGGTTGAAGGTTTTATTGTTTAGCGCATTTAAAACTTGCTCTTGCAGGGTTAATTCATGGTTGCGCACTAATAAAATTGAAGTCTTGTGTTTATTAGCTAGTACCGAAGCTGGTAGGGCATCAGCGAAGGCTTCACCAGAAACAACATAGGTATGGTTATTTGGATTACCGTATTGTTTTAAGATGTTGCGGTTGACTTCATAGCGGTCGCGACCACCAATCCGGTAGGTTTTACCATGTTTAGCAATTTCTTGGGCAACCTTTTTAGAAATAGTTGCTTCGCCACCAATGATGGTGTAGCTTAAGCCTGGCTTCACATAGGCTTTAAATTCATTTTCAACCCGGTTGCCTCTAGTTAAGAGGATAGGGATTTGTTTTTGGGCAGCAACTTGGGCAATAGACAAAGCATCAGCAAAGCTTTCACCGCTGGCTACGAAGACCTGGTCTTGGGTTTTGCCAGTTGCTTTCGCCATTTCCGCGGCAACAAGGGCTGCTTGTTCGTAACGGTTTTTACCGCCGATGCGCGTTACCACATAAGACTTAGCCAATTGGTCTTGAATTTCTTGGTTAACTGAGCGCAGACCACCCAAGATAACGACCTCGCGAGCCTTCAGACGGGCAATTTCCTTGATTGTTTCCTCTTCAATCCGGTCTGCCCGAGTTAATAGGATAGGCGCATCATAAAGCGCAGCTAGCGGAGCACCAGTTAAAGAGTCAGCGAATTGGTAACCATTAGCTAGGAAGACAACTTCTGATTGGTTCCAACCAGCCTGGCTAATAGCTACCGCATTCTTGAAGCGGTTTTGGCCAGCAATCCGGTCAGTATAAATGTTACCATCGGCTGCTTTAAAGTTAACTTGTGGGTCCTTGCTGTTATCTTTAGTTGCAGAAAGAGGTGTTTTGATGGTAGTAGCTGGCTTGACCTTTTCAGGTAGGGCGTATTCTTTCGTGATAATAGCACGCAGTCCCGCCCCTTTCATAGGACGTCTCTTTAAGATATCTTCTTTAGAGGCTCTAACCACTAAAATTCGGTCGCCCTCATAGGGAGCAGTTTTAATTTCGCCAGATTTTTCATCATCGTAAGTGTAAGTATCTGACTCCGGCGTGTGTTTTATTACATAGTAAGTGTTGTCCACTATTACTAGCTCTGGCATACCAGCTTTATCTAATGGGACATCAAAATCACCTTTCTTAATAAAGACCTCTTCAGTTGCGTAAGGAAAGTCTAATTCCTCTTCATCATTATATATAAATGCTGGTCTAACACTAGATCTATTAGGGATAATCCAGCTATCTTCAACAATTGGTACACCATAACTATCTAATTTAGTGCCATCTGCGGCGACTGTTGCTACATTGCTGTTTGATGTTTCAACATTAGTCTCAACTGGCGTTTCTGGTTGAGATGATGGCTGATTATTGTCTACGTTATCAGCAGTCACTGGCTCGATGGTCTCATCAGCTTGAACTGGTTGGCTTAGACCAACTAGTAGAGCAGTTGAGAACAAGCTAACTGCTAGGGTCGATTTAAAATTTTTCTTTAACATAGGGTGGGCCTCCATTAAAAATATTTTATAATCATAAGATAACATTAAGAAATTATTTAAACAATATGAAAATTAGTTTCATTAAATTTTATAGAAATGAAAAATAAAAAGAGCCAATCTGGGGATGACCCAGGATTGACTCTTAAAGTGTTTTAAGCTTGCTGATCTGCTAGATAGCAGGCTAGACCATCCACAATGGCCTTGGCAACAGTTTTTTGGTATTCAGCTTGGGTGAAGGTAGACAAGTCATATGGGTTAGACATATAACCTAGTTCCAGCAAAATAGCAGGACGCTGGTTATCTCTTAGCACCTGGTAGTCGCCAAAGTGGCTACCGTTAGACCGTAGTGGCCCTTGTTCCATCAGCTGGGCTTGGACCTGTTGGGCGAGCTGGTAGGAGAGGCCTTCATCATAATAATAAACGGTCGTTCCGGACCGGGTGAGGTCTTCAGCGGCATCATAGTGGAGGCTGACAAAGGCATCGGCTCCAGCCTGGTTGGCGATTTGAGGAATTTCAGCTAGGTCAACCAGCACGTCTTCTTGGCGGGTCATGATTACTTTGGCGCCCTCAGCTTCTAGCGCTTCTTTGAGATAATTAGCGGTGGATAGGGTGTTTTCCTTTTCATAGACGCTCTCACTAGCATCAATGGCACCAGGATCTTCACCCCCATGACCGGGATCCACAACTATGGTTTTACCAGCTAAAGCCCCTTGATCACGGGCGGCTTTACCAGCTTCAGCCATGACATCGGCATTGCTGGTGACTAGCCAGTTAGCGACATAACCAACTTGGCCATCGATGGTTTCAACTTGGTAGAAGATATCATCTTGTCCCAGATAGCCCATCTGTTCATTATTAGGTAGGGTTGTAATGACTTCTGAATTCGTATCTGCTTGGCTATAGAGGTTGACGCCTTCTGCATTGGTATTCACGCTAGCTGGGTAATTGGCTAAAAATTCTTGGTAGGCCAACCTGGTTTCGCTATCCATGGCATAATGTCCTCGGTTAAGCATATTACCAGGGGTGATTTCGATATCAGCTTGGTTGATCCACGCAATACTTTGTGGCAATTGAATTTGTACTAGCCCCTTATCTTGATGAAGAATAGGGAACTTTTGATTACGATCAGCAGTTGCCACGACATTGGTCTGGTCGCTAGCATCGTAGAGCTGGGCCTGATCTTTGATCACGGTCGCAATAAAACCGTTAGCCTCATCAGGTAGCTGACCGGTCGATAACCAATTTGGTATCCAGCCGACTTTACCGTTATTTAAGGCAATATAGGTCCAATCATTTTTTTCGTCGAGAACCTTATATTTGCTGCCGGCTTTAACTTGCTCCTGGATGTCATAGGTAACGCTCGGCCCCTGGCGCATATTGACAACCGGAGATTGGATGACCCGGCTGTGGGCCTTGTTGTGTTGGTATATATCGTATCCAATTAGGGCAAAGAGGACAGCAATCAAGGTCAGGTAAATGATATATTGATTTTGGTTGGTTTTTATATGGTCTTTTACTTTCTGCATGGCCTTGCTCCCATCTACTTGTAAAACTAGTTTATCTATTTTACTAGTTAAAAGCAATTCTATTCAGGATTAATTTATTGACCTAGTTTTCTTGGCCAGTCTTGACTTTATTAGGGAAATTCGTTATTCTAGTTGAGAAATAGCTGATGAAGGATCGATTGCTTTTATAGTCTCAAGAGAGGACCCGCTTGGTGAAAGGGTTCGGCTGTACTTGCATGTGACAATCTGGAGGCGGATAATGCAAAGTTATCCCGTGTATGCGCGTTAAGCATTTGAGAGTATAATGATACTGAACTTAAGGTGGTACCACGAACAATTCGTCCTTATTCCAATTTTTGGAATAGGGACTTTTTTATTTCAGTTAGAGGAGGAAGTGTATTGATTCAAAAACCAAAAGGGACGGTAGATATTCTACCTGGTCAAGTGGATGTTTGGCAATTTGTTGAAGAAACAGCCAAAGCTATCCTAGACCGTTACCGTTATTTTGAAATTAGAACCCCTATGTTTGAGTCTTACGACTTATTTGCGCGTGGGGTAGGGGAGACTACGGATGTGGTCTCAAAGGAAATGTACGATTTTTACGACAAGGGTGACCGCCATATCGCCCTAAAACCTGAAGGAACTGCCGCTGTCGTCCGGGCCTTCATCGAACATAAATTATATGCGCCAGAAGAAGCTAAACCCTATAAGGTCTTCTATCTAAGCCCTATGTTCCGCTATGAGCGCCCCCAAGGTGGTCGGCAACGCCAGTTTAACCAATTGGGTGTTGAAGTTTTTGGTAATGCCAATGCCAATACGGATGTGGAAGTTATTAGCCTAGCCTGGGATATTTTAACTAGTTTGGGTATTCATAATAAAAAGCTAGTGATTAATTCTTTGGGTACACCCGATACACGGCTTGCCTACCGTCAGGCCCTGATTGATTATTTAGAACCCCATTTTGACCAATTGTCTAAGGATTCGCAAACCCGGCTACATAAGAACCCACTGCGGGTCCTTGATTCTAAAGCCCCGCAAGACCAGGAACTTGTCAAAGGTGCCCCGTCGATCTTGGCTTACTTGTCAGAAGCGTCTAAAGCCCGTTTTGATATGGTCCAAGCCATGCTTGATGATTTAGGGATTCCATACGAAATTGATGCCAATATGGTGCGCGGCCTAGATTACTACCAGGACACTATTTTTGAAATTATGCCCCTGGGTGATGACCTCAATGCCCAGGCCACTATTTGTGGTGGCGGTTCCTATGATGGTTTGGTCAGTCAGTTATCTGACGGTAAACAAGAAGTGCCAGGCTGTGGTTTCGCTATCGGTCTGGAACGCTTGATTTTAACCATGGCTGATCAGGACGTCCAAGTCCCTGAAATGCACCCACTTGATATTTACGTAGTTAATATTGGGGAGGAGACCGACCGTTACGCCATGAAGGTCCTCCACCAGCTGCGTCAAGCAGGTTATACGGCTGACCGTGACTTTTTAATGCGTAAGGCTAAGCGCCAGTTCAAGGAAGCTGATAAGCAAGGTGCCGACCTGGTCATTACCATCGGTGGTCAAGAAATTGCCGACCAGGTTGTACAAATTAAAAATATGGCCAGTGGCAAGGAAGAAACCGTTGCCTATGCTGATTTAGCCGCTGATCCTAGACCAATCATCGAAGCGATTAAAGGAGATAATAAATAATGAAGAGAACAGAATATTGTGGTTTAATTTCTAAAGATTTTGTTGGACAAGATGTGACCCTAAAAGGTTGGGTCCAAAAGCGCCGTGACCTAGGTGGGGTTATTTTCGTCGACCTACGCGACCGGGAAGGCATTGTCCAAGTTGTATTTAATGAAGAAAACTTGGCTGGCCAATTTGACCAGGCTGAAAGATTACGGTCAGAGTATATTATCGAAGTACAAGGACAAGTAGTGGCTCGCGAAGCTGACCTAGTTAATCCTAAAATTAAAACTGGTGAAGTAGAAGTTATGGCTAGCCAGCTAACTATCCTATCAACCGCTAAAACACCGCCATTTGCGGTTGAAGATGACATTGATGTTAATGATGAAATCCGCTTAAAACATCGCTATGTCGACTTGCGCCGTCCTGAAATGACTAAAAACATCCTACTTCGCCATAAGGTAACCAAAGCCATCCGTAATTACTTAGATAATTTAGGCTTTGTTGATATTGAAACCCCTTATTTAACCAAATCTACCCCTGAAGGTGCCCGTGATTACCTAGTGCCTTCACGGGTCCATGAAGGTCAATTCTATGCCTTGCCACAGTCACCCCAATTATTTAAACAATTATTGATGGCGTCTGGTATGGACCGCTACTATCAAATCGTCCGCTGCTTCCGTGATGAAGACTTACGTGGTGACCGCCAACCAGAATTCACCCAGGTTGACTTAGAAACCAGCTTTTTAGGCCAAGAAGAAATTCGTGATATTGTGGAAGCTATGCTTAAACAGGTGATGAAAGAAAGCCGGGGACTTGAAATTGACCAGGCCTTCCCAGTGATTTCTTACGATGAAGCCATGGCCAAGTACGGTACTGATAAACCTGATACCCGCTTTGATATGCACTTGGTCGACATTTCTGATATTGTTGACCAGTACGACTTTAAGGTCTTCAACCAGGCAGTTGAAAATGGCGGCATCGTTAAAGCCATTAATGTTAAAGGCGCCGGTGACAACTATTCACGTAAGGACCTCGATGGTCTAACTGATTTTGCCTCAACCTTTGGTGCCAAGGGTGTGGCTTGGATTAAGGTAACAGATGACGGTTTGACTGGACCAATTGGCAAGTTCTTTAAGGATAATCCAGCACCACTAACCGACCGCTTACAAGCACAAGCAGGGGATATTTTAGTCTTCTTAGCTGACCAAGCTAGTGTCGTTAACCAATCATTAGCTGAAATTCGCTTGAAATTTGCCCGCGAGCTAGACTTGATGGACCCAAATCAATTCAACTTCCTCTGGGTAGTCAACTGGCCACTCTTAGAGTACGATAATCAAGCTGGCCGTTATAATGCCATGCACCACCCATTCACCATGCCAAATGAAGCTGATTTAGACAAGTTAGCTGACCAGCCTGACCAGGTTTATGCCCAAGCTTATGATATTGTGCTTAATGGTTACGAAATTGGTGGGGGCTCACTACGGATTCACAATAAAGATTTGCAAATGCAAATGTTTGAAACTCTTGGCTTTAGTCAAGAATCAGCCCAAGCCCAATTCGGCTTCTTATTAGATGCCCTAGACTACGGTTTCCCACCACATGGCGGTTTAGCGCTAGGTTTAGACCGCTTAGTGATGCTCATTGCTGGTGAGGAAAATATTCGTGAAGTCATTGCCTTCCCTAAAAATGGTCGCGCCTTTGATCCGCTAACAGGGGCACCATCACCAGTTTCTGATGACCAATTAGAAGAATTATCTCTGGAAGTGACTAGTATTGACCTTGATTAAGGAGTAGAGCGATGAAAAAACGCACATGGTTTCTGGTAATTTTAGCGGCCCTCTTCCTAGTGATGGGGGCGCTAGGACAAACAATGACCAACCACACGCTTTCGAGTGAGACTGTACAAGAAGCCTTGGGGCAAGCTGACCAAGAGGTGATTGTCCCAGGTAATCCCAATCAAAGGATTGCGGTGCTCAATGTGGAGGGGGTAATTGCTGGTCAGGCCGAAGATTCGCCCCTGGCTAGCCCACAAAGCTATCGTCATGAAGACCTGTTAGATCAAATCGATCTAATTAAGGAAGATAAAACCGTTAAAGCCCTGCTTTTGGTTATTAACTCGCCAGGTGGTGGCGTCTATGAATCTGACCAATTGTATCGGGCCCTGGCTGACCTTAAAGAGGCCCGCCAGTTGCCAATCTATGTCTCGCAAGGGCCGGTAGCTGCTTCAGGTGGTTATATGATTTCCATGGTTGGCGATAAGGTTTTTGCGGATATCAATACGACCACAGGATCAATCGGTGTCATCTCTCAGGCCTTAAATGCCAAAGGATTTATGGATGAGCATGGTTTCAAGGTTGAAGTTTTTAAATCTGGTGGCCCTAAGGATGCTGGTGCGATTTACCGGGATATGACTGATGATGAGAAAAAAATCTACCAGTCACAGGTCAACCAGATGTATGACCGGTTTGTTAGTATTGTGGACCAGGGCCGGCCTAAGCTGAATGAAGACCAGGTACGTAAGCTGGCTGATGGCCGGACTTACACCGGTCAGCAGGCCAAGGATAATGGCTTGGTTGATGAACTGGGCTTTAAAGAAGATGCCCTGGCAGCCCTCCAGTCTGATCTGAACCTGGGAGAGGCTATGGTTGTTGACTACAGTCCTAAAATTCCTAATCCGGCCTTAAACAGTTTACTGCCAGCCTTGTCTCAAGCTAAAGAAATGTTGGCTAAGCTTCAAAATGGCGGCCAGGACCAAGCACCGGCTGCGCAAATTGAAGCCATGAACCACTTGCTCGAATCGGGACAAGCACCGCGCTTCTACTATTTGTACGGGGGTGCCTAATATGTTTAGACCCAAGTCAAAAAAAGCAGGTTCTCCTGACTATCCCGCACCCGAGCTTAACCAAAGCCTTTATGCCGGTCAGTTAGAAGCTGAAATTACTGCTGCCAAAGCAGACCGCCAAGACCAGGTTAAAAGCCTAGACTTGCAAGCCCTTTTGGCTGTCGCCCGGCAAAACTTTAAGCGACCATTAACCACCGCCTTTAGCCGGCAAATGTATGCAGGATTTTGGTCACGTCTTTGGGCCTTTTTGCTGGATATGGCGATTGTAGCTAGCATTAACCAGCTTGTTATTGGTCTTGTCAGTATCGTTTGGCCTCATATTTTAACGACAGCCTGGCTAACTTACTTGGTATACCAGCTGCTTTTAATCAGCTATTTCAGCCTGGCATCCTATTGGACTAATGGCCAATCGATCGGCAAAGCCTTGTTTAAAATACAGCTTGTCCACGATGAATATAGGCAGTTGCCTTTTTCAATGTGCCTGGTCAGAGATGGTTTGGGGAAAATGATACTGACCCACTTGCCTATTTTAGCTGTGGTTGTTATATTTACCCCTAACCGGCGTAACTATATGGACTTTTTTACCGATACCACCACAATTAACTTGAAGCAAATTGCCTTTCTGTACGAAAACATATAAACAACAAGTAAAAAAACCGGACGATATTTTCAAAATATCGTCCGGTTTTTGTCTAAACATTTGGTCTTGACTAGACTTTTCTAGATCTAAAGTTTTTATACTTGTCTTTACATGGGTTTGTTCTCTAGGTTCAAGAACATCAAGATGAGGGTGGCTGTTTCTTCGATTGACCGGTCAGCGACGTTAATGATTGGACATTGGAGTTCGTTATAAATCTTATGGGCGTAATCCAATTCCTCTTGGATGCGATTATCATTAGCATAGCGGGTCTGATCACCTAGGCCATAAGCAATCATCCGTTCACGGCGGAATTTATTGAGCACGTTAACATCGTTAGTGAGGCCAATGATTTTACGACGGTCAATCTGGTAGATAGTGTCAGGCACTCTGGCTTCGGGTACGAGCGGCAAATTAGCCACCTTATAACCCGAATTGGCCAGATACATGGACAGGGGCGTTTTTGAAGTTCTAGATATACCTAATAGGACAATATCAGCTTCTTCAAAGCGGGAAGGATGTTGACCATCATCGTTGAGGACAGCAAATTCTAGGGCTTCAATGCGTTTATAATATTCGTCATCTAAGCGGTGCTTTGAACCAGGTTTACCTGTAGGCGCCATGTTAAAATCCTTAGACATGACATCAATCACCGGTTGTAAGACCCCATAGTAAAAAAGCTGGTGGTCCTGGCAGAAGTCCTGGGCATACTGGTTCATTTCGGGCTGGGAAAAAGAAGCAATAATATGGGCCTGGTTTTGGGCTGCCCTTTCCAAAATAGGGGCTAGGGCATCAATATGTTGCACAAAGGGATAGCGCTGGACATCATATTTAGCGGTGGGAAATTGGACCAGGGCACTATTAAAGGTGTTATTGACTAAGGACCCAACAGCGTCAGAAATGAGATAAAAAATGCTGGTTTGGTCCTGGTGGTTTGCTTGTGACATGGGAAGACCTCCTTATTTTAGTCTATTATGAGTCAAGTATAATTGCTTTTGCAAGTCTTTTCGCTATAATAAAATAAGAATAAGGACGAGGGAGGGATATTATGGCTGATTTTGTGCAAGAAGCGATGACCCAGCTTAAGGAAGCTGGTTATAAATACACTCAACGACGGGCTGATTTATTGGCGGTTTTTGCTGGTGAAGACCATGACCGGGCCTTTACTGCCCACCAGGTTCAAGAAGCAATCGCGGATAAGTATCCTAATATGAGCTTTGATACGATCTACCGAAATTTAAAGCTCTTTGCCGACCATCATTTGCTAGAAGAGACTGATCTAAATGGCGAAATGATTTTTACCCGCCACTGTTCTCCGCATTTGGGCCACCATCATTTTATCTGTACCAATTGTGGTAAAACCATACCCATCCATCATTGCCCCATGGATATTTTTGTTGACCAGCTACCGGGCTGTAAAATTCAGGGTCACCGTTTTGAAATTCAGGGACTCTGCCCGGACTGCAATCCCGAAAACCAATAAAAAATCAGATATTTTATTGACGAATTATTTAATTATCGCTATAATCTTTTACAGAACATTTTCTTAATTGTGAGAAAATGATTTGTTGTAACGAGGGGAGGGGAAAATCCATGTCAAAAACAGTAGTTCGTAAAAACGAATCACTTGATGATGCTCTTCGTCGCTTCAAACGTACAGTTTCAAAATCTGGTACTTTGCAAGAAGCTCGTAAACGTGATTATTACGAGAAACCATCTGTTCGTCGTAAGAAAAAATCAGAAGCTGCGCGTAAGCGTAAATTCTAATGATTACGAGAGTATAGCACTTGCATAAAAGTATAGAAGGAACTGTCGAGAGGCGCGAGGTTTGTGTCATTGAGCATTCTTGATATGACCTCGTTATATTCATTTTATACGCTATTATTAAGCCTGGCCCTTGTGGTCAGGTTTTTTCTTTTTCTAGACTTTTATCAATGTGTTCGCCTAGCGGGCCAACATTTGTTATAATAAGACTAATACATTAGAGGAGGCGTAAAATCTTTGACCGACAAGCAAATCGCTAAGGAAATTTACCTACAAGACCCAGCTAATGCCATCCAGATTTATGGCCCTCATGATAAAAATCTGTCACTAATTGAGGATCATTTTGAGGTGGCTGTTAATTCGCGAGGGGATAAAATTGAGATTGTTGGCCCTAGCGACCAGGTTCAGCTAGTAATTGAGCTTATATATCAATTAGAAGAACTTTTGGGGCGTAATATTCGTTTGACTGACCGCGATTTAATGACTGCCATTAAAATGGCTGCTAATGGTACCCTAGAGCATTTTATTGATCTCTATGACCAGGCAATTGGTAAAAATTATGAAGGCAAGGCTATTCGGGCCAAGTCCTTTGGTCAAAAGCAGTATGTTGATGCCATTAACCACAATGCGATTACCTTTGGCATTGGGCCGGCTGGTACGGGGAAAACCTTCCTTGCAGTGGTCTTAGCTGTCCAAGCCCTTAAACAGGGCCGAGTTCAAAGAATTATCCTTACTAGGCCTGCGGTTGAAGCAGGGGAGAGTCTCGGCTTCCTTCCTGGTGATCTGAAGGAAAAGGTCGATCCTTATTTACGCCCAATCTATGATGCCCTTTATAGTGTGGCAGGCAAAGAGTATACGGAGCGTTTAATTGAGCGAGAAGTGATTGAAATTGCGCCCCTTGCTTATATGAGGGGGCGGACCTTGGAAGACGCCTTTGTCATTTTGGATGAGGCGCAAAATACAACGCCAGCCCAGATGAAAATGTTTTTAACGCGCTTGGGATTTGGTTCCCGCATGGTTGTTAACGGGGATGCCACCCAAATTGACCTCCCACGTGGGGTTAAATCCGGTCTTTTAGATGCCAAAGAAAAGCTGGCTGGGTTAAAGGACATGCGCTTTATCTACTTTGATGCTGAAGATGTGGTTCGCCACCCCGTTGTAGCCGCTATTATTAAAGCCTATGCTGACGAAGACCCAGCCGTAAAATAGGAGGCTAGCGATGTTAGATATTTTATTCACAGATGAAAACCATTACTTAAATGACCAGCAACAGGAACTATTAATCGACCTACTTAATTTTGCTAGTCACCAACTTTATCCAGAAGACCAGATTGAAATGTCGCTGACGATTGTCTCTAACGCAGACATTCAGCAAATCAATCGCGACTACCGCGGTAAGGACCAGGTGACCGATGTGATTTCTTTCGCCATTGAGGACCAAGGTGAGGGTGAAATGGCCATTTTTGGCTTGCCTGATGATTTACCACGTGAGATAGGGGATTTATTTATTGCCTACGAGCGTGCAGTAGACCAGGCTAAGGATTATGGCCATTCCCTGGACCGTGAATTAGGATTCTTAGCCTTACATGGCTTTTTACATCTAAATGGCTATGATCACATGACCCCAGCAGATGAAAAAGAAATGTTTGGCCTGCAGAAGGAGTTGCTAGATGCTTATGGACTCACAAGAGCCGACTGATCAAGGAGCTTATCGCCCGCAAATTGGCAAGAACAAACACTTTTTCCAGTCCCTAGGCCATGCCCTAGAAGGCATCAGCTTTGTGCTGAAACATGAGCGTAATTTCCGCTTTCAGTTGACCGCTACGGTGGCCGTTTTGCTTTTAGGTTGCCTGGTTGGCCTGGCCTCTTGGGAGTGGCTAGTGCTTATTTTAGCCTGTCTTTTAGTTTTGACCATGGAGCTAGTCAATACCGTTATCGAATGGACCATTGATTTAATTGTTGGTGACCAGTACCATCCTGTTGCTAAACATGTCAAGGATGTGGGGGCAGGGACTGTTTTGACAGCTGCTATTTTTGCGGTAGCGGTAGGTCTAATTATTTTCATACCTAAACTTTTATCTTTAATTGCCTAAAGGAGTTTTTATGCCAGAAAAAGAAGAACAAGCTTTCAAATCCGGTTTTGTCGCCATTGTGGGCCGCCCTAATGTGGGGAAATCGACTCTGATGAACCGCATTGTTGGTCAAAAAGTAGCTATTATGTCCGACAAGGCCCAAACCACCCGTAATAAGATTCAGGCCGTCTATACCGATGACCATATGCAGATTATTTTTATTGATACACCAGGTATTCATAAGCCCAAGCATGAACTAGGCGAATTTATGGTCAAATCTGCCTACCAGGCTTTAGGTGAGGTTGACGCCATCTTAATGCTAGTGAATGTCGAGCAAAAAATTGGTCCTGGTGACCGATTTGTGATGGATAAACTCAGCGGCCATCAAGTGCCTAAGTTCCTCCTAGTCAATAAGATTGACAAGGTTTCTAAGCAGGAAATGCAGGAATTCATGGTCGATATTCCGGAGCCTGAACTTTTTGATGAAATTATTCCTATTTCAGCGGTAGAAGGGGCTAATGTCGATTACCTGATGGAAAAATTGGCTCAATTGATGCCGGAAGGCCCGATGTATTATCCTGCTGATCAAATTTCTGACCATCCGGAATACTTTATCGTCAGTGAGTTAATTCGCGAGCAGCTGCTCCATCATACCCGCGAAGAGATTCCACACTCAATTGCAGTTGTGGTCGAGTCGATGGTGCCAGATCCAGACCAATCCCATGTGATTGACGTTGACGCGACCATTATTGTGGAGCGCAAGAGTCAAAAGGGGATTGTCATTGGTAAACAGGGCGCGATGCTCAAGAAAATTGGCTCGGCTGCCCGCTTAGAGATTGAAAAACTACTAGGATCTAGGGTCTACCTCAATCTTTGGGTTAAGATTGAAAAAGACTGGCGCGATAAGGGGCGGGCCCTCAGCCAGTTTGGTTACAAGGCGGATAATTATTAGTTAAGGTGGGTGTGAGACTTGGCGCTCCAGAATGAATCACTGGAAGCAATCAGACCAATATCTGCAAGATACTGAGTCAGCCTAGTGAAACCAATTCAGTTCAGCTTTTTCAAACCTGACTAGGCTACTAATATACGAATAATAACGAGAGCCCGGGACTTATGCCCCAGGCTCTTCTTTGTTGGAGGAGCTGGTAAGATGGCTAAGGAAAACTATTACGATGATTTTAAGGGCATTGTTTTATTTACGCGAAAATATCGTGATAAGGATATGATGGTAAAAATATTTACCCGGGAATTTGGAAAGAGGATGTTTTTTTTGCGCCACATTCAATCCCAAAAAAACCACTTTCGGACCGCGGCCCAGCCCTTTGTCCAAGCAGACTTTATTGGTCGGATTAACCGAGAAGGCCTGTCTTTTTTGAATGATTACTCTAATCTGGTATTTCCTAGTCAGATTATTCAAGATATTGATCGCCATGCCCACGCGGCTTATTTAGCCAGTCTGGTTGATGCCAGTATGGAGGACGGCGACCTAGATCCTGCCTTATTTGACCTTTTTCAGGGGGCAGTTACCTGCCTTAACCAGGATTTTGAACCAGAAATTATCACCAATATTTTTGAGCTACAAATCTTACCCAAGTTTGGTAGTACTCCCTACCTTGCAGGTTGTGTCTATTGCCACCAAGACCAGGGTGCATTTGATTATTCCATGAAATACCATGGCCTGCTTTGTCCCCAGCACTTTCACCTAGATGACCGCCGGCTGCATTGGTCGGGACGGACTGGTTATTTTGTACGCTTGCTGAGCCAAATTACCTACCAGCAGCTTGGCAAAATTAGTTTGCAGACCGAAACTAAACTAGCCTTGCGCCAGGCGATTGACCAGCTTTATGAGGAATATGTTGGTCTTCATTTGAAAACCCGCTCTTTTCTAGACCAACTGGCCCGTTTAAAAACAGGACCAGCAGAAAAAGATTGAATTAAGCCGCCATTTGGTCTAAAATAGGGTGGAAGGTAAAAGTGAGGTAACCAAGCCTCTTGGTGTTAGCGAGCCTGGTTGGTGGGAGCAGGTAGAAAGCTTGGTGAATGGCCCTTTTACAAGGACATGAAAAAACGAATGAAGCGCTAGCTGAGCTAGAAGTAGGGTGGAACCGCGAGACATCGTCCCTATGTGTGTTTGACACACATAGGGGCTTTTTTCATGGCTATAAACTAATAGGTTATATAAAAAAGGAGAATGAAGATGCAAGCTGTACAGACCGTTCAAGATATGATTCTGGGCTTACAAAATTTTTGGTCCCAGCAAAATTGCTTGGTGTTAAATGCTTACGATACAGAAAAAGGGGCGGGCACAATGAGCCCATATACCTTCTTAAGAGCGATTGGTCCAGAACCTTGGCAGGCTTGTTATGTTGAGCCTTCCCGCCGACCTGCTGATGGTCGCTACGGAGATAATCCTAACCGGGTTTACCAACACCACCAGTTTCAGGTGGTCATGAAACCTAATCCCGCCAATATCCAAGAGCTCTATATTCAAAGTTTAGAAATGCTCGGTATTGATCCACTGGCCCATGACATACGTTTTGTTGAGGACAACTGGGAAAACCCTTCATTAGGTTGTGCCGGATTAGGCTGGGAAGTTTGGTTAGATGGGATGGAAATTACCCAGTTTACCTACTTCCAACAGGTCGGCGGTTTGGCCTGTAAACCAGTCACTTCTGAGATTACTTACGGGATTGAGCGGCTAGCGATGTATCTACAAGAAGTGGATTCTATTTATGATTTAGACTGGGCACCGGGTGTTAAATATGGCGAAATTTTTAAGCAACCAGAATATGAGCACTCAGTTTATTCTTTTGAAAAATCCAACACCGACATGCTATTCGCTGCTTTCAACCAGTATGAAGCTGAAGCCTTAGCGCAAATTGAAAATAACCTGGTTCATCCTGCCTATGATTATATTCTTAAGTGCTCTCATACATTCAACCTGCTAGATGCACGTGGTGTTATTTCTGTAACTGATCGGGCAGCCTACCTAGCACGTATTCGTAAGATGGCTCGGCAAGTGGCCAAGGCCTTTGTGGCGGAACGGAAGAAATTGGGTTATCCGTTACTAGATGAAGCCAGTGCCCAAGCCTTATTAGCAGAGGAGGAAGCCTAATGACTAAACATAATTATTTATTTGAGATTGGCCTAGAAGAAGTCCCGGCCAAGTATGTTGATAGTGCGAGACAGCAATTGGCCCAGCTGACAGCAGATTACTTGACTGAGCAGCGGGTTAGCTATGACCGAATCGAAAGTTTTGCGACTCCTCGCCGTTTAGCTGTCTATGTGGTCGGCCTTGCTGACCGACAAACTGATTTAGAAGAAGTTGCCAAGGGGCCAGCTCGTAAAGTGGCCCAGGATGAAGACGGCAACTGGACCAAAGCCGCTATCGGCTTTAGCCGCGGCAAGGGACTCAGCCCTGATGATATTTATTTCGAGGAAATTAAGGGGGTCGACTATGCCCATGTCAGAGTCCACCAACCAGGGCAACCTGTTCAAGAAATCTTGGGCAATCTTTATACTGTAATCGATAAAATCTACTTCCCAGTAACTATGCACTGGGCTAACGAATCTTTTGAGTTTATTCGGCCAATTCATTGGTTTGTGTCCCTTTTAGATGACCAAGTTGTGCCATTCGAATTTTTAGGTGTTAAAGCTGGACGCACTAGTCGGGGCCACCGCTTCCTAGGGCAAAACCAGGTAGATATTGATCAAGCTGACAACTATTTGGCTATTTTACGCGACCAGTATGTGATTGCTGATCCTGTAGAGCGTAAACAGATGATAGTTGACCAAATCGAAGGCTTAGCAGCTGCTAATGATTTTGCTATTTTAGTCGACCATGATCTTTTAGATGAGGTTATTAATATTGTTGAGTATCCAACGGCCTTTGTTGGTGATTTCGACGAAAAATATTTGGAATTACCGCGTCAAGTCTTGATTACGACGATGCAAGACCACCAACGCTACTTCCCGGTAGAAAACAAACAGGGTAAATTAATTAACCATTTTGTAGCTGTTCGTAATGGTTTAGCTGACCATATCGATATGGTTAGAGCAGGTAACGAAAAAGTTCTAGTTGCCCGCTTAGAAGATGCGGTCTTCTTTGTCAACGAAGACCAAAGCCATACCATTGATGACTTTGCACAGAAAGCCCGGAAAATGACCTTCCACGCTGAAATCGGGACCATGGGGGATAAGATGGACCGAGTTGGCCGGATTGCGACCTATTTAAAAGAAAAGTGGCAAAAGCAAGCTGACGGCGCCTTTAGCCAGGTTCAAAAAGCCGATTTAGACCGGACCAGCAAAATTTATAAATTTGACCTTACAACTGGTATTGTAGATGAGTTCTCTGAACTGCAAGGTACTATGGGCGAAATTTATGCTAACCAAGCTGGTGAAAGTGCCCAAGTGGCCCAAGCTATTCGGGAACACTATTTGCCGCTAGCAGCAGGGGGCGACTTACCAACTTCTGATCTAGGAATTTTGTTTGCCGTGGCTGATAAGTTAGATACAATTATTTCTTTCTTTAACATTGGTCGGATACCTACTGGCTCCAATGATCCTTTTGCCCTGCGTCGGCAGATGATAGGTATTATTAGCATTTTATCGCAATATCAGTTACCATTTGATTGGCAAGTAGATTTGGCCTTATTATTAAAAGATATTTACCAGCTTGATGATCAAGCTGTAGCTGAGCGCATCGACCAAGTAGGTCATTTTGTTGACGACCGCTTGAAGCAAAACTACCAACAAGCTGGGGTACGTTACGACATCTCGGAAGCGGTGCGGGCTAGTGACCAAGCAGATGTAGTTGCCAAGCATGAAGCTGCCCAGGTTCTGAACCAGCACAGCCAAGACCCAGACTTTAAGACCAACGTTGAGGCTTGGTCACGTATTCTTAACCTGGGTAGCAAAGCCCAAGAATTGGGTGTATTAGGCCAGGCTGTTAATAGCGATTTGTTTGAAACAGACAGTGAGGCAGCGCTTTACCAAGCCAGCCTAAACCTAGCTAATCAAGCCGGGGCAGAGAGCCGCTACCAAGACCTTAAAAGCCTAGTGCCTTTAATTGAGGCCTTCTTTGCTGAAAATATGGTCTTTACTGACAATGAAGCGGTTAGGGATAATCGTTTGGCTATTTTAGCTGGACCAGCTAGCCAAATTCGTCAGTTAGCAGATACAAATAAAATTGTTACTAAGTAAAATCATTCATAATTAAAGAAAGGAGGGTTTTAATGGCAAGTTCATTTCTAGATTACGCTAAAATTTTTGTCAAAGCTGGAAAAGGTGGCGACGGAATGGTGGCTTTTCTGCGTGAGAAATATCGACCTGACGGCGGACCGGCTGGTGGTGATGGTGGCCGGGGTGGCTCAGTTATCTTCAAAGTAGATGAGGGACTGAGAACCTTATTAGACTTCCGCTATAACCGCCATTTTAAGGCCCAATCAGGTGAGAATGGGATGCCCAAGGGTATGTATGGCCGGGGGGCTGATGACCTTTACGTGAGCGTGCCACCCGGAACAACCATCCGGGATGCGGCAACCAACCAAGTCTTAGCTGATTTAGTGGACCACGGTGAGGAATGTGTCGTCGCTAAAGGTGGCCGAGGCGGCCGAGGCAATATTAAGTTTGCCACCCAAAACAATCCGGCCCCAGAAATCGCTGAAAATGGTGAACCCGGCCAGGAGAGGGAATTAATTTTAGAATTAAAATTGATTGCTGATGCCGGCCTAATTGGTTTTCCATCTGTTGGCAAGTCAACGCTCTTGTCAATCGTATCAGCCGCTAAACCAAAGATAGGTGATTATCACTTTACGACCCTATCGCCTAATCTAGGCGTCGTCCGGCCTAACTACGGTGAAGACTTTGTCCTAGCTGACCTTCCCGGCCTAATTGAAGGGGCGGCTGAAGGTGTTGGTCTGGGTATTCGTTTCTTGCGCCATGTCGAGCGGACTAAGGTTATCTTGCATGTGGTTGATATGGGCGCTCATGAAAATCGGGACCCCTTTGATGATTATGTTAAGATTAACAAGGAACTCTTAGCTTATGATGAGACCTTGCTAGAGCGTCCGACTGTCATTGTGGCTAATAAGATGGATATTCCTGAGGGAATTTTATATCTTGAAGAGTTTAAGGCAAAACTAGCGGATTATTTTGCTAGTGACCATCCTGACTTAGCCTTGCCAGAAATTTTCCCAATTTCTGCCTACCAAAAAGAAGGCATTGATGATCTTGTCAACCGGATAGCTGAGCTCGTTAGTCAGGAAAATGAGCGCCTAGCCCAGTTAGCTGAGGAAGAGGCTGCCCAAGCGACTGACCAAGTTCAACTTTATACGCTAGCGGAAGAAGAGCCTGAATTTTATATTGACCGAGATCCCGATGGCGTCTTTGTTTTATCCGGCGATAAAATTGAAAAATCCTTCAAGATGGCTAATCTGGAGTATGACGAATCGGCCTTGCGCTTTGCCCGCCACTTAAAGCGGATTGGTGTTGACCAAGCCCTGGTAGAAGCAGGTGCTCAAGAGGGCGATATTGTCAGAATTCTAGATTATGAGTTTGAGTTTTTTGATTAACTAAAAGCATTTTATTATTTTGAGGTGGTAGCCAGCCTACCACCATTTTTATTGAAAGGAGCAGCCATGGAAATCACATTTTTAGGAACTGGTGCGGGTGTTCCGAGTAAAAACCGTAATGTCACTGCTATTATGCTCAAGCTCTTAGACGAGCGTAATGAAATGTGGCTCTTCGATTGTGGGGAGGGCACCCAGCATCAAATTTTACAAACGACCTTAAAGCCGCGCAAGGTAACTAAGATATTTATTACCCATCTTCATGGTGATCATATCTATGGCTTGCCTGGTTTTCTGTCATCCAGGGCCCACCAGGGTGGGGATGATAAGTTGACCCTTTATGGTCCTAAAGGCTTGCGACAATTTGTCACAACCAGCCTGAAGGTGAGCCAAAGTAAACTGGGTTATCCGCTTGAAATAATTGAATTAACTGAAGACCAGGGAGTCGCTTTTGCTGACCAGCAGTTTAAGGTGACCTATCAAGTGCTAAAACATGGCATCAGGTCTTATGGTTACCGCATTGAAGAGGCGGACCAGGCCGGGCAACTAATGGTTGACAAGGCTATGGCTGCCGGGGTACCTAATGGACCGCTACTGGGCCAATTGAAGGCCGGCAAGACAATTACACTGGCAGATGGCCAGGTACTGCATGGGGCTGACTTTGTTGGCCCGGATAAAGCTGGTCGTAAAGTGACAATCTTAGGAGATACCCGTTATTGCCAAGGGGCTATTGATTTGGCGCAAGGGGTTGATATGTTGGTCCATGAGGCAACATTTGCTGCTGCTGACAGTAAGCAAGCCCATGATTATTTCCACTCGTCAGCCGACCAAGCGGGCCGGGTCGCTAAGCAAGCTGGCGCCAAACAGTTAATCCTGACTCATATTTCTGCCCGCTATGTTGGCAAGCTAAGCCAGCAATTAATTAGGGATGCCCGCCAGGAGTTTTCTAACACCTATTTAGCCAATGATTTTGATAGCTTTACGATTGGTCAGGTAGATTGATGGCAGGGGGCTATATTTGTATTACAGGGGCTAGCTCAGGCTTAGGTAGTCACTTTGCTTGCCAAATGGCCGAAAAAGGCCATCAACTGATACTTACTGGTCGCAATTTAGCTGCCCTAAAGGCAGTGCAAGCCCGCTGCCTCAGTCTGGGCGCTCGTGCTTGTCACTATTTTCAGGCTGACTTGGCAGATCTAAAGCAAATGACTGCCCTGATTGATTACTGCCAAAGCCAGGGGCAATTAGCTGGATTGGTACATTGCGCAGCCTCTGCCCGCTTTGAGTCCGCCCTAAAACACACAAAGGCAGAAACCAGCGCTAGTTTAGATTTAAATCTTAAACATGCCATTTTACTGACCTTAGAATTCGCCCAAGTCTTGTTAGTCCAGGGCCAGGGAGGACAGATTATGCTGGTTTCTTCAGTGGCGGCTTTAGCCCAAACACCAGACCGGACCTTATATGCGACCAGCAAGGCAGGTCTGCATGCCTTTGCTAATGGGCTTCGCTTTGACTTAGCACCATATGATATTCAAGTTTCTAGTGTATTAGCAGGTCCAATTTCAGGGACTCCCTTTATTGAAAAGGCTGGCCAGACTGGCTTGAACGAAACTTTTGCGATTCCGGTTGACCGGCTAGCCCGGCAGATGGTCCAGACCTGGCATAAAAGGCAAGCCTGCTTAATTGCGCCAGCCTATTACCGCTTGCCAATAATTGCCTGGGCCCTCTTTCCTAATTTAATGCCCCGAGCCAGTCAATGGGCCTTCAATCACTTTAATTTAAGATCGTGAGGTATGATATGTTACCAGCTAAATATAAGTGGCAAGCGCCAGATTTAAGCGAAAAAGACTTGGAAAATATCCAGGATTTAACGGCTGAAAGTGGTGAAAATCCAGTTTTGGTAAAGCTCGCCTACCAGCGCGGTTACCGTAATCTGATTGATTTGACCAATTATTTGGGTGGCAACCCGGTTTTCCATGATCCTTTCCTATTTTATGATATGGAGCGTGCAGTTGACCGCATCAACCAGGCTATTGAATCATTTCAATCTATTTTAATTTATGGGGACTATGATGCTGATGGGATTACGGCAACAACTATCCTCTATGAAGCACTAGAAGCCATGGGTGCCAATGTCACCTATTATTTACCCAATCGTTTTGATGACGGCTATGGTCCCAATTGGCAGGTTTACAAATACTATATTAACCAGGGCATTGACTTAATTATCACGGTTGATAATGGTGTAGCTGGCTTTGAAGCCTTGGCTAAGGCTAAGGAGGCGGGGGTTGATGTCATCGTTACTGACCACCATGAAATTAGTGACAAGCTACCTGAGGCTTATGCCATTATCCATCCGCGTCATCCGCAGGGTGACTATCCTTTTGATGACTTATCAGGAGCTGGTGTGGCCTTGAAATTGGTGACCGCCCTGATGGGGGAGATGCCAGCAGAGATGTTAGATGTAGCTGCGATTGGCACGGTAGCCGATTTAGTCAGCTTGACTGGTGAAAACCGGGCCCTGGTCCAAGCCGGCATCCAGCAACTAAGCCAAACTGAGCGTCTGGGCTTGCAGATGCTCTTTAGTGACCAGTCTTTATCACCTCAACAGCTGGATGAAGAAAAAATAGGCTTTATTATTGGCCCACGCCTCAATGCTTTAGGGCGCTTAGGAGATGCGAGTCCGGGTGTGCGCTTGCTGACTTCTTTTGATGAATTAGAGGTAAGAGAAATTCTTGACCAAATCGAAGCAGCGAATCAAGAGCGCAAAGATTTGGTTGCTCAAATTACTCAGCAAGCCATGGATCAGGTAGACAGCCAGACCAATTTGCCTGATATCATTATTGTGAGCCAGGCCAGTTGGCATGAGGGGGTGCTGGGCATTGTCGCTTCACGTTTAGTAGAGACCTATCAACGGCCGAGCATTGTTTTGACCTATAAGGAAGAAGACCAGGTTTATAAGGGGTCTGGTCGGTCCCTAGCCTCTGTCCACCTATATCAACTATTAGACCAAGTGCGTGATTTAGCTGATAAATTTGGTGGTCATGCCATGGCGGCAGGGATGTCAGTGCGTGCTGACCAATTCCCAGCTTGGGCTGATCGCTTACAGGAGCTAGCCAGCCACTACCACGATGAAATTATTGGTAAGCAAGACTTGGCTATCGATATGGCTATCCCAGCTAGTCAGGTTAACTTAGCCAATATTCGCTCTCTAGATAAGTTGCGGCCTTTTGGTAGCGATAATAGCCAGCCACGTTTTCTATTAGAGAAACAAGAAATCACCAATATCCAAGCCCTAGGTAAGGATGGGATGACCTTGAAACTAAGTCTTAAATCGACTGACCACGATCAGTTGGTTGCGATTGGTTTTGGTAAAGGCCCCTTAGCTAAACAATTAACTATAGGCCAGGCGGTTGATTTGGTGGTTAGCTTGTCGATTAACGAATGGAATGGCTCTGTCAGCCCTCAGGCGCAAATCATTGATTTGGCGGTTGAAGAGGCCAGTGTCTATAATCTACGCCAGGCCAAGACCCGGTCAGATATTTTCCAAATATCTGCTGCCATTTATTTGTTCGACCAGGCTAAGTATCGTGATCATTACCAGCCTGACCTGCCTAAAGATGCGATCGCTTTAACTAAGGAAGACCTAGTCCAGGCTAGTCAGGAGGATTTAGGGGCGCTTGGTGCCGATCAGCTAGTGGTTTTTGACTGTTTCACTAAATTAGACTTGGTCGATAAATTGTTGACGGCTACTGGCATCAAAAATATGCATGTATTTGCCTTTACAGCTGACCAAGCTTATTTGGAAGGACCAGTATCTCGTCAAGATTTTGCCATTGTCTACCGTTATTTAAAAGGTCACCCACCTTTACCGCTTAAGGGCAAGGAAGGTGATTTAGCCCAGTATTTAAAAATTAGTGTAAATAAGTTAAAATTTATATTGGCCGTCCTAATTGAACGGGGCTTGGCCCAGTGGCAAGGACCAATCTTTAGTCTCCTTGCTGCCACTGGTAAACAGGATTTGCTGGCATCGCCTTTATTTGACCAACGTCAAGCTCAGAGCCAGGCGGAGAAGTTCTGGCTCTACCAAGACCAGGAAACTATTAAGCGTTATTTTTTTGAGGAGGACCCTAACTATGAACTTTAAAGATTATATTGCCCGGGTTGATGATTTTCCTGAAGAAGGGATTATTTTTCGTGATATCACACCTTTGATGGCTGACGGAGAAGCTTTCCACCAAGCTATCCAAGAAATTGTTGACTATGCACTTTCTAAAGAGGTTGATGTCATCGTTGGTCCCGAGGCTCGTGGCTTTATTGTTGGCTGCCCAGTAGCTTTTGAGCTGAAGAAAGGTTTTATACCTGCTCGCAAAAAGGGCAAATTACCTCGCGAAACCGTTTCTATCGACTATGGTTTGGAATACGGGCAATCAACCTTGCAGATTCACAAGGATGATATAAAAGCTGGTCAAAAAGTTTTAGTGGTGGATGATCTATTAGCGACAGGCGGTACGATTGGAGCCATCGTTGACTTATTAACTGAAATGGGGGCTGAAGTAGTAGGGGCAGCCTTCCTGATTGAACTTGATGACCTCAAGGGTCGTGAGAAAATCCCTAATACTGAAGTTGTATCAATTTTACACTACTAGACCATAATCAAGACAAAAGAAAAAAGCGATGACTACCTATGCACAGGTAGTCATCGCTTTTTATAGTAGTTTTAATTAACTCTTTAATAAGTATGGTGGCGGAAGAGAGAGACTACTTGGCCAAGAATGGTACAAGAGTCTAGAATGATGGGCTCATAAGCATCGTTTTCTGGTTGTAGACGAATATGGTCGGCTTCTTTGAAGAATCGTTTACAAGTAGCTTCATCTTCGTCAGTCATCGCAATGATAATGTCCCCATTGTTAGCAGTATTTTGCTTCCTCACGATAACATAGTCGCCATCGAGAATTGCTGCTTTTACCATAGAATCGCCACGGATTTTGAGCATAAACATCTCATCATCGATATCTTGGTAGCCAGGCGGGAAGGGGAAATAATCTTCGACATCTTCGTAGGCAGTGATGGGTTGCCCAGCTGTTACTGTCCCAATAATAGGAATTCCAGGTTTGCCGACTCCTAGCGCTTCAAGTCCTTTTTGTGTGATCTCAAGCGCCCGTGGCTTGGTCTTGTCCTTAAACAAGTAGCCATTAGTTTCTAGCTTGGCTAGGTGGCCGTGGACGGTAGAGGTAGAGGCCAGGTTGACCTGGTCACAAATTTCTCGAACGGTAGGAGGAAAGCCCTTGTCGCTAACGTGGTCATAGATACAGCGTAAGATGTTTAATTGTCGCTCTTTCATGGGTTTAGCCTCCTTTAATACTAAGTATATTTTAGCATAGCTAGGCAGGGATTACAAACGTACGTTCGTAAAAATGTTATTTTTAAGGAAAATTAATCCTGGTCGGGTGTCACAAAGACGGTTTGTTGGTCAAAGTAATTAACAAAGCCTGGTTTGGCGCCATTCGGTTTTTTGACATGTTTAACCTGGGTATAGTCAACTGGTACATTAGCCGAGTGACGGTATTTGGAATGGGCAGCCGCTAGTTTGGCTGCTTGGATAATTTCATCCGTGCTGGGATTAGCCGTAGCCAAAATGACATGTGAGCCTGGTATATCTTTGGTATGGAACCAGTAATGGTCTTTATGCGCTTGCCGCATGGTCAGCTGGTCATTCATCTGGTTGTTACGACCAATATAGATTGTATTACCTGCTACTGATTCAACCTGGATAGTTTTAGCTTGGGACTTATGCTTTTTAGGGTTTTTGCCCTGGCGACGTAGATAGCCTTGGTCTACCAATTCAGCACGGATATCTTCTAATTCCTTGGCATCGGATAGTTCGATAGCGGTCATAACTGACTCTAGGTAATCAATTTCTGCCTGGGCCTGCTGGCTTTGCTGGGCAATATACTGATGGGCATCATTGAGTTTATTGTAACGTTTAAAATACCACTGGGCATTTTCTGAAGGTGTTTTAGCCGGATCTAATTTGATGGTTAACAGCTGGTCTTGGTCGTAGAAATTAGCCAGTGTTACTTGGTCTTGGCCTTTTTCAAGCTGGTAGAGATAGGCGGTTAGTAGTTCGCCTTTGATGCGGAAGTCATCAGCACCCTGGGCTTGTTTTTCATCATCAGCTAAATTGGCTAATTTTTTACGGTTACGGTCAAGATTACGGTTAACTGTTTGAATTAAGCTATTAGCCACCTGATTGAGCCAGTCCTGGCGAGATTTTTCTAAATAGTAGACATCCAACAATTTGCTTAATGTTTCATATTGGCTCCGTTCACCAGTTAGGGTATGGTAATCACAGGCTAGAAAGTTAACCTTATTTTCACCGACAATCAAAGTAGCTTGGTAATGGTCCGGTTCAAACTCCTGGCAAAAGGCTTGGACCACTTGGGCAGGAGCTTGTTTAGTTTGGTTTTGGATGCGGTAAAGCAGTTCATTAGCAGAATCGCGGCCAAAACCCATAAATAGGCTTTGGATAGCTTGGCTCGTTTGGGGCCAGTCTTGGATTTGATCAGCATCAAAATCAAAGGGATTCAGCTTATCGCCCTGAGGGGGTAAGATATAATTAGCGTTAGGTAATAGGGTACGGTAGGTATTTTGGTAGGGTGGGACGTGCTTAATGGTATCAAGAATCTTTTCCTGATTATCAACCAGGATAAGGTTTGAATGGCGCCCCATCAGCTCAACCACCAATTGGCGCTTGGCTTCATCACCAACTTCCGACCGGTGGATGAGGTCGAAGATAATGATCCGGTCGTTCTTATACTGGCGGATATCTTGGATAATGGCGCCCTCGATATACTTGCGCAAGACCATACAAAAATTAGGCGGTGTTTGGGGGTTGCTATATGATTCTTCAGTCACCTGAATACGAGCAAAACTTGGATGGGCGCTGATTAGAAGCTTGTGATTTTTACGCTGGGCCCTAATCGATAGGACGATTGATAAATCATAAGGTTGCTGGATTTTATGGATACGGGCGCCTTGGAAGGTCGCCTTTAATTCGCCAACCATGGCGTGGGTAAACATGCCGTCAAATGACATTAAACCACCTCTTTCTCAATAGCTCAGTATAGCAAATATCAGCTTATTATTAAAGCTGGCTAATTGCAGGGGTGTAGTTATAGTAGTGTTTATAGCTCTTAAGGCTTGATTTGCAAGTGGTTCGCCATTCCCCATCACCCTTGATCGTTTTGTTATCAGCTTATCTGGCTAGCTTTTTTGCAAAACGTCTTGACAAGTTTTCATCCGAAGCTTAAACTAACTTTAAGAAATCAAGAGAGGAGATGTCCAAATGTTTACTTTTACTACCGCAAACTTTTCATGGCGTTGGCCACATAGAGTCGTTGTAGATATGTAGACTGGTACATAGATACAACGTCAGCTTTAGTCTGGACTTGTATCTATGTGGACATTTCATCTAAGTGTTATGAATCCCCACATGGAGTCAAATTTATTCCTTGTGGGGATTTTTTGTATCCAAAAGTCCGGACCTGACAGTCGCCAGGGTTTGAAAAAGAAAAGAGTGTAAAAAATGAAGAAGAAATTTTCAATTACCGGTTTTATTTTAGCTGCTGCCCTTATTATCCTTGCCTTCAGTCTGCCACAACTGCGGGCTAGCTTCGATAGCAATCAAGATCAAGCAAATAGTGACAAGCCAGTTAATAATCAAATTGAACATACTATCGGCTTGTTACAGATGATGGACCACCCGGCCTTGGATGAGATCCGCCAGGGAATCTATGATGGTTTGGCTGAGCGGGGCTACCATGATGGTGAGAATATTGAAATCATTTATCAAAATGGTCAAGGTGATCAGAATAACTTGAAACGGATTGCTGATAATTTCGTCGCCCAAGATGTTGACTACTTAGTTGGTATTGCGACACCGGCTGCCCAAGCACTTAATAATGCTTCAGGACAGACCATTCCAGTGATTGGTTCTGCAGTCTCTGACCCGGTTGGTGCCGGCCTGTTAGAAAATCCTGAAAATCCGGGTCGTCCGGTTACCGCTATTGCCGATCATGCGCCGATAAAAGAACAGATTCAATTGATTCAAGAATTTGTGCCTAATTTGAAAAAACTAGGTATCTTGTACACCTCCTCAGAAGTCAATGTTCGGCGTAATGTGGCTGATGCTATTGCTTACTGTGAGGATAACGGCATCGACTACGAAGTCAAAACAATTTCTTCGACTAATGAATTAAAACCGGTTGCTGAACAATTGGCTCAGGAAGTTGACGCTATCTATATCCCTAATGATAATACTATTGCCGGTGCCATGCCTACCTTGATTGCCGCTACCAATGCTGCCGGCGTACCAACCTTCCCAACCGCTGACTCCATGATTGCTGAGGGTGGGGTAGCGACAGTAGGCATTAACCAATACGAGTATGGCTTGCTTACAGCCAAAGTTATTGCTGACCTGATTGAAGGTGCTAATCTAAATGCCTATCCAGTCCAATACAATGATAAAAATGATTTCTACTATAATGATGAATCATTGAAGGCTTTAGGAATCAAACCACCAGCAGGATTTACAGAAAAAGCGATTAACGTCAACGAGAAAGAGTAGGTGCACCATGTTAACAGTTATTCTCTCAGCCCTAGCCCAGGGCAGCCTCTATGCCATTATGGGTCTAGGCGTATATATTACCTTTAGAATTCTTAATACTCCTGATCTAACCACTGAAGGTGCCTTTGTAGTCGGTGCTAGTATTGGTGCCGCCTTCATCCAACTAGATTTTCATCCCTTAATTAATATCCTAATCGTCTTCTTAGCGGGGGCAGCGGCTGGGGCAATTACAGCGCTAATGATTACAGCTGTCGGTATTAGCCCCCTGATTGCTGGGATTATTACCATGACTGGGGTCTACTCCCTTAACTTACGCTTTATGGGCTCGTCCAATATCAGTTTGGCCGGAAAAACCACGATATATGACCTAGTAGCTGGCCTCCACCTACCACGTAACTTGGATACCTTGCTGGTTGGCCTTGTTATAGCTGCAATTATTATTGGTATCCTATCACTATTCTTTAAGACAGAAATGGGCCAAGCGCTGATTGCTACCGGTGATAATATCCATATGGCCAGAGCGCTGGGAATCCAAACCAAAGAAATGCAAATGCTGGGTTATATGCTAGCCAATGGTTTAGTAGCAGTGTCAGGTAGTCTGATCTCACAAAATAATGGTTATGCTGATATTAACTCTGGGGTTGGTACTGTGGTAATCGGCTTAGCAGCGGTGGTACTTGGTGAAGTAATTTTCCCGAATGTTAAGTTATTAGTTCGGATGGCAACCATCATTGTCGGTGCCATTGTTTACCAATTACTCCTAACACTTGTTTTACAACTTAACTTTAATACTGAGGACTTTAAACTCTTCTCAGCTTTAATTCTTGCTATCTGTCTGGCAATTCCAGCCCTTAGAGGGCGTCTGATGGGCCGCCGCCAAAAGAAGGGAACGGTGAATGAATAATGGTACAACCAGTAATGCGTTTAGAAAATATTAGTAAGGTCTTTAACAAGGGGACTGCCGATGCCTTCTTTGCCCTTAATGGCATTAACTACCAGATTAATCAAGGTGATTTTATCACCATAGTTGGTGGTAACGGGGCAGGTAAATCAACCATGCTTAATGCCATCGCAGGTAACTTCCCGCTTGATAGTGGCCGTATCTATCTGCGTGACCAAGACATCACTAAAACCGATGAGGTAGACCGGGCTGCTTATGTCGCGCGTGTCTTCCAGGATGCCAAGCAGGGGACGGCACCGAGAATGACGGTAGCTGAAAACTTAGCCTTGGCCGAACGTCGCGGTGAGTCACGCCGGCTGCGCTTAGCCTTAAGTGACGACCAGCGCGGCCGCTATCAGGACATGCTAAAGAGCCTAAATTTGGGCCTAGAAAATCGTCTTGATGCTGAAATTGGTCTCCTATCAGGGGGGCAACGTCAGGCCATTGCGCTTTTGATGGCGACGATAAAAAAACCAGAAATTCTCTTACTTGATGAGCATACAGCTGCTCTAGATCCAAAAACCTCGCGTAAGATTCTTGAAATTACCGCTGAACGGGTGGCTGAAGACCGGTTAACTGCTATTATGATTACGCATAATCTGCAAGATGCCTTAACCTATGGCAACCGGATGCTTCACTTGCACCGCGGCCAAGTCGTTAAAGATTACACAGCAGAAGAGAAGGCCCAGCTCACTGCCGGCCAACTCTATGAAATTATGGAAGCTATCCAAGAAAATTAAAAAAATCGCGTCCCACAAATTGGGGCGCGATTTTTTACTTAGTCTTGCGCTAAGGATTCTAAGCGGTCAGGACGGAAACCTGAGAAAGGTTCAATACCTTCAGCTTCTACAACTGGTAAAGATGAGAAGCCCAATGCTTTGACATGGTCAAGCGCTTCTTCAGATTCAGTCACATCTAGAACTTGGAAGGTGACTTCCTTGTCTTCTAGATACTTTTTCGTGAAATTACATTGCATGCAGTTGGGTTTTGAATATACAGTTACCATTATATTGAGTCATCCTTTTCTATTTAGGCCACATCTATATATAGTGGCTTTTTTTGCAATAAACACAATATATAGCCAGTTGGCGTAAAAGTCAAGCGCTAGCTAGGTAAAAAGCTTGTGACTTTTTTAGCGAGGCCTTGGTTAGGGGGCCCCTTAAATATTCTTAAGTAATTTGTATAGATTTTTGTATCTTCGTTTAATTTTCATATTATTTTCATAAATGACCTCTATACTAAGAGTAAATATAAAGGAGGAAAATAATATGTCAAATGACAATCAATCAAGCTTTTCATGGGCCGACCTACTAATTGGTGCCCTGTATATCATTGTCGCTTTAATTGCTTTTAGAAATCCTGTTTCATCCATTTTGGCTATTGCTTTTGTATTTGGTTTTGCCATGATCTTAGGCGGAATTTTTGCCTTAGTGACGCGCAACCGGATAAATGAGCGTTTTGGTACCAATATGATAGGGACCCTAATCCTAGCAATCATCCGGATCATTCTAGGTGTCATCGTTGTCTTCAATATCGAAATTGGTGTCTTAACTATGCCTGTTGTGCTAGCCCTCTGGTTTATTTTTGAGGCGATTATGGGCATCTATTTAGCCAATACCATTAAAGCTGTTAATGGTGGTTTTTACTGGTTATCAATTATCATCTATGTCATTTCACTCATTGTCGGCTTCTACTTACTCTTTAACCCGGCGACAGCCTTAGCCCTACTGCCATTCTTAGTAGGCGTTTATTTCATGTTTAATGGTATCCGCGCCATTGTGTCCGCTTTTGTTTAAGCTAGCTTTAGGAGGGTGTGAGAAAAAGCGTTTAGGCATGGACTACTTTTTGCTATAGCCGTAGCATTTTCAATGCGTACGGATATAGTATGCCGTGCTCGAACCCGACTATGCTGCTAATATACGTATAATAACGAGAGCCCGGGACTTATGTTCCAGGCTCTTTTACTCTACTTTCAATTAGGCTACAATTAGTTTAAAAATAACAGAAAAAGGGTGGTATTTATGAGTCAGCATATCCAAGCCATTGACCTGAGTGTCAAGTTAGTTAGCCAGTGGATTCCCAACCGCCAGAGTCGCTCTTATAAGGGTAACTATGGCCGTTTACTCTTGCTGGGTGGCAACCAGCAGATGGGTGGCGCCATCCAGATGTCTGCCAATGCCGCCATTAATGCTGGTGCTGGGCTCACTACGGTCGCGACCGCACCGATTAATTTTCCGGCCCTGCACGCTAACCGGCCCGAAGCCATGGTCCTTGATCGTTACGATTACCAGGCACTTACCGACCAGATGGCCAAGAATGAAATTATCCTAGTTGGCCCTGGTTTAGGCCGAGATACCCAGGATTGGCAGGAAATTTACCAGGCGCTGATGTCGATAGACCAACGCAAACTTGTTATTTTAGATGGGGATGGTATTACCCTGTTAGCCGACCAACCAGCTAGCATCTATGACCTAGCGAAACACCATACGCTAGTCTTGACGCCCCATCCAGGAGAGTGGTCGCGTCTAAGTCAGGGTAAAATTCCTTTAACTGATAACCAGGCTATTTGCCAGTGGGCTAATAACCACCGGCTGTATCTGATTTTAAAGAGCGAGGCTAGCCGTATTTTTCTTCCCCAAGGTGACTATTATTATCAAAATACCGCTGGCAATCCCGGCATGGCCACAGGGGGAATGGGGGATACCTTGGCTGGTATGGTTGCTGGCCTAGCTGGTCAAATCCAGCCACTCGAGCAAGCCCTAGCGCTAGCCACATACCTTCATTCCTATATTGGTGACCAGCTCTACCAGGACCACTACGTTGTTTTACCTACCATGATAGCTGATCAAATTTCTTATTACCTGAAGCAGTTTGAGCAGGATAACAAATAAATAATCAACTTAACGCAGGCTTTTCCTGCGTTTTTTTGCCGCAAATTGAATTATTTTGATTGTTTTTGAATAAAAATGATTGATTTATAGGAATGAAGCTGGTATACTATCCTTAGAAATCGTTTTCAAGTATGAATAATGAAAGGAGGCATACTAATGTTGGCAGCTGACCGCCATCAAATGATTATTGATTTAGTCAAAGAACGGGGGACAGCCACTGTTCAAGAGCTGTGTGACCTGACCACAAGTTCTCTGTCAACCATCCGCCGAGACCTGAACCAGCTGGACCAGGCTGGTCGGCTTAAAAAGGTGCATGGGGGTGCCCAATATCTGACTGAATTTGGTGAGGAGACTGACCTATCTAGTCGATCTGTGGAGCATTTAGCGGCCAAAAGAGCCATAGCCCAATATGTAGTCAAACAAGTCATAAAACCTGGCCAGCTGATCTACCTGGATGCGGGCTCAACCTGCTTACAGGTTATTGAAGCCCTGCCGATAGGCGCCAATATTATGATTGTTACTAATGGTTTAGACCAAGCCTATACCGCTATCCACCGGCAAATTGACACGATTCTGTTAGGTGGCGCTATTCGTCCTTTGACCCGGGCCATTGCCGGTACAACGGCTTACCAGCAATTATCCGCTTATAATTTTGACCAGGCCTTCTTGGGCATTAATGGCATTGATAGCCACTACGGTCTAACAACAACTGCTAGGGAAGAGGCTGATTTAAAAGGATTGGCTAGTCGCCATAGCCGCCGTTATTTTCTGTTAGCTGACCAGACCAAGTTTGGTCAGGCCTATGATCAAAGAGTGGTCTTCGATCAAGCACCTACTATTATTACTAATTCGGGACCAATTGATGCCCAATTCCACCAACGCTATCGTATTAAGGAGGTTGATGTTTAATGATTTATACACTTACTTTAAATCCAGCTATAGATTATATTATGTATCTCAATGACTTAGACTTGGGTGAAACTAACCGGTCTAAATCGGAACGTTTGTTGCCAGGTGGTAAAGGCATTAACGTTTCCCGGGTCCTAAACCAACTAGGCCAAGAAAATACCGCTCTCGGCTTTTTGGGCGGCCATACCGGCCAGTTTATCAGTGATTGGTTACGTGCTGAAGGTAGCCAAACAGATTTTGTCAACATTTCAGGCCAGAGCCGTATCAATGTCAAACTAAAAGGTGAGCAGGAAACAGAAATTAATGGTCAAGGGCCAGAAATCAGCCCAGAAGAAGTTACAGCCCTATTGGCAAAAGTCGATGTTTTGAACCAGGATGACTTATTAATTATTACCGGTAATGCGCCAGCCAGTTTAGGGGCAGATTTTAATACCCGCTTAGCTAAACACTGTTCAGACCGGCAGATTCCTTTTGTGTTAGATATAGCCAGTCCTGATTTGTTTGATATTTTGCCTTACCAACCGGTACTGGTCAAACCTAATCGCGCCGAATTAGAGGCTTTGTATGATACTAAAATTAGCAATCAAGCTGACACCATCGCTTTGGCCCAAGATATCCTGGCTAAAGGGGCCCAAAATGTAATCGTATCCCTTGGTGGCGACGGCGCTTTGCTAGTCAACCAAGACGGTGCCTTCCAAGCCAACGCCCCTGCTGAACGGGTTGTTAATACAGTCGGAGCGGGTGACTCGATGGTGGCAGGATTTGTCGCTAGCTTAAGTCAAGGTCAGCCAGCTGGCCAAGGACTTAAATTAGGCAGTGCTTGTTCTGCTGATACCACTCAAAATGAAGATTTGGCAACTAAAGATGGGATTGCGCGCATGCTTGATAAAGTAATTGTGGAAAAAATTTAGGGGGAAAATGAGATGAATTTAACTGATATTATCCGGCCGGAATTAATGCTAATTCCTGCCCAAGCAACAACTAAGGCCGGCATTCTTGATGAAATGGCCCAAAAACTGGTTGACCAGGGGGCTGTCAATGATTTTGAGACCTTCCGGGCAGCTATTCAAAACCGCGAAGAACAAATGTCAACTGGCCTAGGGGAAGGTATTGCCATGCCCCATGCTAAGACTGAAGCTGTCACCAAGACTTCAGTTGTCTTTGCCAAGAAACCTGAAGGGTTAGACTTTGAATCCTTAGATGGACAACCAGCCAAACTTTTCTTCATGATTGCTGCCGAGGGTGGTGCCGCTGATACTCATTTGAGTGTCTTAGCTGAACTTTCTAAATTATTAATGAACAAGGACTTTACCACTGCTCTATTAGCAGCCCAAACACCTGACCAAGCGAGTGCGGTGATTGGCCTAGCCCAAGCGGCCTTGGATGCTGAAGCTAAAGCGGAAGCTGCCCAAGAGGCCAATGCTGGTCAAGCAGACCTAGCAGCTGACCAAGCTGGCGATACTGACCAACCATATTTGATTGCGGTAACAGCTTGTCCAACTGGTATTGCCCATACCTATATGGCTGAAGACGTTTTGAAGCAAGCTGCTGAAAGACGTGGTATCCGCATCAAGGTTGAAACCAACGGCTCTGATGGGGTGAAACACCAACTCACTCAATCCGATATTGACCAAGCTGATGGGATTATTGTTGCGGTTGGTAAGAAAGTTGCTATGGACCGTTTTTCTGGCCACCGCGTGGTGCAAAGACCAGTTGCTGATGGCATTAATAAAACGGATGAGCTGATTGACCTAGCCTTGTCAGGCGAGGCCCCAATCTACAAATCAAGCGGTAGTGATAGCCAAGCCCAAGCAGCTACTAGTCAAAATAAAGACAAGGGCTTTAGCTTAAGAGGTGTTTATGATGACTTGATGTCAGGTATCTCTGCTATGCTACCATTCGTAATCGCCGGCGGTATCATGCTCGCTATTTCCTTCCTACTAGAGCATATTGTCGGAGGAGACTCAGCTTGGTTTACCAGCTTTAACAGTATTGGTTCGGCTGCCTTTAGCTTTTTAATTCCGGTTTTAGCGGGTTACATTGCCCAGTCAATCGGAGGGCAACCAGCCCTAGTTGCCGGTTTTGCCGGTGGGGCGCTGGCTGTGACTGCCAATGCCGGTTTCCTTGGTGGTTTAGTGGCTGGTTTCCTAGCGGGTTATGCTATGAAATTTATCATCAAAGCCCTAAGCGGTATGCCGCAATCTCTGGCAGGGGTTAGAACCATCCTGCTTTATCCAGTGGTCAGCTTACTGGTAGTCGGCCTCCTCATGTACTTTGTCTTTGGGCCAATCTTCGGTATTGTCAACCAAGCCATGCTCGACTTCCTGAACAACTTAGGTACTGGTAACTTGGTATTACTCGGTGCTTTACTGGGTGGTATGATGGCTATTGATATGGGTGGTCCTTTTAATAAAGCTGCTTATGCCTTCTCAATTGGTATCTTTACTGATACGGGCGATGGTCGTTTTATGGCAGCTGTTATGGTTGGTGGTATGATTCCACCAATGGCAATTGCCCTAGCCACCATGCTCTTTAAGTCTAAATTCACGGAAAAACAACAAGCTACCTCTCTAACTAATCTAATCATGGGCTTATCCTTCATTACAGAAGGTGCCATTCCTTTTGCTGCTGCTGATCCATTACGGGTGATTGGTTCCAGCGTAATCGGTGCCGCTATCGGTGGTGGACTGACTCAATTCTGGAACACTGCTGTACCAGCCCCTCACGGTGGTATCTTTACTATCTTAGCCTTGGGTGAAAATCGCTTGCAAATTGTCTTAGCTGTCTTAATCGGTACCTTGGTATCAGCCTTAATTTTAGGTTTTTGGAAGAAACCAGTTGAAGATCAGCTAATTGCTGAAGTAGAGGAATAAATCCAACTTACTAAAAAACCAGCCTTTATTCTTAAGTAATAAGGGCTGTTTTTTTAATTTTCTCCCTTTACCCGCTTTGGTGAAGCAACCAGAGCCGTTTTGACGCGCATAAAAGCTTTTTCATCACCTTAAATATGGTATGCTAGGGCTAATAAAAAAGCTAAAACAAGGAGACGACATGCAACATATTTACCAATTAAAAGACAAAGACCATCCTACCTGGGAAAAGTTAATTTGGCGTTACGTATACAATCCCTCAGCTGAGGAAGTAGAAAAGTTAATTGCCGATTATGATATTCCCCGCGATTTTGTCAGTTCTGCCCTGGATCCCTATGAGGTATCCCGTCAGGAAGCCTATCGCAATAGTCAAGGAGATGAATTCGAGCTCCTGGTCTTTCTGTATCCTGACTACCACCAGAGCCAAGAATTTAAAGACCGTCTACAAGTTCATCCCTTGTCAGTTATTATTCATGATCATGAGGTTATCACAATTTCTAAACACCCCTTATCTTTTTTAGACGATATCGCACATGACTTTGCTGATTCTGACCTGGTAGATTACTCAACATTCGGCTTGGTACTGGCTATTTTTTGGCAAATTTCTAAACGCTATACCCAGTATTTGGTTTCCATCGACCAACGTATCCACCAAATAGAAGAAATGGTCACCGATTCAACCTCAAATGAAATTCTTTACGAATTGATTGGTCTTAACAAGGGTCTGGTTTATTATGAAACCGCCATAGATGGTAACCATAATATTTTGGAATCCTTAGTTACTTTTCTAAAAGAGGAGGAGGCACCAGCTAAAGACCTGCGTCTTTTACGTGACGTTCAAGTAGAACACAACCAGGCTGAA
This sequence comes from Aerococcus urinaehominis, assembly GCF_001543245.1. Taxonomy (GTDB): domain Bacteria; phylum Bacillota; class Bacilli; order Lactobacillales; family Aerococcaceae; genus Aerococcus; species Aerococcus urinaehominis. The sequence continues at coordinate 81,010 of NZ_CP014163.1, forward strand.
ATTATGGTTTACCAGCAGCAAAAAAATGATTGATAAACTGACTGATGTTTTTACCAACGTACTAAATAATAATATGAATACCATTATGAAAATTTTAACGTCATGGTCGATTCTTTTAACCATCCCGACTATTATTGCCGGAATTTGGGGGATGAATGTTGACTTGCCATTTACGGAGTCCGACTGGGCCTTTATCGTACTGTCAGTATTAACGGCAGGCATGATTATTGGCGTCTATATCTATCTAAAGCGTAAAAAAATGCTATAAACAAAATGTGTATATATTATCAGTACAAAATATGTATTTTATTAGCGAATATTATCTTAAACCAGGCCCGATAAAACTAGCATTAGTGTTAACCAGGTTGTTTTTAATGCCAGCTATTGTGTTGAATTGATTGACAAAATTAGCTTTTCAGGCTAAATTTGTTCTAGATGAAAATTTGAAAAGGAGCTAGACAACTATGAAAAAACGCGCAAATTACCTCTTCATTGAACAAGATGATGACTTATATACCATTTCCATGACCCCTGAATTACAAGATGATGTGGGTACAGTTGGTTATGCAGAAATTACTAAAGCTGACCAAGTAAAAGTTGATGATCCGATTTTAAATGTAGAAGCCTCTAAAACTGTTTTAGAAGTGGCTAGCCCATTAGCTGGTAAGGTTGCTGACCGTAATTTAGCTGCAGAAGAAAGCCCAGAGTTATTAAATTCTGCTAAAGATGAAGAAAATTGGTTTATCAAGTTAACTGATGTTGACCAAGCGGCTTTTGACGCTCTTGAAGATGCCTAATATTAAAAAGAGCCTGGACTGTGTGCCAGGCTCTTGCTAGTTCTAGGAATTGTGTATCAAAGTAGTTACTAGCTAATGATTAAAAGTGGGCTAGTAAATGATTAGGAGTTTTTAAGATGAAGCAAACAGATCGCCTTAAGTTAATGGTTGGCTATTTGGAAGGGGAATACTCAGACCCCAGCGATTACCAAAATTTACCAGCCTACAATCTGGATGACGACGATCAGAATCAGTTGACCAAACGCCAGGAATTGGCCAACAAGTGGCGCCAGTTGGTTAATGTCCGACCTGCTAAACCAGCTAGCGACCAGTACCTATCCCTTCAGGATACCTATTTAGCCTTGGAAAACAATGATGGTCCGACCTATGGCTTTACTGATGGCTACATTAAGTCCGATCAGATAAGCTTGTGGCAGGGCGATATAACCCAATTAGCAGTGGATGCAATCGTTAATGCCGCTAACAACCAGGCAGAGGGCTGCTTTATTCCTGGCCATAACTGCATCGATAACATTATTCACACTAAAGCTGGGATCCAATTACGCCTGGACATGCACCAACAAATTAAAAGTCGGGGCCGTAAGCTAGCGACGGGGCAAGCTTTGATTTCTTCAGCCTATAACCTACCTGCGACCTATGTGATTCATACGGTAGGTCCAGTCGTTCAAGGCGGTCAGGTCACCGACATCAAGGCCGACCAACTGGCCCAATGCTACCAGTCCTGTTTGGCTTTAGCAGAGGAAAAAGGATTAAAAACGATTGCTTTTTGTTGTATAGCAACGGGTGTATTTGGTTATCCAGCTGACCAAGCGGCTCAGGTGGCCATAAAGACCGTAGAGAATTATATAAGTCAAGAAAATAGCCAAATTAAGGTAATATTTAACGTCTTTACCGACCAAGACTTGGCAATTTATGCTGATAGACTAGGTATTGACTTAGAGGAGGAAAAATAATGACTTTAAAAACTTGGGATACCCTAAAAGTAGACCATCTTAGCCAGGCTGACCAATTAGCTGGCTTACTTAAAGAAGCCGAAGCGGTGGTTGTTGGTATCGGTGCTGGTATGTCTGCTGCGGATGGTTTTACCTATGTAGGGCCACGTTTTCGCGAAAACTTTCCTGATTTTATCCAAAAGTATCGCCTGATTGATATGTTGCAGGCTTCTCTCTATGATTTTGATAATATTCGCGAATATTGGGCCTTTCAAAGTCGTTTTGTTGTTTTAAACTACCTCGACCAGCCCCTAGGTCAATCCTATCTAAGACTTAAAGAAATACTTGCCGATAAGGCTTTTCACGTTATTACCACTAATGCTGACAATGCCTTTGAAAAAGCTGATTATCCAGAAAATAAAGTATTCCATATCCAGGGTAAGTATTGCTTATGGCAATGTTCCAACCACTGCCACAACCAAACCTACCGGCATGATGATGCCATCCGACAAATGGTGGCTGAGCAAGAAAATATGGAAATTCCAGCTGAATTAGTTCCTTACTGTCCAAAATGTAGTGCACCAATGGAGATCAACAAGCGTAATGAGGAGAAGGGTATGGTAGAAGATGTTGAGTTCTACCTACAAAAAGATCATTATGATAATTTCTTGGATGCCCACCAACATGGTAGGGTCCTCTATCTTGAGATTGGTGTCGGTCATACGACCCCACAATTCATTAAAGACCCATTCGTCAATATGACTGCTGCTAATCCTGAAGCACTCTTTGTTACCTTAAATGCAAAAAACTACAAGCTACCAGATAGTGTGCGTCCGCAAACAGTATGGTTAAATGAAGATATTGCCGATTTAATTGCAGCTGCCCACACCCAGCTAGTTAACCAGTAATGCTAATTGCCCATGATTCATGTTTAACATGATAGAATATAGTTAACGACGATGTGTGCTAAGGCTTAGTGCCAGGGAGGTCCTATGTTTTTACTAGCTAGTCTGGTTACCTTTATTATTCAAGATGCCTATTCACTTAAGGATAAGCGCCGGGTTATCAAGTCTATGATGGCCAAGGTTCAGCAAAAATTCAAGGTATCTGTGGCTGAGGTTAGCCATAATGATATGCAAAATTTAGCCGTATTAGGCTTCGGTATTGTATCAAATGCTGACTATCAGGCCCAATTAGTCCTGGATAATATTCATGACTTTATCGAATTGCACTATCCTATAGAAATTGTAGCCGTTGACTGGTTAGAGAGTTACGAACGGGCTAAATCATACTCCGGTTAAGTGAGTTTGAGGCCATTTTTCCAACAATAATATCAGAAAAATAAAAAGACATCCAAGTAAATCTAGAAGAACTTGCGATGTCTTTTTTATATTTCTGACACAGTAGATATGTCTGCCATCTGGTCAATAAAAAAGCTAGTCCCCAGTGTGTAGGGACTAGCTATAAATTTAACTAATGGTGATGCTTAATATCAGCATGGATATTGAAGACTTTCTTGGCTAGGATTGGCGTGATAATTGAGGTCAGCACGACACCAAATGAAATTTGAGCAGTAGCTGATTCAACGAATGGTGCAATACTCGTATTAGTTTGCGCGATTAAGGCTGGGACTGAAACTGACATACCAGCAATTGATGACATTGAAATTGATGACACCCCATCATCTTTAAGTACCTTAGTTTCAACTAGGTAAAGGGCAGGAACTAGGACAATATAGAAGAGGATGGTTAATAGGACACCTTGTGGACCAGCAACAACAGCTTGGAATAAGTTGATACCAGCACCAAAACACCAGCCCATGAATGGGGTTAGAACAGCGACACCAGGTGCTAAGAATTTTGCCATATCAGGATCCAGGTTACCAACAATCATACCAGCAATAATCGGTACTAGGGTAGAAATAATTGGGGTCCAGTCGATTGCACCACCTTGGGCAATACCAAAGACAAACATCGGATAGGCTGGGACACAGAAAAGTCCTAGCAGACCAAAGGCTAACAAGTCATCTTCTGTCCCTAAATCTTGTTCTAATGAAAGGAAAAGGGCAGGGTTAGTGGAGCAAAGGGCAGTGATAAAGGCAACGGCAGAGATGCCAAATACCCCTTCAAGGCCGAATAAATTAATATATAAAATACCAATTGCAATACAAATGATGGTCTTTACTAAAAGTTCAACCCCTTGCTTACGGAGCACATGCTTTAGAGATTGTAAGTTTAGACCAGCACCGGAGCAAAAACAGGTCACACCAACCACATAGTTGATCCCCTTAGTTGTGAACATGGCTTCTGAAATACCGCCTAAACTAGGAAATAGACTAGGTGCAAAGGTATTGAACAATGCTGCTAATAGCATTGGGAATAAAAGCAATCCACCAGGGAACTTGCGCATAAATTTTAACACGTTAATACATGCCTTCTTTCTTAATATAATGTTTAACAAATACGATTATAAAACTTTTAAATTAAAAAGCAATAGGGGGCGCCAAATTTTCATTTTTTTTCATATTAAGTAGCCATATTTAGCAATAATGTTGCTGTAAAAGTATGAAAGGGAATATGAAAAAATATAATTTTCTCGATTTTTAGGTTAATTAAATGAATTTTCTGAAAATTAAAAATATACCTGTCGGTCAAGTCATGATACAATAGAAAATGTAATTTAAAAAGGAGGAAAGCTCATGCAATTAAACGGTAATATGGCCACTGATGACAATATGTTAACCATTGGTGGTATCCGGGCCGATAAATTAATCGCAGCATACGGGTCACCACTTTACGTGATTGACCAAGCTGATTTTGAAGACCGGGCCCAAGCTTTCAAGCAGTATTTTGTTTCTGAAAAATTTAAAACACATGTTATTTATGCCTCTAAGGCTTTTTCAAATGTTTATATTTCTGAATTAGCCAAGGCGGCTGGCCTCCATATTGATGTTGTTAGTGGGGGCGAACTCTACACTGTTTTAAAGGCGGGTTATGACCCTAGCCAAGTCTACTTCCATGGTAACAACAAAACCCCTCATGAGTTAGCCTATGCCCTAGACCAAGGGATTGGCACTATTATTGTCGATAATGACTATGAGTACCAACTAATCAGTGATTTAGCCAAAGAAAGAAAAATGCTAGCACGGGTCCTCTTGCGAGTTAACCCAGGGATTGAAGCTGATACCCACAAATATATTCAAACCACTAAGGAAGATTCTAAATTCGGCATGTCGACCACTGATCCGCGAACAATGGCCTTTATTCAAGCCATGGCCCAGGATCCAGCCATTGATTTTGCAGGTGTTCATTGTCACATTGGCTCTCAAGTGATGAAGGCAGGCTTTTTCTATGAAGAGGCCCAGGCCATGATTGCCTTCGCTAAGCAGGTCGAAAGCCAGTGTCAAATTGACTTGCAGGAAGTCAACCTAGGTGGTGGCTTTGGCGTATATTATACGGATAAGGATCAACCTTTGAATTTAGCTGAATTTTTGCCAGCCTATATTAAAGAAATCGAACAGGCTATGGTGGCTAATGATTTCAGCTGTGACATTATTTCGATTGAACCCGGCCGGTCTATGATTAATGACTCCGGTTCGACCCTGTATACGCTAGGTGCTATTAAGCACCCGCAAATGGGACTACCCTTTGCTTTTATTGATGGGGGCATGTCTGATAACTTGCGACCAGCCCTATACCAGGCTGAATATGAGGCAGCAATTGCTAACCGGATAAATGAACCTGCTGACCAAGCCTTCCGAGTGGCTGGCAAGTGTTGTGAAACTGGCGATATTTTAATTCAAGAGATCAAACTTGCTAACCCGCAGCCGGGGGATATTTTAGTGGTGCCAAGAACCGGGGCTTACACATTTGCCATGGCCTCCAACTATAACCGGATTGAAAAACCAGCAGTCGTTTTTGTTAAGGATGGTCAGTCCAAAGTGGCTGTTAAGCGAGAAACTTATGCCGATATGACGCGTAATGATTGCTCTATCAAGGATTAACCAGGACTAGTAAAAAGATTTAGGAGGAAATGACGATGATAAAAGTTGGTATTGTCGGCTACGGTAACCTAGGCCGTGGCGTCGAAGCAAATTTGAAGTTAGCTAATGATATGGAACTAGTAGGGATTTTTTCAAGACGGGACCCAGCTAGCCTGGATACCCAGGCACCAGCCTATTACTATGATGACCTCGATCAATTTACGGATAAAATTGACGTTTTGATTCTCTGCGGTGGTTCGCGGACTGATATTCCTAAGCAAGGACCAGAATTAGCTCAAAAATTTAATACCGTTGATGCCTATGATAACCACAGCAATATGTCCCATTATTATCAAGATATGCAAGCAGCCACCCAAGCTGGCAACAAGCTTGCTATTATTGCGACTGGCTGGGACCCAGGCCTATTCTCGCTTAACCGATTAATGGGCGCAGCAATTTTACCCCAAGGCAACACCTATACCTTCTGGGGTAAGGGGCTAAGTCAAGGCCACGGAGATGCAGTGCGTGGGGTTGACGGGGTAGCCGACGCTGTCCAATACACCATTCCTAACCAAGATTTGATGGCCGATATCCGGGAAGGTAAGGAGGTCGCTTATGATAGCCACAGTGCCCATAAGCGCGAGGTCTATGCTGTATTAGCTGATGGCGCTGACCCTGACCAAGTGCGGGAAGCTATTGTCACCATGCCCGACTACTTCCAGGGCTATGAAACCACAGTTCACTTTATAAGTGCTGAGGAGCTCAAGGCTAACCATCAAGGCCTGCCACATGGTGGGCATGTTATTCGCTCTGGTCAAACTAGCCCTGAGGCCCACCAAGTATATGAATTTAGTCTAGATCTGGCTTCTAATCCTGAATTCACTGCTGCTGTAAATGTTGCCTATGCCCGGGCCGCTGCTCGTCTGGCTAAAGAGGGGGTCACTGGTGTGCAAACGGTCTTTGACGTTGCTCCTAAGTATCTTAGCTCACGGCCAATTGCTGAATTAATCGCAGACCTACTATAATAAGGGTACATTATTGGCCCTATTTAATAGGAATAAAAAATAATTAGCTTGCTAAAAGTAATAGCCATCCGCCGATTTGGGGATGGCTATTTAATTTCTTTTTTTGAAAGGGTTATCTTGAGTCCAAAAGTTCATTATATGTTATAGTAAAAATGAGATGAAGTTAGGATTGGTAACGATTGCAGTCAAGCCTAACCAGGACAAATCAGCTGCTTATTTACTTTGGGGGAAGTGGATAGACTGCTGCTAACAAGTAGGAGAAGGAGATTAAATAAAATGCTGGGCCTTTTAGAAGAGTTAGAAAAAATACGTCTTGAAGTATATAAACAAGGTCAAGAATACTACCGCAGCTGGTCACCAACGGATATTCGACCAGATTATCGTGATTCAGCTCAAAATCTAGCCTATTACCGCGCGCTTCGCCAAATTGACCTAGTTAGCTTACAGGAAAGCTTATTAGCCTACGGACTGAACCCTTTTGTCAATATTGAGTCAGATGTGCTAGCTGGCTTAGACCAGGCTATTAATCATTTAGCTGCTATGCAAGAAAATGGGAAGCAAGCAGATGAGCCAGCTCCTGCAAATAAACCAGACAAACTACTGGCCCAACGCCAGCTAGACTTTTATGGTCAGAGTGACCAGGCAGCAATTATGGTGACTATGCCGCCTAACGCGGTTGATGATTTGCAACTAATTGCAGATATGCAGGCTGCCGGAATGACTGTTGCCCGGATTAATACTGCCCATGAAAATATTGCTGACTGGCAGGCCATGGTGGCCAACCTCCACCAAAATCAAGCTAACTTACCGGTCTACTTTGATACCGCCGGGCCCAAAGTGCGGATTTCAGCCCTTTATACGCGCCTGCAAAACCCTAAACTAGTTAAGGGTGACCAGTTTTTTATCTCCTACCGAGAAGAACTCGGGCCATTCCAAGACCAAGATTTGGTGCTGACCTGTCCTTATGAGGATTTAATCAAAAGTTTAGCGGTTGGCGACCAGGTCGTTATGTACGATGGTGATGTCAGTGGCCAAGTAACCAGCTGCCATCCAGCTGGTGTGGTGGTTACGGTTACGGGAGTTCGAAAGGAAAAGGGGCAAAAAATTAAGGCGACCAAGGGTATTAATTTCCCTGAAAAGGACCTTGGTCTAGATATCTTGAGTCCTGATGATCAAGCGGCCATCGCTGGTATTGCCCGAGCTGATTTAGCTACAGGCTTTAACTTGTCTTATTTAAGGCAGACAGACGATCTTATTGCGATTAAAGCTTGTCTGGCTAAAAATTATGGCCAGGCTAGCCAGGATCTTAAACTCAATCTGAAGATTGAAACCCAGGCAGCCTTGGACAATATTTATGAACTGATTATCGAAGGAAACCGTCACCATCAAGCGGGGCTGATGATAGCCAGGGGTGATTTGGCGGCAGAGCTAGGTTTTGTAGCCATGGCTAGTCTGCAAGAAGAATTATTGCGCCTAGGCCGAGCTGGTCATATCCCTGTGGTACTTGCTACTCAAGTATTAGATAATTTGGTTAAAACCGGTATTCCTAGTCGAGCAGAAATTTCTGATGTTATGTTGGCCGGCCGCAGCCAATGCGTCATGCTGAATAAGGGGCCCTATATTAGCCGGGGCATCGCGACGCTCAAGAGACTTTTAACTGCGTCTAACCACTACTTTAACCACCAAGTGCCTTATATGGGGCTATCACCTTTAGGTCATCAGTTGAAATAAGTATTGAAGATGGTTAAATGACATGATTTCACAAGGAGGTAAGCAGGTGTTAGGTGCTATAATAGGTGATGTAATAGGTTCTGCCTATGAACGTCCCAGCCAGTCAACTAAAAAATACGATTTTGACCTTTGGACCGACCGTAGTCATTTTACCGATGACACAGTGATGACCCTCGCAATTGGCCAAGCCTTAAAAAGTCACTTAGCAGGCAATGAATCTTTTGTTGAGGCTTGCCGTTATCAAATGCGGCAATATGGTCGGACCTATCCTAACTTGGCCTATGGTAAAAGTTTTAAGGCCTGGCTATCAGCAAGTGACCAGGCAGCCAATCCTAGTTACGGAAATGGGGCGGCCATGCGGGTGAGCCCAATTGCTTGGTTTGCCACTAACCAAAACCAGTGCCTCCAATTAGCCAAGAGCCAGGCCCTTGTATCTCATGATCATGAAGAGGCTGTGATTGGGGCCCAAGCTGCTGCATTAGCAGTTTTCCTAGCCCGTCAAGGTGCTAGAAAGATTGAAATCAAACAGGCAATTACCCAGCTGGCTGACTATCAACTTGATACTGATTTAGCTGATATTCGGCCGGGTTACTATTTTCAGGTAAGAGCGAGCCAGTCTGTGCCCCAAGCTATTATGGCTTTCCTGCAGAGTCAAAACTTTGAAGACGCCATTCGTCTAGCGGTATCCCTAGGGGGAGATGCGGATACCCTGGCAGCCATTGCCGGCAGTATTGGCCAAGCTTATTATGGTGTGCCTGCTACTATGGTTGACCAGGTGCGAGCTTACTTGCCTGACCAACTATGGCAGGACTATCAATCTCTCTGGGCTTGGTTAAGGACCAGGACCAATTAATAAATATGGTTTAAATTAGTTTGATGAAACTGTGGCTGATGTCACAGTTTTTTTGTTATTTTGGTCTAGCCGAGTCAGCTAAAACCTGTACTAACTGGCAAATCAGAAATAACTCTCATTAGTTTGCGCGGTAATGCACAATTTTGTTTAAAAGCGAACTAGTATGTTAAACTTAATAAAAATTTGTGTAAGGATGACGCCCATGACCTCATTAGAAGATAAATTAAAGCAGTTTCAAGCTGGTAGCTACCAAAAAAATGCCCAGCTCTACCACCAGTTAGCCGACCACCAGGCGCCCCATAGTTTAATGATTACCTGTGCAGATTCACGTATTGATGTTGAGGCCCTCTTGGATGCCAAGCCAGGGGAAATTTTTCAAGTACGCTCAATTGCGAATATTGTGCCCGCTATTGATCAAGTCGGACTACCTTCTAGCGTGATGGCTGCGGTTGACTTTGCCTTAAATCAGCTTGAGGTTGATCATATTATTATTTGCGGTCATTCAAATTGTGGCGGTTGTGCAGCCTGCCTAGGTCCTAAAGAAAATTTGGCCACCATGCCTTATCTTGAAAAGTGGATTAACCTGCTTGAACCCGTTAAGGCTGGTATCCAAGCTAGCTTGGACCAAGCAAGTGATGCTAGCCAGGCGAGTTTACTCCTCGAAGAAGCCAATGTTAAGGCACAATTCAACCACCTCATGTCCTATCCCATGGTGGCGGACAGGGTGGCTAGTGGGCAATTGTCCGTTCACGGTTGGCATTACGATATCAATAGTGGCCAAGTAAGAGTTTATGACCAGGAAAAGAACCAGTTTGTTGATTAAAAATTCTGAAAATTTGTAAGGGATATCATTTGGTTTCGAATTAAAAGCGTGTTATGATTTTTTTGGGAATAAAAAACCGAAGAAAAGTTGTCAATCGTCACTCACGCACCTTAAAAGGAGAACCATATTACTGATAAAAACGATATCGTAAGTTACCAGCCATGGGAGTACGTTAAAGAAAACGGCGCTGATATGAATGAAGCTGAATTTAAACGACTCTTTCCCTTGTTTGAACCAGGTCCGGGTCCTGCCATGAGCCGCAAATACGGTAAAAATAATGATTTAACCAAAAACGCAACTGTTGGCGATGGTGAAGCCCTGGGTCAGCGTATCATTATAAAGGGCCGGGTACTAGATGAAGTAGGTAATCCCGTTCCTAATGCCTTTATCGAAATTTGGCAAGCTAATGCAGCCGGCCGTTATATTCATAAATTAGATTCATGGGACGCGCCATTAGATCCTAATTTCCTAGGGTCAGGCTGGACACACACTGATGAGGATGGCTGGTATGAATTTACCACCATCAAGCCAGGTAACTATGCTTGGAAGGCTGAATCTAATGAATGGCGACCAGCCCATATTCATTATTCGGTGATGGGACCGGAGTTAGCTGACCGTTTAGTAACCCAGCTTTACTTTGAAGGCGATCCACTCCTGTCTATGGACAAGGAAATTTTTCTACAGCTTGATGAAGCAGACCAAAAACGGGTGATTTGTAGCTATAATCACGACTACATGATTGCAGACTGGGCTATGGGTTACCAGTTCGATATTGTCTTACGTGGCTCACAATCTCATCCGTCTATGCCTAACAACCATAAATTGACGGCAGAAGATCAGGCCAAAATTAAAGAACAGACAGGGGAGGGCAAGTAAATGGTTATTCTAAATCCAGAAAACAATGAAGAAACAAGGCGGACGCCTCAGCAGACAGTGGGCCCTTATGTGACCCTAGGCCTGTTAAACCAAGAAGCCGGTAAGGATAATAACCTTTTAGCTGATGGCGGTAAGGGTAAAGAACTAGTGATTTCTGGCAACCTTTTCGCTAGCGCGGGAGATCCAATCTTTAATGTCATGGTCGAAATTTGGCAAGCCAATGCCGATGGTGTCTATAACCATCCCAGTGAAGCGCATATGCCAGGTTTTGACGCAGATTTTGTCGGCTTTGGTCGGACCATCACCGATGAGCGTGGCTACTATGAATTCCGCACCATTCTCCCAGGAGCCATTGCAGATCATGACCATCCAGAACTTGCCCAATCTCCGCATATTATTATAGTGGTCCATGCTTCTGGGGTACCTCACCCGCTCTATACGCGAGTTTATTTCGAAGACCAAGAACATAACGACAACTTCTTAAATAATATTCCGGCAGACAAGGCAAAAACCCTAATCGCTAAGCGAATTGAGGGTGATTTAGAACAAGTGCTCTACTACCATTTTGATATGGTGCTAGAGGGTGAGGCCGATGAATTAGCCCTCGAAACTAAAGTTGATGGTGAAGAAATGGCTGATAAGCCAGATGGTTCAGGAAAACCTGTTACCTACTTCTTCAGTTTTGACAAGGATATGATTTAATAGCATAAGAGCCTGGGGCGTAAGTCCCAGGCTCTTACTATTATACAAATGGTGGCAGTATAGTCGGGTTTGACTCGGCAGGCATGTCGCCACTTCAGAAACTAGTCTCAATAGCTTGAAGCTATTGGGCTGATTCCTTCCAGTCGGCCATGCCCAATCGGCCAGTCTCACACCTTCTTTTAATCCAAAAATATTGGTGATGTCATTTCTCCTTGGCTGAAAAACTGGGTTTCATTGTAGTGGTAGCAAATTTTTGAGAAGTCAACAGGCATCCCATCAGCCAGATAATAATTAGATTCAATGACAATCGTTGGGTCGCCAGATTTTAGTTGTAAATGCTTAGCTTCTTCTGGATGAAGGCGTCGAGCCCGCATAAAATGGTCGACATAATGAATATCCAAACCTAGTCCCTGACGTAAATAGCTAAAAAGAGAGCTGGTGGCAATTTCTTCTGACAAATAGGGCACTAATTTTTGAGGAAAGTAGGAGGCTTCGATACAGAAGGGCCGACCTTCAATATATCGCACTCTGTTAACATAATAAACCGGATCACCGGGTGCTAGGTCTAAATTACGACAAAGCTCTTCATTAGCGGGAATTAAGTCTAGCGCTAAAACTTGGGAGTTTAGGTCAAATTCACGTAGAGAGGAATTAAAACCTTGTAGGTCCATCAGGTTAATGTAGCCCTTGCGACGGGGCTGACGGACAAAGATGCCCGATCCTCTTACCTGGTAGATTAAACCTTGTTTCTCCATCATTTCCAAAGCCTTAATAACAGTATTTTTGGATACTAGGAAGTTATTGGTTAGTTCATCCAAGGAAGGTAACTTATCTCCTTGTTGGAGCTGGTGGTCTGTAATGTAGCGGTAAATTTTCTGGGCAATTTTTTCATATTTGAGCATATAACACCTCGATAGGCTAGTACGAAGTTACTAGCCTTTTTTTTATTTAGTTTACCTTATATTTTTAAACTATACAATTTTATTATTAGGGTATTGACATAATTGTATGGGTATAATTATAATGGACGTACAAAATAAAACGTTTTCATTGGAGGTAAAGTACTTTGACAGATAGCAAATATGAAAAAATAGCTAGTAATATTTTAGCTGAAGTTGGTGGACCAGATAATATTTCTAAAGCAACCCACTGTGCGACAAGATTGCGGTTATTTTTAAAAGAGGATGTACCACTTAGTCAGTTAGATGATATTGATGGGGTGGTGAGTGCGGTAAAAAATGCTGGTCAGTATCAAGTTGTTATTGGCCAAGATGTTAGGAACGTATACGAAGCATTTATGGCCCAGGCTGGCTTAACTAGTAAAGAAGAAAGTGATGAAGTTGAAGAAAAAGACGACACTTCTATACTCAACCGCATTATAGGAACTATGTCAGCCGTTTTTGCGCCCTTTGTTTATATTTTAGCAGCGGCGGGTATTCTCCAAGCCGTTCTAATTGTCCTGACTACTTTTTGGCCTAGTTTGGCTGAGACGGGGACCTACCAGATATTTAACTTGATTTCATGGGCACCCTTTGTATTCTTACCAATTTTTATTGCTGTCACAGCTTCTCGCCACTTTAATTCCAATCCTTATATTGCCATGACAGCTGCGATGGCCTTGGTTAGTCCAACTTTAACGGAAATTATCAGTCAAGTGGCAGCAGGGCAATCTTTTACCTTATTCGGTTTCCAATTAAGTCCAACTGCTTACACTTCAAGTGTATTGCCACCCTTATTCATGGTGTGGGGGATATCTTATTTGGAAAAATGGTTAAATCGAAGCCTACCAGAAACGCTAAGACCTATCTTTACTCCTTTACTTTCAATTGTCATTGCTGTACCGGCGACACTATTAATAGTCGGCCCAATTACAGCTGGAGCGGCTAGTATGGTTGCATCAGGCTACAACTGGCTCTATGAAAGTGTGCCTGTGGTTGCTGGTGGTCTGCTTGGCGGTTTGTGGCAATTACTAGTGCTCTTTGGTATTCATTGGGGAATTATGCCAATTATGTTGCAAAACTTTAACCAATTTGGTTATGATTCCTTGCAAGCTTTTACTTCTATTGCAGTCACTGCTCAGGCGGGTGCTGCTTTAGGCGTGGCTCTAAAAAGTAAAGATGAGAAGACCAAACGAGCTGGTCTTTCTGGTTTTTTACCGGGATTATTTGGGATTACTGAACCAGCTATCTACGGCGTTAATCTACGTTATAAAAAGCCATTCGTAATTGCTTGTATATCTGGTGCTGTGGGTGCTTTAGTTGCTGCTATGTTCAAGGCCCGCTACTTTGCTTATGCTGGCTTACCAGGCCCATTAACAGTTGTCAATGCGATTAATGCAGATTTTCCGACAGCTTTTTGGGGTGAGCTGATTGGTGTCGTCATTGCCTTGATATTGCCAATAATTTTGCTTATGATTTTAGGTTACGGTGATGATGCAGTCGCTGATGTGTCTACTGATGATAAAAGCTCCAAATCACGCGGTCAAGATAAAGTGGCTGAAAATACAGCTAGTAGTAGTCAAGTTTACCCAGTGATGTCCGGACAAAGAATTGAATTAGCAGATGTACCAGATCCTGTTTTCTCAGCTGGTATTATGGGTCAAGGTATTGCCATTGAGCCAAGCGATGGTCTGCTTGTCGCACCTTTTGATGGCCAAGTAGTGATGATTGCGGACAGCCATCATGCCATCGGTTTAAAGTCTGAAGCGGGTGTGGAATTATTAATTCATGTTGGTCTAGAGACAGTAGGCCTGGAGGGCAAACCCTTTAAATTAGAGGTTAGTCAAGGGCAAACAGTGCAAGCCGGTGAACTCTTAATGACAGTTGACCTAGACCAAATTCGTCAAGCAGGTCTACCAACCATTACACCGGTGATTGTGACTAATAGCCAAGATTTTTCATCTGTTGTTGTAAGTGATCAAGATGATTTGTTATTAACCGTAACTAGATAAGGAGAATAAAATGTCTAATAATAAATTACCTGAAGATTTTCTCTGGGGTGGCGCTTTTGCTGCCCACCAATTTGAAGGGGCCTGGAACGAGGATGGTAAAGGTCCTAGTGTGGTTGATGTTTTAACAGCAGGACGCAATGGCCAACCGCGCCAAATTACTGACCAGGTCGAACCCGGCTTGCATTATCCTAACCACCATGGGGTTGATTTTTACCACCATTACAAGGAAGACATTGCGCTTATGGCTGAGATGGGGCTCAAAGCCTTTAGGACCTCAATTTATTGGGCCCGTATTTTCCCTAAAGGGGATGAAAAAGAGCCCAACGAAGCTGGTTTGCAATTCTATGATGATGTCTTTGATGAGCTATTAAAGCATGGTATTGAGCCAGTTATTACGCTGACACATTTTGAGATGCCCTTACATTTAGCTCAGACCTATGGTGGTTTTAAGAATCGTAAGGTCGTAGGCTTCTTTGAACATTTTGCCAAAACCGTCTTTAATCGCTATAAAGACAAGGTTAAGTATTGGATGACTTTCAATGAAATTAATAACATGATGGATTACACCAATCCAGTCTTTTTATGGACCAATGCCGGAGTGACTGTCCAAGCGGGAGAAAACCCCAAAGAAGTGATGTACACAGCGGCCCACCATACCTTATTGGCTTCAGCCTTGGCGGTTAAGGCTGGTCACGAGATTAATCCTGATTTTAAAATTGGCGCCATGGTTTCTCATGTACCGATTTATCCTTTAAATGCCAAACCTGAAAACATTCTTCTAGCTGAAGAAGCCATGCGTCTACGTTATTTCTTCCCTGATGTTCAAGTTCGTGGCTACTATCCTAACTACGCGCTTAAGGAGTTTGAGCGGGAAGGGTTAAACATTCCTATTTTGCCTGGTGACGACGAGATTCTTAAGGCCGGCAAGGTTGATTACCTAGGCTTCTCCTACTATATGTCCAATACGGTCGATATCGATAGCCAGGACAGCGATGATTCAGCTAATATTCATGGTAAGATCCCTCACCAGGTTGATAATCCTTATCTAGCAGCTTCTGATTGGGGCTGGGCCATTGATCCAGTCGGCCTGCGCTATGTACTTAACCGGCTATGGGACCGTTATCAAATCCCACTCTTTATCGTAGAAAATGGTTTCGGTGCAGTTGACCAAGTCGAGGCTGACGGTCAAATCCATGACCAAGACCGGATTAATTACTTAGGAGCGCATATTAAGGAAATGATTAAGGCTGTTGACCAAGACGGTGTTGACCTAATTGGCTATACCCCTTGGGCAGTCATGGATATTGTTTCCTTTACCACTGGTGAGATGAAGAAACGCTACGGCATGATCTACGTTGACCTGGATAATGATGGTCATGGGAGCTATGAACGGTCGAAAAAAGATTCTTTTGACTGGTATCAAGCAGTGATTGCTAGTAATGGGGAAGCAGTATTTAAATAGACCAGCAAGCTAGCAGGAGGCAGAAGTATGACAGCTAAAAAAATTATCTTTCTTGATATTGATGGTACCCTGGTGGACTACCATAATCAACTACCAGCATCAGCTAAACAAGCCATTCAATTAGCCCAGGCTAATGGCCACCAAGTCTATGCGGTTACAGGCCGGTCCAAGGCGGAAATATACCAGGATATCCTAGACCTAGGCCTGGATGGCTATATAGGTGGTAATGGTAACTACATTGAAAGCCAGGGGCAGGTAGTCTGCCATCAATTGATGTCTGGTGATCAGATTAGGCAGATAGTTGACTGGCTCAACCAGAGGGGGTTGGCCTTTTATCTGGAATCTAACTCTGGCCTCTATGCTAGCGCTAGTTTTGCAGTGGATGCCGAGCCAGCAGTCCGGGCCTATATGGCTGGCGAAGGTCAAGCTGGTGCTCAGTCCGTAACGGTAGCCCAGGTCTTTCCTGAAATGATTTATGGCGCCGACCTCTACCGTGATGATGTCAATAAAGTTTCCTTTGTCCTCACTGGTAGTGATGACCTAGCAGCCGCCCGTCAAGCCTTTCCCGACCTCTTAGTTGGCTCTTGGGGAGGCCAGGGGGAAGAGGCCCTCTTTGGTGACTTAGCCCTGGCGGGTGTCAACAAGCAGACCGCTATCGCCAGTCTTTTGGACTATCTGGGCCTTGACCGGGCTAACAGTTTGGCTTTTGGTGATGCCAAGGTAGACATCCCCATGCTTGAATATTGTCAGGTTGGGGTGGCCATGGGAAGTGGCGGGCCAGAAATCAAAGCCATGGCCGACTATGTGACGGCCGGGGTTAATGAGGATGGGCTTTATCAAGCCTTTAAGCATTTTGGTCTAATCTAACTATAAAGTCAGCTAGCTTTCCTAGGAGTTGAGCACTTGAACAAGCACTGGCAGTCACTTGATGCTGACTGCCAGTGCTTGTTCGTTTCTTCCCTCTGGCTTGACAGCAAATAATACAGGGTCTAAACTTAAATTGAAAAGGTTATCATGAGCTGATATGCGCTATTGATAAAACTTTCCACCAGGAATTTTTGCAAATGATTTAAGCAAAGGAGGTTGACCATGTTAGCAGTTAGTCACTTAAGTAAGTCCTTTGGTTCAGTCCAGGCTGTTGATGATTTATCATTTACAGTTAAACCTGGAGAAATCATGGGTCTGATTGGTCAAAATGGATCGGGTAAAACCACGACCTTCCGGATGATTTTACAGTTACTTGTGCCTGACCAGGGTGAGGTGACTTGGCAGGGCCAGCAAATGTCCAGCCAGTTTTTTGACCAGCTAGGCTACCTGCCGGAAGAGCGGGGGCTGTACCCTAAATTAACAGTCGAAGAGCAGATTGTTTACTTTGCACAATTAAGGGGCATGGCTAAAGATGAGGTCTTAGCTGTCATTGACCAATGGTTGGCAGATTTTCAAGTTAAAGGCCAGCGTCAGGACAAGATACAAAGCCTGTCTAAGGGTAACCAGCAGAAAGTGCAGTTAATCACCACCTTGATCCACCAACCAAAATTGATTATTTTGGATGAACCTTTTTCTGGTTTAGACCCGGTTAATGCTGGCTTGTTAGAAGCTGGTGTCCAACGAGCTAGTCAGGCGGGGGCTGCTATTATCTTCTCCAGTCATAATATGGATAATGTTGGTAAACTTTGCGACCATCTAGTCATGCTGCAAAATGGTCAGACCCTCTTGCAGGGTGAATTACAGGCTATTCGCCAGCAATTTGGCCAAACCCGCCTCTTTGTCGAGACTGACTGGTCAGACCAGGATCTTTTAGCCCTCCCAGGGGTGAGCGCGGTTCACCATGAGAACAATGGTATGCAAAAGCTTATTTTAAGTGACCCAGACCAGGGACCAGCAATATTTAACCAGCTGAGCCAGGGCCACTATATCAAAACCTTTAGCCAGCAGCCGCCAAGTCTAGAAGAGATTTTTAAAATGAAAGCAGGTGAAAAGTCATGAACAAACTCCTAACCGTGGCCAAACATAGTTATCTGCAGACCATCAAGAGTGCGGGTTTTTGGTGGATGCTCTTAGCACCAGCCCTAATGATTGGCTTTGGTCTGCTGGTTGGTTGGTTATCTTATCAATTCTCCGATAGCCAGGCCCAGTCAGCCCCAACAGCCATAGTTAGCCAGGATGACCAGCTCATGGCTCAAATTTCCCAGCAAGCCAACCAGGACTTGATTACTTTCGCTTACCCCAACCAGGCTAGTGCAGATCAAGCCTTGGCTAATGGGGAAATATCTGGTGTGCTAGTTGTGACCCAAAATGAGGCAACTGGACAAATTGCTGGCCAATTGACCACAGTCAAAGAAGAGCTGGACCAGCAAGTCACCATAGACCTGCTCCGTTCCCGCTTGAGCCAACTGCAACTAGTTAACCAGGGGCAAAGAATGGGCTTAACAGCTGACGACCTAGGTCAGCTAGTCCAGGAACCGACCATTTCAGTCCAAGCCATTAGTGTTGAAGATGGCCAAATCATTGAGGAAGCAGATGGTGGCGCCAATGTCGTTGATATTCTAGCTGCCATGGTTGTACCTGTCGCTATTTTTGTCATTGTGGTTTACTATAGCACTACTGTAGCAACTGAAATTGCTAGCGAAAAAGGGACCCGTATTATGGAGGTAATCGCCTCAGCTATGCCAGCCCAGGTTAACTTTTGGGGTAAATTACTGGGTAGTTTGGGCTTGGTAGCTAGCCAGCTAGGTATTTATTTATTGCTAGCTGCTATTGCTTTTTATTTTGCGCGGCAGCAAGCTTTCTTCCAGGAAATATTAGCTTTCTTAGCTGATAATCATATATCGACTCGCCTCATGGTATACAGCGGCCTCTTTTTCGTCTTGGCCTTAGTCATGTATATCATTTTGGCAGCCTGCCTGGGCTCACTGGCCAGTAAGGTTGAGGATGCCCAGAAGGTTGCGCAACCAACCACCCTAATCGCTTTGGTGGGATTTTATCTGGGCTTCCTGATTGATACGCTGCCAGTCCAATTGGTTCAAGCGGCAGCCTATTTTCCATTATTTTCTGGCTTCATTATTCCTATACAAATTGCCAACGACCAAATTACCACTGGGCAAATTTGGCTTATTATTGTGATTAACATTGCCTTCATTGTTCTTTTGGCCTACTTGGGTCAAAACCTATATGCCGCTTCAATACTAGCTTACTCAGACAAGTCCCCCTGGCATAATCTCAAACGGGCATTAAGCATCAATCGTAGCAACCGCCAAGCCGGCCAAAATTTGGCAGATTAAGGGCGTAATATTTGTGTAAGCTTTTTCAGATGGTATAATTAAAAGGAAGAAAAGGAGTGATTGGAATGGCTTTATTTAATCAGAATGGTTCATTGTTGGACATCCTCTTTGGTAGTCAGGACCAAGGAGCAGGTAAAACCTTAGCCAGCCAGGCTAATATTGACCAAGCTGACCTAGCAAAAATTGCGGCGGTTGGTTTACCTTTGTTACTATCAGCCCTTAACCGCAATAATCAAAGCAAGGAAGGTTTAGATAGTTTTACTGAGGCCTTGGGCAATCATAGAAATCAGGAAGCCCAGTCAGTGGAAGAACTCGCCCAAAAAGCTGACCCTAAGGATGGGGAAAAAATCTTAGGTCATGCCTTTAAGGACCAAGATTCAGTTGCTGACCGGTTAGCGCGCAGTCTCAATATGAATCCAAACACTGTAAAAATGGGACTAGCTATACTCGCACCGATGGTTTTAAAATATCTCGCTGACCGGCAATCTGGTCCTAGCATGGACCAAAGCCAGGTTGAACAGGATACCAAGTCGGCTGAAGATGAGCTGTTAGAAGCCATTAGAAAATATGCCAACAGCCAAAATAATCAGACTAGTCAGGGGCAAGCCAGTCAACCGACCCAAGCTGATCAAAATAATCAGGCGCCAGCGACCAATCAGGATGGTGGCCTAGGTGGTATTATTGGCGATGTCTTAGACCGTTTACAAAATAATCAAGCCAGCGCTCAACCTGACCAAACCCAAGCATCTAATCAAGAGGAAGATCGCGGCGGCCTAGTTGGCCAAATTATTCGCTCGTTCTTTTAGAAATTGTCCTGGTATATAGCAAAAATGCCTAACTCAGTTCATTTTGAGTTAGGCATTTTTGATGCTTTTAATCAGCTTTGCAAACTAATCTATTAGTAAACGAGGCTAATCACGATGGCTGATGCGGCGACGACACCGGTCCAGCATAAACCGCCCATAATCACAGGTTTAATCCCTGCCGCTTGAATCTGTTTAATATGAACACCCAATCCAATAGTTACCAGGGCTAGGGTCATAAAGAGTTTAGAAACTGTTGAAATTTGAGCTGTCAGGGCTGCTGGTAGTTGGAAAATAGAAGCGATAATTACCGCTACAACAAATAAAACGACAAACAAGGGTATAAGACCGACGATATCACGCCAATTAACCCCGGCTGATTGCTGCTTGCTGGTGGCTTGTTGGTCTTGTAATTGTTTAAAACGGTAGCCAATGACACCTAGACTAACGGGCACAATGAAGAGGGTGCGAACTAGTTTAACAACTGTAGCTACTTGACCAGAAGTATCTGACCACTCAAAGGCAGTAGCAACTACTGAAGCGGTATCATTAACAGCTGCACCGGCTAGAACCCCGTAAAGTTGGTCAGTATAACCAAGTGCCCGGCCCACTAGGGGTAAAAATAGTAGGGCAGCCATGGAGTAAATCAACATGGTCGTCACTGATACGGCAATGTCCTCATCCTCTGCTTCCATGATGGGGGCGGTAGCCATAATGGCTGATCCCCCACAAATAGCGGTACCAATACCGATTAAAAGGGCCAATTTATCACCTAATTTAAAGTAACGGTTGACTAAAACAGCCACGGAAATTGACGTGATGACCTCGGCGGCCAGGACGAGTAGGACAGTGAAGCCCACTTCACCAACCAAGCGCATGGATAAAGTTAGGCCAAGTAGGACAATACCGGTTTTAAGGAAATAGGAAGCGACAAAGCCAGTCACCCCTTTATCTAATTTTTCGTAGAAGGGGGTGTGGCGGACAATAGCCCCGATTAATATGGCTGATATAGAAGGGCCAATTAAAGGAAAGGCTGCCCCAATGGTTAAAGCTAAGTAACAGGAAATTAATAGAAAAATAATGGTTAAAAATGCGACCAAAATAATACCTCCTAGAATTTAATACTATTGTATTCTACTACAAGATAATAAAATTTTGGAAAAAATTTAAAAAAATCATAATAGGGGTCCCAGAATTAAAAAAAGCAACCAGATTTGGTTGCTTTTATTAGTTGGGGATAGACTTAAGAACTTAGGCCGCCCATTGGATAAAACCATAGATGACAAATATATTAATAAAATCAATAAAGAGGGTGCCGACAATTGAAACAGCCAAAAAGGCTAAGGGACTTGGACCGTATTCATGGGTAATTTGGCGCATACAGGCCATGGCATTAGACGAAGACCCCATACCGAAGCCTAGGAAACCAGCGGTCATTACGGCAGCGTCATAATTTTGTCCCATAACCTTGAAGACAATAAAGCGGGCAAATAGAATAGTGGCCAGAGCTTCTAGTGCAATGATTGCCATCATTGGTAGCGCCATATCGATAATGGTCCACAGCTCCAGACTAATCATGGTTAAGGAAAGGAATAAATTGAGAGAAATATCTGATGTCACTGCGACCGCCTGGTCATCAACGATTGGATCAGGTCGCGCATCGGATATATTACGAACAACAGCAGCGACAATCATGGGACCGATGTAAACTGGAAAGCTAATACCATCCACAAAGTGACTAACGCTAGCATTGATTATTTGTGTCAGATAGGAGCCGGCAAAAATAACTAGGAAAATCAGATAAACCATGAGGGCAATCCGCTGACCGGTTAAAGGTTTTTTACGCCCTTGGCGGGGGTGGTTGCCCATGGTCATGGCAGAAGATCGGTCGTTAGCTGCTGATAAGTCATATTTTTTAACAGCAGCTGCCGCAACTGGTCCGCCGGAAATCGAACCTAAAACAATTCCCAGGGTAGCAGCGATGACGCCAACCGAACTAGCATTTGTATAGCCTAATTCTGCAATAGAAGGGGAAACAGCAGCTGCTGTACCGGGACCACCAACTAGGGCGGGCGATCCTAGCAAGAGGGCCACGGGACCAGGAATATTAAAGAACTTGCTTAAAATTAAAGCTAATATATTTTGAACAAAAATCGCTAAGACGGCTAATAAAAGGAAGCGTCCTACTACTTGTTTGGCCCGAGACAGTGCCTTTAGACTGGCATCAAAACCAATTGTTGTAAAATAGATGACCATGAAAAACATAGTCAGTGACGTATCTAATTCGATAGTGACTAGGCCGGTTAGGCGCAGAACCATGTTAACCAGGGCAAAAGCCAAGCCGCCGACAATCGCTGGTGGCAGGGAGTATTCCTCCAGTTTGGAAATATTGCTGGTCAACCACTTGCCGACCAACAAGCTAATAATCGCTAGCCCGATAGTTTGGACTAGATTGAGTGTAATATGCATGAGACGATTTCCTCCAAGGTAATATCTTTTCTATATAAAATAACATAAGGATGGGTATATGTTATAAAAAATGATTAACGATGATATATTTAATAACTTTTATAACCAGAGATAGCATATAATTTTTAAAATGACATAACTTTTGTTAAAGTTAAGCTAAAGATAGCCTATAATTATTAAAAGGATGTGGCCAAAATGTGGCGAAAGTTTGAAACTAACCACCCTTTCCTAGCTAGTATGGTAATGGTTTTTATTGGCTATTGCATTGGTTGGTTACTAATCTCCCTATTTAAGCAGGAATTTGACATCACTAGCTTTAATGTCAACTTGCTTATCAATTTGTTGGTCTTTAACTTATTAATCCAAGCCTACCGACTAGGTAAGCTGTCCGCGCTAGTTGCTTGGTTTTTAGCCTTAGGATTTATTGTAATCAATTTCATCCTGGCGTTAGCATTAGGCTAGCTATTAATTTGTCATCTTAATAATATTTAATCTCTCAAGGAGGATACCATGACCCTAATTAATCATTTAAGTGAACTGATTGGCAAAACGCCGCTCTATAAATTACCAAATCCTGATTCTGAATATATGGCAGATGTCTATGTAAAGTTAGAAATGTTTAATATTGGTGGCTCCGTTAAAGACCGGATTGCCCTTAATATGATTGAAGCGGCAGAAAAGCGAGGAGATCTCAAACCGGGTATGACCCTGGTAGAAGCAACTTCGGGTAATACTGGGATTGGTATTGCTATGGTAGGTGCCTGGAAGGGCTACCAGGTCATAATTGTGATGCCAGAAAATGCTTCAGAAGAGCGGAAACAATTGGTAAGGGCCTATGGCGGACAAGTGGTTGAAAGTCCTAGTGAGGAAGGAACTATTGGGGCAAGAGAACTCTCCTTTAAGTTATTAGCAGACCATCCGGATGACTATATATCCCTCATTCAGCATGATAATTTTGATAACCCAGCCGTTCATTACCAAACAACAGGACCAGAAATTGTAGCTGATCTAGGCCGCGTGCCGGATGCCTTTGTTGCTGGGGTAGGTACTTCAGGCACTATTTCAGGGGTTGGTAAATATTTAAAAGAACAGAGTAATGAGGTGCGAATTGTCCTATTAGAAGCCCTTAATTCAGCTGTTATTTCTGGTCAAAAGGAACCTGGCCAAAATAAGATTGCTGGGATGGGAGCTGGTTTTGTACCGAAAATTCTTAACCGCCAAGCTTATGACGATATTAAGGTGATTTCTAACGACCAAGCCTACCAAATGACCAGAGATTTAGCCAAACAAGGTTTATTATTGGGCGCATCTTCAGGTGCTAATATCTACGGCGCTTTAGAAGTAGCTCGCGAACTAGGCCCAGGTAAAATTGTTGTTACGACAGCAGCCGACAATGGTGAACGCTATTTATCAACAGATTTGTTTAATTAAAAAGAACAGGGTGTGCGGGCTGGCGCTTAGAACTGAATCCTTGGAATAAAAGACAACCAATATCGCAGATATTGGGTCGGATTTTATGAAAGGACCTCAGTTCTGCCAGTCCGAACCCGACTAAGCAGGGTGTGCGGGCTGGTGCCATTCCTGCCGAGTCGAACCCAACTATGCTACTAACATTCATATAATGGTGAGAGCCTGGGACTTATGTCCCAGGCTCTTTTAAATCCGAACGTTTAAAAATATTTATGAAAAAATGTTTGCAATTTTTCAAAAAGATGGTAGACTCTTGTTATTAACTTTAGAGCATTTTAGCTATTAAGAATAATTAACACAAAGGAGATTTATATGTCTGAAAATAAACGACCTGATTATATAAGCGTGGCTGCGGATGAAAGTCTACCAGCTAGCCAAGCAGGGATTTTAGCTTTGGCTCACGTTTTAGTAATGAATGTATTTGTTGTTGCGGTTTTAATAGCCGGAGCTTTAGGTCTATCTGATGTTGAGGGAACCCAGCTGATCCAATCGTCTTTTTTAGGTGCTGGGATTGCTACTCTGATTCAAGTGCTCTTTTTCCTTAGACTACCCGTCGCTCAAGGGGCATCATTCGTACCGCTAGGCGCTGTTATTGGTATCTATGTTGGCACAGGTTCATTTAGTGCTGTGATGGGGGCTAGCCTAGTAGCCAGTTTGGCCGTTTTTGCTTTAGGATTGTCAGGGCTTTATAAGCATGTCATTAGAGCTCTGATTCCTAACCTGGTATCAGGCATCATAATTATGGTAATTGGCCTAGCACTAATGCCTACTGCCTTTAATTCCAATATTTTTATCAGCAATGACCAGCTAAGTATAGGTCAAAATATTGGCCTAGCGGGACTAACCGTCTTGGTCTTAGTAGCTACCACCTTAATTGGTCAATATGTGAAATCACTTAACCGTCCGATGCAGTATACCTCCGTAATCATTGCATTAGCGGTAGGGACCTTAGCAGCTCAGTTAATGGGAGGTATCGACTGGTCAGCTGTTGCGAGTGCACCTTGGATTTCTATGCCTTTGTTTGCTTTTATCGATTACAAACTAAGTTTTGATCCGGCATCTATTGCGACGATGTTAATTATTTTTATGGTGGTTTTAGCTGAAACAACAGGGACTTGGTATGCCATTGCCTCGGTATCAGGTGAAGCAATTGATGACAACCGTATTAATCGCGGTGTGATTGGTGAAGGTATATCTAATTTTATCAATAGCTTAGTCGGGGCCACACCAACAGCTTCTTTCTCATCAAATGCAGGTATTATTGCGATTACTGGGGTAGCTTCTAGACAGGTCTTTGTGGGTGTTGGTATTTTATTTATTATTTTGGCCTTCTTTGGCAAGTTATCAGCGTTGATCAATATTATTCCTACGGCAGTCATTGGTGGGATCTTTGCCATGGTCGCCTTCCAAATTTTCATGGCGGGTCTTAATCTAGTTCATCCACACTTATCTGATACCCGCAACCAATATGTGGTCGGTATGTCGATTTTAGTGACGCTGGGAGTTGTCTTATTACCAGCAGACATCATTGCTCAAACACCAAATCTGGTTCAGTACTTCCTCAATTCACCAATTGCTATGGGTGCATTAACAGCAATGCTTGCTAACCAAATTTTCCCTCAAGTTAAAAATTAACCGACTTTACTGAGTTGAGCCAAGATGCTCAACTCTTTTTTTATATAAATATTAAATTAGAAAGCCTCCTTAAAAACCTAATAAGCATTATTTCAAACATAAATCATAAAAAGGGTGTATGATTGTACTAAGGAGATGTTTATATGAGTAAAGTAACTGCAGAAAATATCATAGGTTGCTGGGAACTTGTCAGCTACCAAAGTGAAAATGAAGCAGGAGAAACAATATACCCCTTGGGCCAAGATGCTCAGGGCTATATTATGTATACGCCCGACGGCTATATGTCCGCCCAATTAATGGCTCCAGGACGACCGGCTTATGCCTCTGGAGACCTACATCGCGGTAGCCAGGATGAAATGGCACAGGCCGCAGCAGGCTATATGGCTTATACCGGTCCTTATGACATTGATGAAGACAAGCAGGAGCTAACCCACCATATGACGCTGTCTATGAACCCAACTTGGTTAGGCCAGTCACAACCACGTGTGGTGAGTCTAGAAGGAGACCTTTTGAAAATTTATAACGGCTTGAAACCAGCTGACCAATTAGTTTGGCGGCGGGCAGGCCAACACGATGTAAAGGAGGACAAGTAATGAGTAGAACAGTTATTGTAACCGGCGGCGGGCAAGGGATTGGATTTGCTATCGCTGAAAAATTTGTTGCTGAGGGAGACTGGGTAGCAATTGTCGACCTTAAGGAAGAAATTGCCCAAGCAGCTGCAGAAAGACTAGGCCGAGCAAAGGCTTATGTTTGCGATGTAACAGATGAAGACCAGGTTAAGGCGACTATCCAGGCCATCCTAAATGACCGACCAAGTATAGATGTTTTGGTAAACAATGCGGGTATGCAATATATTGCCCCAGTTACAGATTTCCCTTATGCAAAATTCCAGCAAGTCGTCAATGTTATTCTGGGTGGCACCTTCCTAATGACGAAGTATAGCCTGCCTAGCATGATTGATCAGAAAAAAGGGCGTATTATTACGATTTCTTCCGGCCATGGCCGGCGACCCGACAAGTACAAGTCTGCCTATGTCGCTGCCAAGCATGCCCAGATCGGCTTTACCAATACTGTAGCTATGGAATATGCAAGTGAGGGTATTACAGCTAATTGTGTCCTACCTGGTCCGACCCGGACACAATTAATTGAAAACCAGCTTGCTGATCTAGCCCACCAGGACGGCACCAGTGAAGAAGAAGCACTACAAACGCATATCCTTGGTAACCAGTGGCTAGGACGATTATTAGAGCCAGCTGAATTAGCTGCCTCAGTTTATTTTTTAGCCTCTGATCAAGCAGGGGCTATTACTGGAGAAGCCCTAGGCGTAACCGGAGGAGAATAAAAAAAGCAAGTAGTATAAGTTGCTATCGCGACTTTACTACTTGCTTTTTTATTAAGTAAAACATTATTGATTGCTATTATAATATTCATCCTGATAAGCCTGGCCTAAATAATCTTGTTTTTGCGCAGCTGCTTGTTGGGAATGTTTAACTTCAATCAATTTATCCCGGTTAAACTGTGCCTCATCTTTATGCTTTTTATCGGGCTGCTTGTTATAAATATGGATGTTATGAATCAACTTAATGATGGGACGCATCACAAAACTAAAGCCGCCGATTAAGTAAAGACTATTGCCATAAATAGCAGGAGCACCAACAAAGTTACAGATGGAGCCAATAAAGTAAAGGGCACCGGTAATAATGTCATTGACTAAGGAGATAATGGTGTAGGTATTTTGAAAATACAGACGTAGTGGGCCGATTTTCATAATAATATCCTGCTCTGTTGCCGGTTCTTCCTGGTAGCGACGTGATTTAACTTTAACCAATACAGTCATCCTTTCATTTATTATCTAGTCTAGCACATTCTTTATCCTAAGGCTGAAGATGCAATTGACCCAGCGCCTTTTATTTTATAAGATGAAGAGGTTGTATTTAAAATTTTATTGAAAGAAGGTTAGCAATGTTTAAAAAAATTAACCAGGTCCCAGCGGGTATGTTTTTAATTCCAATGGTGGTCTCTTTAATTTTAGTTTCGATTTTTCCTAATATGTATGATGTTTTTGGTGGCACCACCCAAGAAACCTTTCAAAAGGGAACGTCGGTAGTTATTGGGCTCCTAGTCTTTGCGGCCGGTACCAGCTTAGATATCAAGCAAATTGGCCCCTTACTCAAGCGCCACCTACCCATGATTATCTTTAAGCTCGTCCTATCTACCCTTTATGTCATGATTTATTATTGGTTATTTGGCCTGGATGGGATTGCTGGTATCAGTCTTTTATCATTTGCTTGCGTCATTTATTCGCTAAATCCGGCGGTAGCGCTAGCTATTCATTCAACATATGGCGACAAGCAATTTGGAGCGGTTTATGGGATTTTCGGTATCTTAGGCATGTCATTTACACCACTAAGTTTACTCAGTTTATTGACTGCTGATGGTGGTGCTGGCGGTATCGATTGGAATCCAATTATCTCTATTTTTATTCCTTTGTTTGCCGGTATGGCTTTAGGTAATCTGGATACGGATTTTGCGGATTTCTTTATGCCAATGATTGGTCGACTCTTACCATTTCTAGGTTGGAACTTAGGAGCTGGTATGAACATTGGTGAAGCCCTACAATCAGGCTTGGCCGGTCTCCTCATGTCAGGCTTGTTTATGGTGCTTATGCTACCGCTAATTCCATTTGACAAGTATGTGACCAAGCAAAACGCTGGTGTAGATGGTGCTGCTATCTGGAATGTAGCGGGGATGTCAGTAGCTAATCCTGCTGTTATTGGCGCAGCGCTACCTGCACTATTTGCAGACCAAGTTAATGCTGCGACCGCTATTGTCATGATGGTATGTATTATTACATCTATCATATCCCCAATTGTCGCACAAAGACTCTACACAAAGGCTTATGGCGAAAATGCATAAGAAAAAAACTGGAAGGCATTCTTCCAGTTTTTTTAATCTAGCTGATAAAGGTTAGGAGCAATTTTTTCTAGTTTTAATTGAGAAAATTGCTGGTTAACTAGATCATCAGGCAAAATTAGATAATCTGCTGTTGCCCCTAATTGGGGAATTTGGTCAACTTGGTCAACAATCTGAATATTGGGCTGGTAGAGCCGGTATTTGAGATAGTAGCTAACAAAAGAATTATTTTCAAGCAAATCAGGGTCGAGGTAGAAAATATAACTTGCTGAAGGTGCTTGGCTAGTTAATTTATTGGCGGGTAAAAACTGGAGCTGTTTTTCAAGGACCAGATTTTCCTGACTTTCTGCTTGCGGATTAAAGAAGTTTTTGTAGTCGTTAGATCGTTGGCTAAATAAAAATCCTAGTGTTAAAGCAATTAGGGGAAGTGCCAAAAATTTTCTATACCTAAATTTGGTTTGCAAGTCTAGATAGCTAATATATTGATAGCAGCATAATCCAAGTAAGACACTGGCGTAAATTCTAATGGTTTCCATGTAACGGCCAAAACCAGCTAATTTAAGTGCTTCGTCTAGGGGCATTTGATAGATATACATGACTAGCACACTAAGGCTGTAGGCGAAAACTAGCAAGGCGATTAGGCTAATTTTTTTTAGTATAGAGATACTAGATTTTACGTGTTTAATCTTTAGTAAGCCGATGCAGATAACTACAATCACTAGGGCTAGCAATAAAGGCTTGCTAAATTTTAAATATTTGCAGGATGCTAGGATAAACTCACTCATAATCGTTTTAATCTGGGCTGGCGCTTTTAACTGCGCCTGACTGGCGGCAAATTTACCCAAGCGATCGGCAGGGAAATTGCTGGTGACGTAGCTTTGCCAAGCCCAACTAGTAATCAGCGGTGTTAATAGTGGAAGGTAGGCCAGCCCAGATTTATGATGGTTGGAGCGATACAAGCGGTAGCAATAATAGGCTGCCATGACGGCCCAAAAAAAGATAGCAGACGACTTAGTTAGTATGAGGACAAAGCTAATTAAGCCAAATAGACCACCAATTAGGCGAGGTTTAAATTGATGATCAAAAGCATATTTAAGAACTAACAGGCCTGCAATACCGTAGGCAGCCACCAGGTCATCTACTAAGAGTACATTGATATGTCTAACACCGATTAAACCAACCAGAAAAATAGCTAGTAAACTTAAATCTACTAGGAAAGAGCTCAGGGAAGGTTGAGCGATTAGTCTCTTATGTTCGCGTAGAGAGAAGATAGTGGTCCAAGCCCCTAAGCGGAGGATAAATTGCCCATAAATGGCCATGCCCTCAGTCATTTGACTGGTTTTTGTAAAGTAATAGAGAAATGTAGCTGCAGCTGGCGGATAATTGGCAAATTCAGTGAAACTATTGGCTGCAGTTGGCCAGTGGTCAAATAGTAAAAGGGTTTTTAATATTAACGCCCAGTGTGAGAAATTATCGTAATGGATAAGTGTCTTATCTTTTAAGATAAAGTAATAAACAATAGCTATAAATGAAACTAGCCAAACTGGCCACTGGTCCCAATAAAATTTCTTTTGTCTTAGCTGAGTATTTTTAAAATAAGGAAAGATATAGTAGAATAGAGTGTATATGAATAAGGCCAGCCCAACCAGCTTGGCGACAATTAGGGCCGGAGCGAGAAGACCGAGAAAGCCAGCCAATAAAAAGTAGGCATTAAGTGCCATTAGGCTAATAAAGGGTGCCAATGACCAACTCAGTTTTAGCCAATGTGATAAACAAAACATTAATGCAAGTAAGGTTATGAAAAAAATAAACATGCTAGCGCTCCTAAATCTATGATTTAGTTAACTTACCATACTAGTTGACCACCCGCAAGCTAACGTTTTTAATGAATTTAAAGTGAGGTAGACGATGACTGTTTCTGATATTGCTATTATTATTCCTTCCTTGGAACCTGACCAGGCCTTATTAGACTTATTGGCCCATATTCGCTCAAAAGAAACGAGTAAAGAGGAGATTATTTTAATCAATGATGGTTCAGATAATAGCTATGACCATATTTTCCAACAGGCTGTTGCTGACTACCAGGTGCATTTGATTGAACATGAGGTCAATTACGGGAAAGGTCGGGGGCTAAAGAATGCCTTTAAGTATATTCTAAATGAATTAACCCAGGTTGAATGGGCGGTGACCATCGACTCTGATGGCCAGCACACCTATCCAGACATGCAAGCTTGTATTAATGAGGCCCGCCAACATCCTGAGGCAATTATTTTTGGCTCGCGAGATTTCCAAAATGAAGTCCCTTTAAAAAGTAAATTCGGTAATATTATGACCTCTAAGGTATTGGCAGCAACCTCTGGTATGAACTTGCGCGACACACAGACTGGTTTACGGGTTATTCCGCGGGCCTATCTTTCTGATTTACTAAAAGTTGAAGGGGACCGCTTTGAATATGAAATGAATATGATTCTTTATGCCCACGATCACAATGTAAAAATTATAGAAGTGCCCATTGCTACTATTTATTATGATGAAAATGCCGGCACGCATTTTAATCCCATTAGTGATTCAATTAAAATTTATGCCACCTTTTTGCGTTATGGCTTTTCGTCAATCCTGTCCTTCCTCGTTGATATCGGCCTTTTTACCTTGATCTTGTCTTTTTTAAATGGTCAGAATTTTAAACAAATCACTATTGCTACTGTATTAGCTAGATTAATCTCCTCGTTAACTAACTTTTTGTTGAACCGTTATTTTGTCTTTAAATCCGGTACTAAATCGAGTATTGCTAAATACTTTAGCCTGGTAGTTGTGCAGATGTTACTATCAAGTATTTTAGTAACCTGGGCCAATCAATGGCTAATCAGCTGGGATACCAGCTGGGTTAAGGTGGCTATTGATACCCTCCTATTCATTATCAGTTTTTTGATTCAAAGAAAACTAGTTTTTTAATCTAACCTATATAAAAAGCAACCATATCCGTTTGACTTTAAAACATTTTGTCAAACGGATATGGTTGCTTTTATTGTTTAAATATAAATACTTTACTGAAGATATAATTTAAAATAACGACAGCAATCTGGCTAATGAATTTACCAAATAATTCTGATAAACCTAACCAAGTCAGACAGATGATGATTAAATTATCTGCGACTAAAGAAGCAAGACGGAAGAAGATGAAGCTAGCTAATTCTTTACTCACAACTGGCCAAGACCAAGAGCTAGAAGAAAAGACCCAGATTTTATTGGTGACAAAGGCAAATATTACCGACAGCAACCAAGCCAAACTGTTGGCCACTAATAAGGACAGCCAGGAACGTAAGATGGTAAAGCTGAGGATATTGACTAAAGTAGTCAACAGTCCAAAAATCAGATAAGCTAAGACTTCCCGGTTGGTAAATTTTTTAATAAGTTGTCGGAGTTGATCTTTCATTTTAGTCCTCTTCTTTGAACGATGTAACCAAGATATCCGCTTCGGTTTCTTTCACAATATAAATCGGACGGTGTTTAGTCTCTAAGAAAATTTTGCCGATATACTTACCGATAATACCTAAACACAAGAGCTGGATACCGCCAATAAATAAGATGACAGTCATCATTGATGGCCAACCTTGGACAGGATCGGCGAAAATCAGGGTGCGGATAATAATAAATAAACCCGCTAGTAGGGAAAATAAGAACATTAAGGCGCCGATTATCGCAGCCAGGGTGAGGGGAAAATCGGAAAAGTTGATGATGGCTTCGATTGAATAGGAGAAGAGGCTCCAAAAAGACCAACTGGTTTCCCCGGCTACCCGGTCGCGGTTTTCAAAGCTCAGGTACTTGGTCTTAAAGCCTACCCAGGCAAAGATGCCCTTAGAAAAACGGTTGTACTCTGTCATTTCTAGAACCGCATCAACCATCTGCCGGGTCATTAGTCGGTAGTCGCGCACGCCATCAACAAAATGGGTGTCAGAAATTTTATTGATGCCCCAGTAAAAGGCCTTGGCAAATAGGCTACGAATGGGGGGCTCACCGGTCCGTGTGGTCCGTCTCGTACCCACACAATCTAATTCAGGATCTTGTTTTAAGCAGGCGATCATCTCTGGCAGGAGTTCTGGCGGGTCTTGGAGGTCAACATCCATAAGGGTGACTAGGTCGCCTCGGGCAGCCTGGAGGCCCGCATAGATACCTGCTTCCTTACCAAAATTACGGGAAAAGGAGATGTAGCGCACTTGGGGGTCTAATTTGGCCAATTGACGCATCTGGGTAAGGGATTGGTCGCTAGAGCCATCATTTACGAATATATATTCAAATTGATGCTGGCAGGCTGGTTTAACTGCTTCCATGGCCTGGTAAAACAGGGGGATGGCCGCCTCCTCATTGTAGCAGGGGACGATTATCGAAATCATAGCTAGGCTCCTATCTGATATCAATCTGCTTAGACTAGGTTAAACTAGCCAAGTCAGTCTATTTTAACCCTCTTTCGAGTGCTTGTAAATATGCTATACTGGGAGTAATTTTTTCTAGAAAGAAGGATGGGATTTGAACAGCCATTTAAAAAAATATTGGCCCCTATACCTAGCAGGCCTACTTGTCGTATTAATCCAAAGTTTGGTTTACTGGCAATTAAATATTGTTCCTTTTGGTGAAGTCACTCTTCTAACAACTGATCTAAAGGGCCAATACATTAGCTTTTTTGCTTACTTTAAAAACGCCCTAACTGGGCCTGAAAGTCTAATATATTCCTTCTCCAAAACATTTGCGGGTAATATGGTAGGCTTGACCACCTACTATTTGCTTAGTCCCTTAAATTTGATATTTTTGGCTTTTGATCTGGTGGACTTCCCGTTAGCCGTGACTTTGCTTACCTTGGTTAAGATGGCTGGATTAGCTATTAGTATGGCCTGGTTGGCTCGTTTTTTTCAAGCACCTAAATTTGGTCAGGTCCTAGCAGGTCTAGCCTATGCCGGGTCAGCTTATGTTGCTGTTTATCAGCAAAATATTATGTGGCTAGATACTTTAATATTAGTACCCCTAGTAATCGGTGGTTTAGAGTTGCTAATGGCCGGTCACAAGCCCTGGTTATACTTAGTCAGTTTATGGCTAGTTATTTTAAACAGTTTTTATATGGGTTATATGGTCTGCCTCTTTAGCCTTTTATATTTTACATGTAGTCTGTTGACGACTTGGTTTAGCAAAAAACGGCACCAACAGATGGTTGCTAGCGAATGCCGGCGGGTGATAGTGACCTACCTAATGAGCTCAATTGCCGCGGGCTTATTAGCCGGAATTACGTTAATCCCAGCCATTCTATCGCTCAATGGTGGCAAGGCGAGTTTTCAAGCTAGCCAGCTCCTAAACTTTTGGCTTTTATTTGACCCGCGTGACTTACCGGGGCAATTTCTGCCCCAAGCCTACCAGCTGGGAGATATTAAGGATGGCGGCCCCAATATCTATGTTTTTACTGGTATGCTTAGCTTGGCATTGCTAGGGCTTTTCAACCAAGCCCTTGCGCGCACTGATAAGTTACGGTTTAGCCTAATGGGCTTATTCCTCCTAGTCAGTTTGGCCTTAACCAATCTGTCCCTGATTTGGCATGGCTTTACGCCACCCACCTGGTTCCCGCATCGTTTTAGCTACTTATTAGTTATCATTATTATCCTACTAGCTTGTCTGCAGTTGCGCCACTGGCAGGTTAGGGCGGGCCACTTGTTATTAACTAGTGTGATTGTTCTTGCTATCCCTGGTATGGCCTACCTTGCTGGTTGGGGGATAAGTCATGAGCGTCTCTGTTTTTACTGGATCAGTCAAGGGCTATTTTTAATGCTTTTACTAGCTCGTATAATATTAGTTAACCCGCGCCAGCGTTTCATACTGGCCAGTTTGATTTTACTAGTTGCTAGCCTAGAAATTGCGGTCAATAGTCATGCCAGTCAAAGCCAGATTGAATACCTCGAACAAGAGAAATACCTAGCTACTATTCAAAATTATCATCCTGCTATGCAGGCCTTAGCGCCTAGCCAGGATGATTTTTATCGGGTTGAGCGTGATGATCATTTCTCTCAAAATGACCCCTTACTCTTAAATTATCCCGGCCTATCACATTACTCATCAAATGAGCAAGAGTCTAACTTAGCATTTATGAGCCAACTTGGTTATACCAGGACCAGGAATTGGGCTGCTTATATGGCAGGTTCTAGTTTAGCTGCTGATTCATTCATGGGTCGGCGCTATCTTCTGACAATAAACGACCCGGCCAGCCGACCCTTGGAAGGCTTGAAAAAATCAGCTTGGCCTCAGTCCCAAGATAGTTTGCTGGAAAACCCTTATGCTTTTCCCTTGGCTTTTCTAGCGGCTCAGTCCGGTGATAATATTGATTTAAGCCGGGTTGATAGCAACCAAAACCAGTTGACTCCTGAAAATATTTGGCCATGGCAAAACTATTTATTTGCCTTGACAACTGGCCATGCAAACTACTATCAGGATCTTGCAAGTGATGACCTGGTCTATGAAATGGATAATCTAACGGTTACGGACCAGCAAGGAACCAAGCTTTATCAGAAAATTAACCCTGACCGACCAGCTAGCCTAACCATCCATTTCCCAACCCTAGCAGGCGATCAATTGAACTACCGTTTGTTGGGTGAGACAGGTCAGGTCTGGCAGGTTTTCCACAATGGCCACCTCGCCCTTACTAAGACTAAAAATATGAACCAGGTGACTCAAACATT
Organism: Aerococcus urinaehominis; assembly: GCF_001543245.1. Taxonomy (GTDB): domain Bacteria; phylum Bacillota; class Bacilli; order Lactobacillales; family Aerococcaceae; genus Aerococcus; species Aerococcus urinaehominis. The sequence goes on from NZ_CP014163.1 coordinate 116,427, forward strand.
AGCCGTCAGCGAGCAAACCCCAGCCTACCTGACGCTAGTGCCTGAAGATGAACAGTTTCAGCTAGCAGATATACAGCTGGCTAGTTCGACTACCAATCAATTAGCCAAGATGGCAGCTTATGCTAAGAGCCACCAATTGATTTTAAATGAGCTAGGTCCGACTACTATTAAGGGACAACTCAAAGCTGGTGATCAACCAGGAGACTTGGTAGTCACCATACCTTACGACCGAGGCTGGCAGGCCCAGCTTGACGGTCAAGACCTGACAGCTTATGCCTATGCAGGCCATTTGCAGGCCTTTAAAGTTCCTAAACAAAATGGCCATCTGACCATGACTTATCGCCCACCAGGTTTAAGACTGGGCCTAGTAGTTAGTCTAATTGGTCTAGGAATCACTGCAGGTTTATTCCGTTGGACCAAAAGCAAGCAATTATCCTAAAAAAATTTCAATAGGAATGTGCTAGCAATTTAGCTTGCTAAGATTAATTATATTGACCTGGAGCTCTTTCATTTTTAGGTGGCCTTGGGTATAATGATTGCAAATAGTTCTGGCACTTGGCTTAGCCTGGGTCAGGTAAAGGAGTCGTTTATGTATTGTCAAAATTGTGGCCAAGAAGTGCCAGCAGAGAGTAATTTTTGTATCCATTGTGGTCATGCCTTGAAGGATGAAGGACAAGCGGTGGCTAATCCGAGCCGCTTTAACCAGGCAGGGGCCAAGTTCAGCCAGGTTTCTCAAGATTTGATCAATCGCGTAGACCGCGTTACGGGCGGGAGTGGCCAAGTAAAAATTAAATTTAGTGATTTATTTACTGAAATTGGCAAACGTCATCAACGTGACGAGGTTGATGAAATCTTTACCGCTGGTAGTCGGTTAACCACACCAGCTCCGGAAGATATTTCTAAAGAATGGCCGCGACCATGGTATTATTCCCGTATTTTTATTGTCCTGATGCTAGTAGCCCTAGCCCTTTATGTGGTCACTGTTAACATGGATAATATGATTACCCTGCCAGCCCTGCTTCTAGTTGGGGCCAGTGTCACCGTTTTGCCAGTTGTATCATTCTTTTTTTGAATGTAATTCGCCGCGTAATATTTCTTTAATTACTGTCTTTGAAATATTTGCAGTTGGTGGGGCTTTTTCTATTTTAGCCACCATGTTTATCTTCCTTTTTACTGATGGTATTGCCGTAAACTCCGAGAGTTTGTTGAGTATTTTACTGGCAGTAGTCGCCGAGGAAGTGGCCAAGGCCTTTTTGACCCTTTATTTTATCCGTCGTTATGCCGACAAGCGCTATATTCTGAATGGCCTCTTGATTGGGGCCGGAGTAGGGGCTGGTTTTGCTGTTTTTGAAACGGCTGGCTACGGCTTTTACGAATTAATGGAGACAGGTTACTATGAGAGCTTAGTTAATATCCTCGTCATGCGTGGTGTTATGGCAATTGGTGGCCATGTGGTCTGGGCTGCCATTCAGGGAGGTGCTTTGATGCTAGCCCTCAAGGCCATGGGGGTAAACTTCTCTTGGGCAGCACTCAAGGAGCCAGCCTTCCTACGTTTTGCGGGCTTGACTATCTTGATGCATTTTATTTGGAATTCCAACCTCTTTATTTTACCACTGCCGATTATCATGGATTTAAAATATATCTTATTAATTATCTTTGCCTGGCTTGTTATCTTTATCCTAGTTAACCGTGGCATTAAAGAAATCAACCAGATTACCCTCGACTACCAGCCAACTGAACTCACAGCCAGTGATGCGGCCGATGAATCAGTTGCTAAGCAGATAATTGATTAAACCCATACCTTAATTGACTTAAATAGGTTTATAACCCCCAAAAATTACCCTTCTGGAGGATTTTATGAAAAGAGCATTAATTGTTGACTCAACTGCTAATATTGGTGAGACTTTGTTCAACCATCCTGATATTTACCAGGCAAACTTGACTGTCCACTTCAATGGTGAGGAAGCGTCCTATGTTGACACTTGGGATGAAGCACGCACCAAAGCCTTCTATGAAAAGATGGCGGCAGCCGACCATATCCCAACTACTAGCCAACCAGCTCCTGAAGATTTTATCAAGGCCTTTGAGGCAGTGGTAGCTGCTGGTTATGAGACGGTCTATGTCCTCACTGTCGCCTCACAAATTTCCGGAACCTTCCAAACAGCCTCTATGATTAGTAAGGATTATGAAGACCTAATTGATATCCATTTAGTGGACTCTGGCACTTCGAGCTATGGCATGAAGAATATGGTAGAACACCTAGTGGCCTGGTTTGAAACCGATATGACCAACCAAGAAATTGATGACCAGCTGGCCAAGCTAGTGCGTGAAACATACGTACTAGGAGCCATCCATAACCTGACCAATTTCCAAAAAGGTGGCCGTATTAGTCACTTGGGCGGTAGTATCGCAGGTTTATTTAAGGTAGCAGGCCTCTTCTCTGTCCACCAAGGTAAAATTGATATTGAAAAAGTTACCCGCGGCAAGCAAAGGGTACGTCAAGCCCTGGACCAAGCCATCGATAAATATATTTCAAATCATCCGGGTGCTTTTCGTTTAGCGGTTGTCCACTCTAATATCGGTGAAGTAGCCAAGGAGAAGGCTCGCGACTTACGGCAACGCTTCCCCCCAGCCAAAGATGTGGTCATTGATAATCTAACGATTGTCGTCGGTACCCAGCTAGGTGAGGACATATTAGCTTATATCTACTTGCCTTATCTTTTGACATAGTCCTTTTTCATAGGTTGCTTAGTTAAATAATCTTGGTGATAGCAAAGATCGAAGTTTTAACTTCGGTCTTTTTTTCTAGTTTATTTCACTTAAAAACTGTATTATGGATGATTTTTTAGCTCAGCTAAGGTATGCTAAAGGGGTAAACGGTTTCAAAATAAAAGGAGGTACAAGATGTTTGATTTAAGTGGTCAAGTGGCCGTTGTCACCGGGGGCGCTAATGGCATTGGTGCTGGTGTGGTCCAGTGCTTGGCGCAAGCTGGGGCTTATGTAGCCATTTTAGATATTGATCAAGACAATGGTCAAAGGATTGCTGCACAAGTAGAAGGAGATTTTTACCAGCTCGATGTAACCGACCATGAGGCTACCTATGAAGTTTTCAAAATGATTGCTGAAAATCAGGGGAAAATTGATATTTTAGTGGCTAATACCGGCGTCTATCCGGAAGTGATGTTGGCGGATGTTAGTGAAACAGACTATTACCACACTACAGATATCAACCTAAAAGGTATGATTTATGCCACTCAGGCTGCTGTTCATTATATGAAGGAGCAGCACTTTGGCCGCATTATCCTCATGTCTTCAATAACTGGTGATATTGCTGGCTATCCAGGTGGCGGTATTTACGGCGCAACCAAGGCTGCTGCTTTAGGTTTTATGCGCAATATTGCAGTAGAATATGGCCAGTATGGTATCACTGTTAACGCCATTCAACCTGGTTTAATCGCTACTGAGTCATTGAAGGCTTTGGGCGCAGTCCAAGGGGGCGAAAAGTATATTCCAATGCAAACCCTAGGGCAACCAAGCGATATTGGGGCTGCAGCTGTCTTCTTTGCTTCTAAGGAGGCTGCTTATGTCACTGGTCAAGCTTTAGTGGTAGATGGGGGACAAATTCTCCCTGAAACACCTAACAGTCTGCCAGACTAAAAATAATATATAACATTCGAAATCATCAAGGGCCTGGGATATAAATTCCGGGCTCTTGCTATTAGATGTAAGCGCTCAATATGGTAAAATATTGATGTAAAGCTATTTAAGATTTTTAAAAGGAGGTTTATCATGGAATTGCGTAGTCATTTTCTTAACCAACTGACTAATCAAGAGGTTGAGGACTATCTAGACCAAGATGATGTCATCCTGGTACCTTTTGGACCAACCGAGGTGCATGGCGGCCTGCCCTTGGATTGTGAAACTGTCGTTAGCCAGGGCTTGGCACTGCTTTTAGCTCAGCGGGTCAACTGTTTGGTGCTACCTAATATTCCTTATATTTATTCAGGGGCGACCGCCAGCGCCCGGGGTACCATCCAGCTGACAGTAAAGGAATCAAGTAATCTACTATATGGTATCGCTAAAAGCCTATTGCAATCAGGCTTTACCCGGCAGATTTACTTTTCCCTTCATGGACCGGCCCATATTCCTATGCAGCCGGTAGTGCGAGACTTTTTCGATGAAACTGGGGTCGGTATCCTATATATCGATATCGCTATGGCCCTTCACCGGTCAGGCTTGTTTGAGGGGCCAGATATGCTAGCCAACTTTGACCGGATGATTCTAGCCGCCTATCAATTGCAAGGACGTTTAGCAGAGGTGCCCTTGACCACAGCATTTGACCATGAATTTCCTAATGATAGTGGTCAATTTAGCTACCTGAAAAAACAAGCCTATGAGAGTGGGGCCATTGGTTACTACTTTGGTGATTTGGGTGAGCATATGCCGACCACTGCGATTCCAGATGAAGCCACCCGTCAGCGCCTAGCTGAAGAGGGCTTACCTATGCTAGAAAAAGTTGTTGACCTGAATGATTTGCCACGGATACTTGCTGAAATGAACATTCATGCTGACTATGTAGATAGGGTTTTAAGTGAGCGTCCTAATAGTCCAGCGGCTTTTAACCAGGGGCAATGACCAGCTAGCCAAAATAATGATAGTGGTCGGCCACCACGCCAATCGCGCTACCGGCAAAAATGTCCTAAAAAAGGCGGGATGCCTCCAAAAATGTGGAAAAAAAGCGCTAATTGCATTTGAGATGACTAAAAGAAGAAGTATGTTAGACTAACGCTATTAAAGGAGAAGGGAATTTTTATGGCAATATTAGTAACAATTGATTATCGTGGCCAAGCGGGCAGTGCCCAGGAATTTGCCCATGACATGCTCGAAAATGGTATTGTTGACCGCATCCGCCAGCAGGCTGGTAACCTGGCCTACCAATATTATCTGCCTTGGGATGACCAGGATGTGGTTAGGCTGGTCGATGTTTGGACTGACCAAGCCGCTATTGACCGTCACCATGCTTCCAGTATGATGGCTGAGATCATTGCCTTGCGGGAAAAATATGATCTGACCATGACTGTTAACCGTTACCAAATTAGTGAAGACCAGGTCCCAGATAGCGACCAAGCCTTCATTAGAGCGTAAAAATAGAAAACCCCCTAGCTAGCTACCACTTGCTTGGTAACGGCTAGGGGGTTTCTAGTTAATCTGTAGCTAGAAAGGCCTGCATGCGCTTGATAAAATCTTTGAGGACAAAAATGCGGGCATAGCGCTTGTTATTGCCTGGGACTAGGGTCCAGGGTGCTTCGGGACTAGAGGTATAGCGGACCATATCATTCATGGCACCCTGGTAGGCAGCAAATTTCTCGCGGTTGCGCCAGTCTTCATCAGTAATTTTGTATTGCTTGTCTGGATTTTCCTCTCGGTCCTTAAAGCGGTCGTACTGTTCGTCTTTATCAATTAAAATTAGATATTTTAAGACCAAATAGCCCTGGTGGACCAAGTTGTGCTCCATCTGGTTGATTTCGCTATAGGCTTCTTGGACCCGGTAGTCAGGGGTAAAGCCTTCCACCCGTTCAACCAGGACTCGGCCATACCAGGTGCGGTCGAAAATAGTCATGCGACCGTGGCTAGGAAAATCACGGTAGAAACGCCAAAGGTAGTGGTGGTCTGCCTCTTCCTGGTTAGGGGCGGCCGTTGTGGCCACGTCATAGCCACGTGGATCCATGAGCCGGGTCAGCCGCTTGATATTGCCACCCTTACCAGCGGCATCATGGCCCTCATAGGCTAGGATTACACCCTTGCCTTGGCGGTAAGCCTGGTAGAGGAGGTCACCAGCTTCTTTTTGCAGCTGGTCTTTGATTTCATCGTAGTCAACCTTGTCGATATGAGCGGTTAAATCAACCTGGTCCAGGGGTAGGTCACCAGTGACGGCCTGGTTAAAATCAAACTGGGGTGACCGGCTTAAGTCGGTGTCTAACCACTCAGCTAGGCGGTCTATGCAGATTTGCAGGGCCAAACGGGACTGGTCTTTTTTACCAGTTACATGCAGGACCTGCCAAGGGGTATCCGCATAATTGGTCCGGTTGAGGATATCGATAAAATGCTGGCGGTAGGCCTGGTAGTTGTCTAGCTGGTCATAGTCCTGGTCTGACAAGAGGACATCGCGGTAGGGGTCTTTTTCTAATTCCTTAATCCGTTTAGCCATCTCTGCTTCAGTATGATCAATAAAGAATTTCACTACCAGGGTATTATCATGGTGGAGGGCTTGCTCAACAAAGGCAATATCCTCAATTAAATGGGCCAGTTCCTGGCCCTGCCAGTCTAAATTATGGAAGAGGTCATAATAGAAAGACCGGTCAAAGAAAACAATTTGGCCACGGCGGGGTGCCCGCAAGAAAAACCGGCGCAGGTAGGGAAAGCAGCTTTCATGGTCTTGGGCCTGGTCAAAGGTGGCTACCTCGTAAAACTTGGGGTCTAATTCCCGGGTTAAATCTTTCAGTAAATAACCCTTACCAGATGACTCCCAGCCATCGACAATAACCAGCATCGATTTATCGGTGTCCTGGAGCTGGCGGTGGAGTTTGGCAAATTCCTCGCCCAGGTCAGACCGCTTGCGGTCGCTTAAAGCCGGATCTATTTCTTGGCGTTCAATGAGTTCTGGAGCTAGCATGATAGAGCCTTCTTTCTATATTAGGAATACGCTTACTTTTTACTTATTATAACGAACAGGGTGACTCTTTTAAAGTCAGGTCGTTTGTAGCTAGGCTAGTTTGATAAAATATGATAAATTATTAGGTGAAAAGAGGGATTTGATGCATGTCAATGAGCCAGTGGTTTATGAACTGGACTATAAAAGCCAAGTATTTGACCACTTTAATAAAGACCTGATACAAGCTGATGACCAGGAAGTTATTTTAGAATATCCAACTGTATATATTATTAATGATAAAGCGAGTCGTAAATTTAATGTGTATATTGGTGAAACCAATAATGTTATTCAACGGACTAGGCAACATATGGCTGATCAAGAAAAGGTTTCCTTTTTACAGTCTCCGTCCAGTAAAATTTATTTAATCGGCCACGATATGTTTAATAAGTCGCTTACTATGGACATCGAAAACCGCTTAATGCATTATATGGTAGCTCTCGGTAATGTAAAAAAAACTCTATAATAAACGGATTAATGCCCAAAATAAATATTACACCTCAGCCTATTTCAACCAAATTTTTGATAAGGTCTGGGAAAAATTAAGAGAAAAGAATGCCCAACTATTTCCTATTCAATCTGTGGTTAGAGACTCAGCTATTTTTAAAGCTTCGCCCTTTCATAAGCTAACCGATGAGCAGCTAGCGGCTCAGCTAGAAATCTTAACTGCCATTGAACAGGTCCAAGCCAAGCAGTCTAGCCAGGGACAACTCATTTTAGTTGAGGGAGAGGCAGGGTCGGGTAAAACAGTCCTAATGTCAAGCCTATTTTACCAACTCTTCCAAGCAGCCCTTGATGAGGATAGGCCGTTTAATAGTTATTTGCTAGTAAACCATGACCAGCAGGTAAAGGTCTATCAAGAAATTGCATATCGTTTGGATATCAATAAGGAGCGTAAAGGTAAGTTTGTTAGTAAGCCAACAGCTTTTATCAACGGGAATAATCCTGATCAACCTGTTGATGTCGTTATTGTTGATGAAGCGCACCTATTATGGACCCAGGGTAAGCAGTCTTACCAGGGTGAAAACCAGTTATTAGACTTAATCGAACGCGCTAAGTTGGTTGTAGCAGTCTTTGATAAGCAACAAATTATGTCAACCGAGCAATACCTGCAAGACAAGGATATAACGGCTATGGAAGACTATGCGAGAGAAAACGGAAAGCTGATTGAACTAAAAAATCAGATGCGGATTAATGCGAATGCGGAAACAGTCGCTTGGATCAGAGCCTTAGTAGATGAACAAATCATTGATCCGATTCCAGAAGATGACCACTATGAATTGAAAATTTTTGAAAATCCATGTGATTTAGAAGCAGCCATTAAAGTTAAAGCGCAGGACCAAGACAGGGGAATATCTAGAGTGATTGCTACCTATGATTGGCCTTATATTGGCGGTAACCCCCCAGAAAATCAAGATCAGTGGATGGTTGAAATTGGTTATACGGATGCTCATGGTAACCATCTAACCTGGGCCAAACCTTGGAATTACCAAGTAAAAAATAAAAAGCGGGGGACAGGTCATCTATCGTGGGCAGAGCAAGAACAAACTATTAATGAAGTTGGTTCAACTTTCAGTGTACAGGGCTTCGATTTAAATTATGCCGGCTTAATAATTGGTCCCTCAGTTAAATATCGTAACGGACGTCTTGTTTTTGATCCATCAGCTTCCAAAAACAAGAAAGCAACTCGGAATCGTACCATTGATAAAGTAAATAAAATCAGTGTAAATCCAGCTGAAGAACTCTTGCGTAATGAATTAAACGTACTGATTACACGAGGGGTCAATGGTCTCTATATCTACGCGGTAGATGACCAATTAAGATCAGCCCTGTTAGAAGCTGCCAAGCAACAAAGGCCCTTATAGCATACAAAATCAAGGAGGTTATTATGAATCCAGAATTAATGAATGCCATCAACAAATTCCGTGACGACCGTGATTGGCGCCAGTTTCATAATGAAAAGGACTTGGCCTTGTCCATTTCACTTGAAGCAAATGAACTTTTAGAAATCTACCAATGGAAGTCAGCTGAGGAGGGCAACCAAGACCGCGAACACCTGGCTGAAGAACTAGCTGATGTCCTAATCTACAGTCTGATGCTGGCTGACAATTTAGGCTTTGATGTTGATGAAATTATCCAGGCTAAATTAGTTAAGAATGCACAAAAATATCCGGTTGAAAAGGCGAAAGCTAGCCGTCGTAAGTATAACCAACTCTAAGCTGGTGAGCTTAGAAAAATATAAATAAAACACATAAAAAGCACCGCCGACTAGATAAAATAATCGGCGGTGCTTTGTGTTATTTGGCTAATTGGAGAGCTTTTTGGATATCTTCTAGCCATGATTGCCCCTTGTAGACGACAAAAACATAGCGATCTTCAGTAGTGGTTACCATAATATGTTGGCTAATTTTCATGTCCTCGATTAATTCAACCTGGCTAATGGTATGAAGGGGAATCTGGTAGACCTTGATATCTAAATTAAGGTGATGGGGGACAAAGTAAAGGGAGTGATCAGTTAAGATGAGATGGCCTCCACTGGCAGCATTCTGCTTTAACTTATTTGGTAAGAGATGTCTCATCACGGCAACTAACTTAGAGTCGTGGTTATTATCCTGGTCGGTAAAGTAGTTGGCTTGGCCATTACGTATAATGTTTTCTCCTTGGGCGATGTGATGGCCATATATTTCAATGCCTTCATTTGTCATTTTTAATTCCTCCCATGAATTTGACAGATATATGTGACCTTACACTTATATTTTAGAGCTTTGATAGACAAGATACAATAATCCAGCTTAGCAAAAAGCACAGCTACTTTCGTATAAAGTAGCTGTGCTTTCTTATTTCACTTAAAGTTTCTTGTCAAATTATTGGACATTGTTGAGCGTAGCCGCTGCAGTTTCATTAGTTGCCGCAGGCTGGCTATTTGTTGGACTAGCTGGTTCAGGTGTGGTTGTTGCAACGTCGGCAATGACCTCACCAGTAGCTAATTCACCTTCAAGTGTTTGAATATCTGCTAGGGCTGGACCATGATTAATGCTTGTATACATGTCTTTTTGTTCTGTTAAGCGTTCATCATAGCTTGCAAGCGCATGAACTGGTGGTGTATCAGCAGCATTAGATCCTTGGTAATTGTAATTTTGTGTCCCGTAGTATTGCACAACAGTTGCCCCGTAGAAGCCATTAGCATCAGCTTCAGGCGCTAAGTAGACGCCAGTTCCCACTTGATCCCATCTGCTATCTAGCATTTGGCGACGGTGACCACGGTTAGGGGTATTGACATCACTAAACCAACCATTTACCACATTCTCAGCGACTTTATCAGCATTAGCTGCATCCAAATTAATTGGGAGAGTTTGCGCAAAGCTAGCTAAGTTGGCTAAAGCATAAGGTTGACCCTGTGGCACTAAGACAGCATTATTCTGTTTAGGAGCTATCTGGGTAATATAGCCAGCGTCTAATAGGTGTTGGCCATCATATGCATGAGTCAGGCCTCGGTTATTTTCTCCTAAGAATTGCGCATTGGCGGCCCCAGCTTGGTTAAGCAAGTTGTTACTTGCTGTCGCCGGTAAATTATTAGCACGACGTAAATTAGCAACTAAGTTGTTGACACGGGCAGCTACACGCTCATTAAAGGCCTTATAGGCAGCTAGGTCATAGACACCATGTTTGGTTGGTGCCGGCTCCGGAGTAGGTACCGGATTTGGTGTTGGCTCTGGCTCCGGAGTAGGTACTGGATTAGGTGTTGGTACTGGTTCCGGAGTAGGTACTGGATTAGGTGTTGGTACTGGTTCCGGAGTAGGTACCGGATCTGGCGTTGGGTCTGGATCTGGGGTAGGCACTGGATGCGGTGTTGGTACTGGTTCAGGAGTCGGCTCTGGATTCGGAGTAGGGACTGGCTCCGGCGTTGTTTCTGGTTCAGGCGTAGGCACTGGATTCGGAGTTGGTTCTGGCTCTGGAGTAGGTACTGGATTAGGTGTTGGTTCCGGATTTGGTGTACTTGTACCCGGTGTTGGCATCGGTTCAGAGTCTGGAGCCGTTGTCCTCTGGTCAGGAGTCGGCTTAACAGTTGGTGTTGTTGTCCCCGTATCAGGAGTTGTCGCACCCGGATTAGGGGTTGGAGCAGGCTCTGGCGATGGTTGCGATGTCGGCGTAGGAGTCGGTGTAGTTATACCAGGATTTGGTGCTGGTTTAGTGGTAGTGGTAACCGGTGCCGAACTACCGGTATCTGCTTGTGATTGCGGTTGAGTGCCAGTGTTGGTGTCTGTTTGGTTAGGTCCTTTTTGACCTTGGTCACCTGACTGGTCTTTAGCTGAGTTACCAGCTTGGTCATTCTTAGCTACATCTTGATTTTCAGTGCCAGCAGGACTAGTATTTTTGTCGTCTTGGCCTGACTGATGCGCATCATCATTTGAGTGGGTATCATTGCTGGCAATTTGCTTACCAGCTTGGTTTTCTTCAGTCTTTTTATTGGCTTCACCAGTAGCTGGATTAGGAACAACTGGCACAAGCGGATTTAAGGCCAAGTCTTTGTCAAGGACTGGACTAGGATCAAATGGTGTGCCTGGTACTGGGCTGCCAGCAATCGGTCCAAAGGCATCCCATAGGGGTGACTGGGCATTCAGCAGTGGGGCCAAGCCAGCAGCTGGACCGACCACAGCACCGGCTGCCAGCTGGTCTAGCATATTGTTGATGCTGGAAACTAAGCCTGAAATGCCCTGTTCAGCATCCACCACACCAGCTAAAATATCGCCAGTTACTAATTTGTCATCTTTTTTCAGTTGGTTTTTCTCAGCTAAATCAGCAACTTCTTGGTCAGTTGCCTTGGCTAACAGGGCGAGGGTATCGCCAGGTTGGACGACATACACATCTAAATCAGCATCTTTTTGCCGTTTAATATCTTTTTTGACATCATCTACTGTCCGGTCCTTGGCTTCCTGGTCGTCAAGATTTAGGGCCCGCTTGATTTCAGCTTGGACCTGGTCATCTTTAACCAAGTCTGCTTTTTTATCAAAGTTAGCAAGCTTTTCATCCTTGTCGGCTTTAACGATAACAACCTGGTCATCATTATTGGCCGCAACTCGGCTAACACTGCCGACTGCTGCTAGGCTAGTCACTAATAAAACGGCTACCCATGTGCCCTTGACCTTCTTTAAGAGCTTACGGGTTTTCACTTCTTTGTGTGGCTGGAACATAAAAATCCTCCTTAGTAATACATCAGTTTACACTTTATTTAATTATATTAGTTTTTCCCATAAAAGCTAGCCAAAGCTAAAGAAAAGTTTAAGGTAATCGTATATTCCGATAAATAGCCTTATTTTTAGCTAAACAAGTTCAGACTAGCCCATGTATAGTACAAGTTATCCGAAAGCGCTTGAAAATTTTTGGCTAAAGTTTATCCTTAAGAGAGAGTTTGAACGATACGATTTAGCTATTAATAATTTGCCAGCTAGAATAGTCTGATTTAAGGAGTGGGGGATATGAAGAAATTTTTGCAAGGTTTAGCCGGTATCGGCCTGGCTATGTTGGTTGTGAGTTTGTTGGTGGTTGGCCTAGGCTGGTCACTAAATCTAAGGCCAGATCCGACCGACCTGTCTAATAATAGCCGGGAAACCAGGTCAGTTAGTTCAACAAATGAAGAGGGCCAGGCCAAAACGAGCCAAGCAGCGCCAGCTGACGAGCGGCGCTTGTCTTTCTATGGGGTAGGGGACAACTTGATCCACCAGGAAATCTTTACCGAGGCCCAGCAGGCGGATGGCTCTTATGATTTCGATTATCTCTATACTGAGGTCAAGGACCAAATCCAAGCGGCGGATATCGCCTATATCAACCAGGAGACTATTATCGGTGGAGATGAATTAGGAATTTCCGGCTATCCCGACTTTAATACTCCTGAAGACATGCGTCAGAGCGTTGTTAAGGCTGGTTTTGACCTGGTTAACGGGGCCAACAACCACACCATGGACCGAGGTGGGACTGGGGCCGAAAATACTCTGGACCTCTGGGACGAGTATGCTGACCAGGTCATTTATCTGGGTATCTACCGGTCCCAGGACGACCGGGACCGCATCCGTGTGATTGATAAGAATGGCATCAAATTAGCTGTTATGACCTATACCTATGGGACTAACGGCATTCCCCTGGACATGCCCTGGCGGACCAACCTGATTGATGAGGACCCGATGCGCCACGATGTGGCCCAGGCAAAGCAAGAGGCAGATGCGGTTATGGTGCTCATGCATTGGGGTGACGAGTATGCCATGACTTTGAACCAGGACCAAGTCTACTACAGCCAGCTTTTAGCTGATTTAGGAGTAGATGTGGTAGTTGGCACCCATACCCATAATCTGCAAGGCGTTGACTGGTTGGACCGGCCGGATGGCAAGCAAATGCTGGTGACCTATTCCTTGGGTAATTTTGTTTGTGCCCCATATTATCCCATTAACGGTTTAGGCGGCGCCATTAAATTTGATATTGTCAAAACTGACGGCCAAGTCCACCTGGAAAAAGTCGAGCTACAACCGGTAGTCACTCACTTTGACCGAACTAAAGGCCAGCACGGCAACTTTAAAATCTATAATTTACAAGACTATCCTGCTGATAAAATTGCCCTTAATGGCCACCAGCTAGACTACGCCTTTTACTATGACTATGTCAGACAAATGGTGAAGCCAGAATTCTTGAACGAGGAGGTATTGGCAGGCATGAAAGCGTATTTAGATGAATAAAAATAGTTTATTTTTATTTTACGAAAGCGAAAAACTAGCCGCCAGCCATAGAGGGCCGGGGGCTAGTTTTTTTATGCAGTAGTCATCATTGTTTTATGACCGCCGCTTTTATCATTTCGGTGGCCTGGGGACTGATTTCGCTTAAGTCAAACCATAGTCCCCCGTAGCCGGCCGCTAATAAGTCTTCTTGTAAGGCTATCAGGTCTGCGAGTGGTAATTCATCACCAAAACGTGACACCACTTCTTGCAATGAAGCCAATTCAGAGAAATCAAAGCCGGTTTCGGGAAGCATACCGTTATCTTTTAATTCCTGAACATTATAAAAAATAGGGCGCTCATAATCTAACTCTAAACGCGCCTGGTCAGCCCTCATAAACCAGCACGCCGAGCATTGGCAAAGTTGACCGGCGAGGGGATCATAATCTTTGTAGTTAAATTGAATCATACCATTAAGCTGGTGGGGATTATTTTCACCTAGGTCCGAGAACAAAATCTGCTCTAGTGTATAAGAAAAGCTATTACGCCCTTGGCCGGTAAAAGGGAAATCAAGGATATAGCAGTCATAGTCACCAGGCTGAATACGCTGGTCATAATCGAGGCTGGTAAGGTCTTCAGAAATTTTAGGACCATAGTAGTCGTCTTGCAGAGTAGCGATAAAGCGTGCAATCTTTTCTACATCCGGTCTAGAGGAAGCAACAATAGAGAGCGTGCCGTTAACAAGGGTGTCATTTGCCATGATAGATTCCTTTCTAAAAAAAGCATGTGTTAAATAAACTGATTGAAATAGGTGGTAAGGCCTAAATGTCAGTTCGATATCATTTAATTTTGTAACATGCCAAGACATATTTAAGCAAAGTATATCATGAAATTTCTGTGTCTTCTAAAAGGCCTAATTTCATATTTCCATGTATTTTATCGCTTTAAATCTCCATCCTAATATAGGCTAAACCACACCCATAGGCTATAATTAACTTAGAAAGCGGAACCAATCGATAATAGAAAGGGTGTGTAACCAATGCACAGATGGCGTGATCGCTTATCAGCTAGTTTCAGACGTTTGACTAGCAGTGAATTTTTAGCCTTTATCATTTTGATTGCGATGATTTTATTCGCTGGTCTCTTACCTCATGGTCAGATTTTAACCATCGCGGTAGCTGTTTTGATTTATAGCCGGCCGATTTATAAGCTGTGGCAGGCTGGTCTAGTGGCGGTTTCGATAATAGGAACCTATCTCATGTTGCTAGGGGGCTGGGTAGATGAGGGCCGGGTGTACGGCTGGTTGACTATTTTAGGTCTAGTTGCTTTCCTGGCCAAGCATGGGGTGGCAGACAGTCGCCTGGGCCAGCAACGTTTGGTCCATAGTCTGATGATGGCTGGGCTTGGCTTAATAACCCTGGCTTTAACTGCCGTTATCATTGAGCTATTGCCCTTTAGTCTGCCTGACATGCTGGCTTATTTACCGTTTAACCTAGCTATTTTGGTGGCCCTCCTCTATGAGGCTGCTTCTAGTGAGGGGCAGGTCGTGGTGGTTGAGGCGGATAATGCGACCCACCAGAACATAGGCCGTGCCCTCATGATAGCTGGTCTTTTGATAGCTGGTTTAAGTGTGCTAGCTAGTGTGACTGACTGGCAAAGCTGGCTGTCCGCCGGTTCGGCCGGGTCGACTCGGGTGGCGGGGGTGGCCTTCCTAATTGGTTTTATCACTTACCTGCTGCCCAGCCTCCATAATAAATGGCTGATGTGGCTATTAACTGCTTGTTATTTGATGCTTCTAGGACTAGAAGCCAGCCGGAATTATGCCGCGATCTGGGCTGATGCCTGGATCTTGCTGCTGGTATTTCTCTTGATTAAAACGATTTTTGCCCTCAGTCTAACCTATTACTATGGGCAAAGAAAACTAGTCGGGCCTATGCTGTGGCAGCTGGTGCTAATTTATGGCTTACTGATTTACTTCCCAGTGTTTGGTTTAAACTACCAGGTTGAGGCTCGTATAAATGGCCTAGAAATTGGTCAAGCGCTACCAGATCACCAGACTGACCAATATACTGGCTATTATGCAGGTGAATGGACCTATTGGCCAGACGATCCAGACCAATTCCACCCACCTACCTTAGAAAAGCAATCCAGTGGTTCAGTCCATATCCGGCCCGTTTACTACCGCTTGGAAGGGACGGTTAAAGATGGTCAAGTGACCTTTGATTTACAGGGACACAAGTTGTCTAAGGCAGCTCATACGGAAGCTAACCAAATTAAATTCGATGGCCAGCTCTTAGCTGACAACCAGACCTGGTTGCCACTAGATGACCAGAACTACATACTGATTAACCAGGCCAGCATCTATGACTACCAGAAAGCCGCTGGACAAAAACCTAAAATCACAATGGAAATTCAAGCCATTCAAGCTTCATTTGCAGATTAGTAAAAATGGTCCACCCGATTTAAATGGGTGGACCATTTTTTTATTGCCAAAATACAAAGCGATCATTTGGTTTACGGAAGATAGGGTCTTCAGGTTTGATATCAAAAGTCTGATAAAATTCATCTAAATTAGAGGCGGGGATATCGGTCCGGTATTTTTCTGGTGCATGCGGGTCACTGGTTAGCATCATACTGGCCATTTCTGGTCGGTAAATGGTGGCCCAGGATTTGGCATAGGCGGTGAAGAATGCTTTAAGATCATAATCTTCCTTTTGCTTCAGTGCTTCTAAGGCTACCGATAGGCCGGCATTATCAGCAATATTTTCATCTAGGGTTAGTTTGCTATCCACTTGGCCATGTTCGGTTTGTAGCTTATCGAACTGGGCTTGAATTTTTTTAGTTCGCTCCTTAAATTTTTGATAGTCTGCCTCTTGCCACCATTGGCGCAAAGCACCTTGACTATCAAAGTCGGCCCCAGTTGTATCAAAAGCATGAGAAATTTCATGAGCAATCGTAGCGCCAATCGCACCCATATTCTGGCTGTCACTTTGGTCCTGACTGTAATAAGGGGCTTGTAGGATACCAGCAGGCATACAAATGAGGTTTTCACTAGGAGAGTAGTAGGCATTGGTTTCATAGGCTGGCATACTCCAGTAACCTGATTCAGCAGCTTTACCGTATTGACGTAAATCATGGGCGGCCTCATCTTGGGCCATGGTTAGGGTGTTTTCCAAAAGGCTCTTGTTTGGATCTACTTTTAGCTTTTTAGTGCGGTCTTGGTAGGTTTCGGGGTAACCAATCAAGAGTTTGATATGGTCTAGCTTATCAATAGCTGCCTGACGGGTTTCGGGCGTTAGCCAGTCAATTTTTTCCAATCGTTGCTTGTAAATTTGAATCATTTCCTTGGTCATAGCTTCAACATCTGCTTTTGCCTGGTCACCAAAGTAGTTTTTACCAAAATAAACGCCCAGAACTTCATAGAAATGCTGGTCAATTAATTGGTAGGCTGCTTCATTTTGGTCAGGGATATCGACCTGGCCTGTTTTTGCGTTACTAATTTCCTGGGCCATAGTCCGCAGGTCATCATCTAGGTAAGGCGCTGCCTTGACCGCAAAAGTCACCAACATCCAGGCTTTCATTTCTTGGAAATTATCAGGGTTAACTAGCTGGTTGAAATCGGCAAAATATTGACTATCAGTCACATTAGCGGCATCAACCTTGGTATCAAGCATGCCCTCAGCGGTCTTGATTAAATCAAGCGTGCTGGTGGTCTTAGCTAATGCCTTGGGGTCGGCCTCTTTTAATTGGTCTTTGAGCGAGCGGCGCTGGTCAGAGGGGGTTAGGTGGCTAGCGATTTTTTGGTCATAAGCCAAGGCTTGATTGACTAGTTTTTTGGCCTCTTTTTTAGTGTAACCCATCTTAATGAGGATTTTTTGGGCCTGGTCCTGGTAAGTTTTAAGGATTTGCTGGCCCTGGGAATCTTTAGCTTGGTCTTGGTAAAGGCCTGTGTCAGGTAGAATCGTTTGCGGAGCGATTAAACGCAGCTGGTTGGTAGTTGGGTCTTGCAAGCTGGCTCCGGACGTGATGGCAAAGGGGAGGTCGATACCTGAATCAATCCACTGGGGCAAGTCTTTTTTGAAATCATCAAAGGATTTTAGCTGGTTGATTTTTTCCAGGTAGGGCTTAGCTGGTTGGCTGCCATCTTGATTACGGCGGTCAAAATCTCTCGCTTGCTGGTAGTATTTAACCATGGTTTCCTCTTCAGGTGTACTGGTCTTAATCGTTCCTTTGGCTAATTTGACCAAGTCTTCATGAAGGATTTTTTTATTTTGTTGGTCTACATCCGTACTCACACCCGCCATAAAATTATCATCAGCAATGGTCTTCCCTTTTAAATAATCCTGGTTAACCGCATCATATAAGCTAGTTTTGACCGGGTTTTGCTTGTTATTTTGCTTAGATTGACTCTGACTGGTTGGTTTATCTGGTTTGGCTTGGACCAGGGCGGGTAGGGTAACTTGACTTAATAGACTAAGAGATAGTCCTAATATGATTGCTTTCTTTAATTTCATGGCATACTCACTCTCTAATTTTTAATCTGAGCTTGATTATAAACACTTTTGTTCTTAAATCTATAAGAGAGTGGTTAAGAAGTCCCTAAGAAATTTTAAAATCATAAATTTTGCGAGATTTTCTAGTTGCCCAGCCCGACTCAGGAGTGCGTCTGCACCATAATCTGGATAACTTTATCTGGTCAAGGACTATCTTACTAGCACGAGTACAAACTGGACCTGGGTTGAGGCTAACATCAATTGCAAAATAGCATTATATTTAAATAATAACATTTAATCATTTGAATGTAATTTACTATAAATATATAATAGGGATGAGGTGATAATGATGTTAACTACTAAAACACGTAAGCAAGGCAACTCTGTTGTCGTGACCCTGCCAGTGGATGATGAGCATGTGATACAAACTCAAAAAGAGTATATCGTTACTTATACTGAGTCAGGATCAATTATTCTAACGCCAATTATTGCGGACCCTTTTCAGGTTGAAGAAGAGGGCATCTATTACGAAGCAGATGTCTGGGCGGATATCAACCAAGCTGGCGAGGAATTACTTTAATGGCTAAGACAGTTAGAAAATACATACCGGATAAGGGTGATATTGTCTGGATTGATTTCGATCCTTCAGCTGGACATGAGATTAACAAGAGAAGACCGGGACTGGTAGTATCCCGTCGTAATTTTAATCTAGCGACACAATTTGCCGTAGTCTGCCCAATTACCTCCACATTGAAGGACTTGCCGACCCGTTACCAGCTACCAGGTGCTTTAACCACTAAAGGGCAAATTGTGATATCTCAACTCAAATCTTTAGACTTTAACCATCGACGCATCACTTTTATTGAAAAACTACCAGCCAATGATCTCTTAGTTATTGACCAAATGTTAAAATTTATATTTTTCTAAGTTTTAGTTATATAAATGTATTGAAATCGCTTTAAATTATGAGTTGAATTTGTTAAAATATCAGTCAGTAATAGTTATTTATTTCACAAATTTAGGAGGTCATCATAATGACAACTGCTTTCCGTTCACCTAGCCGTTATATCCAGGGTAAAAATGTTTTCCAATCAGCCCATGAATATATTGGTGATTTGGGCGACAAGGTGTTAATTTTAGCTGATGATTTTGTTTGGGATTTAACGGGTAAGGACATTGAAGCCAACTTGACCGAGCATGACATCAAGGTTTGCCATGTGCCATTTAATGGGGAAGCCTCAAACAGCGAGATTGACCGGGTGGCCAAAATCGGTGAGGAAGAAGCATCCAATGTCGTAATCGGGCTCGGTGGTGGTAAGGCCATTGATGCGGCTAAGGCCATTGCTGATAAACTAGGCGCTAGCGTTGCCATTCTACCGACCATCGCTTCTACTGATGCGCCATGTTCGGCCTTGTCAGTTATTTATTCAGATGAGGGTGTCTTTGAATCTTATTTATTCTACGATAAAAACCCTGATTTAGTCTTATTGGACAGCCAAATCATTGCCCAGGCACCGACACGCTTACTAGCGTCTGGGATCGCTGATGCTATGGCGACCTGGGTAGAAGCCCGGGCAGTTATCGAAGCCAATGGCGACACCATGGCTGGTGGCAAACCTACTCTAGCAGCTGGCGCAATCGCGAAACAATGTGAACAAGTTTTATTTGAAAATGCCAAGGCTGCCATGGCCGCTAACCAGGCTCAAGTGGTGACACCAGCCTTAGAAGCAATTATTGAAGCTAATACCTTATTATCCGGCCTCGGCTTTGAAGCGGGCGGGTTAGCAGCAGCCCATGCCATTCACAATGGCTTTACTGCAGTTTCTGGTGACATCCATCATCTGACCCACGGTGAAAAGGTGGCTTTTGGTACCTTGACCCAGCTATTCCTAGAGAACCGTGACCAGGCTGAAATTGACCGCTATATCGAACTTTATCAAGCATTAGCTTTACCAACCACCTTAGCAGAAATGAAGCTGGATACGGCGACACCTGAGGAACTTCTAGAAATTGGCGACTTGGCAACTGCTGAAGGCGAAACCATCCATCAAATGGCGCGGACCTATACGGGCGATGACATTCGCTCAGCCTTCCTAGCTGTCGATGATTATGTTAGAAACTACTACAAAGGCTAATGTTTAAATATCATGAGACCCTGACCACCTGGCCCAGCCAGGTGGTTTTTTATGTTCATAATGCTTTTATACTAAGTAGGTTTGGTGGATGATATCTATCACTTATGATCGCCTATATATCATAGTTTTAGACTATGTTTATTAATTGTTTATCGATATTTTTCTTTTGTCCAGACTGGCACTATACTAGCTTTAACAAAGCAACTAGTAATAGGGGGAGACATTATGACAAACTATTCTAAACATTTTTTAACTGTAGGCTCTTTACTACGTGACCCAGAATTATTAAGCTACCGCAAGGAAATCGAAGGTCGCGATGATATTACTTATCCATTTTACGACGATATTCCAGGCTACAAGGCTGTTGAAGACCGGGCCGTAGCTGATGCCCTACACCAACAACTGGCGCATGGTTTAACTGAGGTTTCTGATGGGGAACAAGGTCGGTCGCTCTGGCATTTAGACTTTGCCTGGGGCCTGGATGGTGTCCGCCGTTATATTAATGACATCGGCTACTTCTTCCATGATGACGGTGAAACTGGTGCCTGCAAGTCTTTTGAAACCCGCAAGGATATCGGTCTGGCCGTAGATGGCAAACTTTCAGGCAAAAATCATGCCTTTATTGACCAGTATAAACGGCTTCAAGAGCTCTTTAGCCAAGAAGAAAACAAGGACTTTGCCCAACTGAAGTTCACCATTCCAGCCCCGGCCCATTTATATGCAGAGTTTTTAGCTAATGAAGCCATCGGGCCTGATAAGTATTACAGTGACCACCAAGTCTTTTTAACTGATCTCGTAGCTGCCTACAAGGAATTTATCAGCGAATATGCCGCACTGGGCGTGAAAATTATCCAAATTGATGATTGTATTTGGTCAATTTTTGCCGGAGATGGGGAAGAGAATGCTAACCTATCAACACTAGATTTAGATGGTGACAAGCGTGACCAGTTGGCCCAAGACTTTATCCGGGTCAATAATGAAGTGGCTGACTATGCCCATGAACTTGGTTTGAAAGTCTATGGTCACAACTGCCGAGGAAACTATGCCTCTCGGTCAAATGCAGAGGGCACTTATGAGGAAATTGCCAAGTATTTCTTAGCCCAATTACACTATGACCGATTCTACCTAGAATGGGATGATGAGCGGGCAGGGTCACTAGCAGCCCTCGCTGTCTTTAAAGACCGGCCAGAAGTTGAAGTGGTTGTGGGTGCCTTATCTTCTAAGAGTGCCGATTTAGATGATCCTGAGCGCGCGCTAGCCCTCTTAGAAGAAGCCAGCCAATATATTGACAAGGACAAGCTCTATCTCAGCCACCAATGTGGTTTCGCCTCTTGTGACTGCGGCAATGAGTTGACGGCGGATAATCAATGGGCCAAGATTGACCAAGGCCATGAAATTGCCTACCAATTCTTCAATGAATAAATTCAAACGATAAAACCCCCCCGCCATGCTAGTGCTTTTGCACTGACTTGGCGGGGGGTTATTGGTTTCATGTTGTTATTAATCGGTTTCGGCTAGGGTTTCCTTGATGACTGCCTGACCATTTTCAGGGATGAGCTGCAGGGTCTTAATGCTTTCTTCTGGATCAAGACTTAGATCTAAAGAATTGAGATAACCTGATACGGCTATAGGCATGCCGTGTTCTAAGCCCTGATCATAACTGGCCTGGTCGAGGGCTTCAAGTTGGGATTTTTGATCAACATAAGGTACAACCTCTAGTCGGGTCGTTTTAACTTGACCAAGGGCCTCTAAGGTCCATAGTAGGTACTGCTGGTCAGAGTGTTGACCAGTGGCGCAGGCATAACAAGTCCGGTGGTCAGCTAGTTCAAGAGCTGAAATTGCAGCCTGACCAACTTGTTTTGCAGTAATATAAGGGTGAACGCCGGTTGCAGCGGGATAGTAGTCTTGGCCTCTTACAACATCGGTAAACATTTTCCAAAGAGGAATTTTACCTGGCATAGTGCCATAAATCCGCGGTAGACGCAGAACGGAGACGGCCATCTGGTCATAGCCCTCAGCCATAGCAACTTGTTCTTGGAGCAGGCGGGTATTAACATAGGGATATTGTTGGATACCGATTTCTGGTCGATCTTGGGCTACTTGACTATAGTAGGAACCAAAGACGACAAATGAAGTTACCCCAGCCTGGCGGGCCAAACGAGCAAGACGTTGAGTTGGTAAGACATTCTGTTCATAGAAGAATTTATGGGCTGGATACTGCGGCACAATTCGCTCATCAACCCCACCTGCATAGATAAAACCTTGGCAGTCTGCCAAGATATTGATGATTTCTTGGTCACTCATTTTAAATAAATCAGCTTGGATAAATTCAAAATGGTCAGGTTGGACAAGTTCAGGGTGTAGGGGATTGATATCAACTGTTTTTACTTGGTAGCCTTTGGCATCAGCAGCCACCAGCGCTTGATAACCTAGATAGCCAGCGCCACCTAATACAAATATTTTTTCATGTTAGTGCCTCCTTAGTAAAGCGGTTACTTATAGGTCAATTATAACCTATATAGCGAGTGCAGCCTAGCAAGTTAAATATCGGCATTCACAGCTAATTTTCATTTAATTTATTTTTTAATAGAGAATAAGAAGCTGTCAGCCTTACTATGAATGAAGGAAAATCACGCCATAACAAAGACCAATATTTGCTTAACTTTACTTTAAGCCAAGCCCAAATCAACAACTCGGCGGCACACTGATTTAGGACCAAATAAAATTTCCTCTTTACATTAAAAATATTTGATGTAAAATAGCTATCAGCGAATATCTTTAATTTTATCCCGTGAGATAAAAAAGATAGTGGACACGTTTATAAGCAGCAGCGAGCCTGCGCTAATGTTGAGTGAACCTATCTGGATATCGCAATACATTAGTGGAGGTTTTTTGTGTGCCAAAAAATAAGTTTCAAACCAGTAATCCGACCCTGGCATCAGGGCAAGCGAGCTTGGACCAGCTAACCAGCCTGGACCAGCCAGTAAAAATTCCTGGCGTCTTGTCAGCTAACCAACAAAAGCAAGGTTTCTGGCAAATTTTTATGATTATGATGGGCTTTACCTTCTTCTCACCAAGTATGATCGCTGGGGGACAGTTGGGTTTGGGTCTAAATCTCAAAGACTTTGTCCTAGCCGTTTGCCTAGGGAATTTATTCCTCTGTCTTTATACTGGCCTCTTAGGTTTTATTGGCCAAAAGACTGGCATGACCTTGGATGGTTTAGCTATGAAGGCTTTTGGGGCTAGGGGATCACTTTTGCCATCATTTATTATCGGGATGACCCAAATGGGGTGGACCGGTGTTGGTCTGGCCATGTTTGCCCTGCCAGTCGCTAGCTATTTGGGGCTTAATCCTTATCTTTTAGTCATTATTTTCGGCTTCTTAGTGACGGTAACTACCCTGTACGGCGTTAAGGGATTAGCTGTTTTAGGCAGCGTGGCCGTGCCAGCGATTTTCTGCCTAGGATCTTATTCGACTTTTGTCTCAGTGCAGGCAGTAGGTGGCGTTAGCCAATTATTTGCTAGCCAGCCATTACAGCCACTAAGTCTGTCAGCGGCCTTGTCAATTGTAATTGGTAACTTTATCTCAGGGGGCACCTCAACACCGAACTTTGCCCGCCATGGTCAAAAAGCTTGGTCAACCCTCGTGCCAACTGCCTTTGCCTTTTTCTTTGGTAATATTATGATGTTTGTCTTTGGTGCAGCTGGGGCAGGGGCCTTTGGTAAGGCAGATATCTTCGATGTCCTCATTATGCAAGGACTAGCTATTCCTGGTATTTTATCGCTAGGTTTTAATATTTGGACCACCAATAATAATGGTCTATACACTTCAGCTTTGTCATTTTCAAATATCAGTAAAAAGTCACTGAAGTTATCGACAATTTTGATGGGGCTGGCGGCGACCTGCCTGTCAATCTTCCTTTATAACCACTTTATTAATTACTTGTCTCTATTGGGAGCGATGATTCCACCGATTGGGGGCATCATTATCTGTGATTTCTTCCTTGATCGGGCTAAATACCAAGATGATCAAGTCAGCCAGACCTTGGCTTGGGAGGCACTTGTTGCCTTATTGGTTGGTGTTTTAGCTGGTCATTTCATGCAGGCCGGTATCGCCAGCTTGAACAGTTTATTTGCTGCTGTAGTTACTTATCTGGTTTTAAAACAAGTAGGAGGCAACCAGGATGCTAATTAAGAATGTACGAATTGAAAATGCTGAAGCAAGCCAAGATATTCGGATTGCAGATGGTTTATTTAAAGAAATTGGTCCTAATTTAACCGGCCAAGCTGGTGAAGAGGTGATTGATGGTCAGGGGAAATTAGCTCTACCACCTTTTATCGAATCACATATTCATCTAGATTCCTGCTTAACAGCTGGTCAACCTAAATGGAATGAGTCTGGGACCTTATTTGAAGGGATTGAAACCTGGGCCTTGAGAAAACAAAGCCTAGACAAGGCCGATATTAAAGACCGGGTCAACCGGTTAGTCCGTATGCAGGCGGCCAATGGTATCCAGTTTGTGCGTACCCACGTTGATGTGACCGACCCTAAGTTGGTTGCCCTAGAGGCCTTGCTAGAACTTAAAGAAGACCTAGCTGGCCTGGTGGATATTCAAATCACTGCCTTCCCACAAGAGGGGATTCACAGCTTCCCAAATGGTAAGGAACTACTAGAGCAAGCAGTTAAACTAGGAGCAGACGTGGTTGGGGCCATCCCGCATTATGAGTTTACCCGTGAATACAGTGTAGAATCCTTACGTTTTGCCATGGACTTGGCCGAAAAATATGACAAATTGGTCGATGTCCATTGTGACGAAATCGATGACGGCCAATCCCGTGGTCTAGAAACCCTGGCTTGCTTAGCCTACGAAAGTGGGCTAAAAGACCGGGTAACCGCCTCGCACACCACTGCTATGGGGAGCTACAACAACGCCTATGTGGTTAAGTTAATGCGACTCTTAAAATTAGCTGATATCAATTTTATTGCTAACCCATTAGTTAATATCCACCTGCAAGGGCGCTTGGATACCTATCCTAAACGTCGGGGGCTCACCCGGGTTAAGGAACTACTAGCAAACGGCAATAATGTTGCCTTTGGTCATGATGATGTCTTTGACCCATGGTATCCACTAGGAGACGGTAATCCGTTAGAGGTTATCCATATGGGCCTCCACGTGGGACAATTAATGGGCTACCAAGAGATTATGGATAGCTACAAGTTCTCTACCCATGCTGCCGCTAAGTGCCTCTATATTCAAGATGACTACGGCATTGAAGTCGGTAAGCCAGCTAATTTAATTATTATGAATAACGATAACTTCTACAAGGCGTTAAATGAACGCTCAGAGGTACTATACTCAATCCGTAATGGCAGGGTAATAGCTAAGACCCAGCCTAAAGTGAAAGACGTCCTATTTTAGTCCTGATGGCCCGCCTTGAGCGGGTCATTTTTAACTTTAGTAGAGCTTGATGATATAATAGTTTTAATGATAGTTTTTCATGATAGATGAAATTAAGGAGTGATATGATGACTAAAGGACAAATTATGGATAGCAACCGCCTGGACCGTACCTTAAAGCGGATTGCCCACGAAATTATTGAAAAAAATGACCATTTAGACCAGGTCGTTTTGGTGGGAATTAAGACCCGGGGTGAATTTCTAGCCCAAAGATTAGAAACCAAGATTAAAGAGATTGAAGGGGTGGACCTAGCCCTGGAGACGCTAGATATTTCTTTTTACCGTGATGACTTAAAACACTTGGCTGGTTTAGAGGAGCCCCAAGTGAAGGCAGCTGATTTCAGCCAGGACCTGACTGGTAAGACCGTTGTTTTAGTCGATGACGTGCTATTTACCGGACGGACGGTACGGGCAGCCATGGATGCTGTGCTATCTAAAAGCCGGCCTGACCGCATTCAGTTAGCCATCCTAGTAGACCGGGGCCACCGGGAACTACCAATTCGGGCTGATTTTGTTGGTAAAAATGTGCCAAGTGCCTTGAGTGAACAAATCAAAGTTTGCCTAGCTGAGGTTGACGGGGAGGACCAAGTAGTTATTTTAGATCGCGACTAAGTACCCTGTAAGCCTTATCTCTAGCATCTCATTTGATTCTTCTTTAAAATAGAAACTAGCCAATTGTAACATTACCAAGCTAAAGGAGGACTTTATATGGGACGTGTAACAGGCAAGGTTGTTCTAGTAACTGGTGGTGGCTCTGGTATCGGGGCTGCAACTGCTAAACTACTGGCAGCAGAGGGGGCCCAGGTAATTATTACTGGACGGACCCAAGAGAAGCTGGACAAGGTTAAGGGGGATAACGAAAACATCCACACCATCCAGCAAGATGTGACCAAAAAAGCAGACTGGGAGCGCGTAATGGCGGAAATTAAAGATGAATATGGCCGCCTGGATGGTCTGGTTAACAATGCAGGTATTACTGGGCCTGAAGATGGTAGTATCGAAGATTTGACTGATGAAGTCTTTTATCAAATTATGGATACCAATATCTATTCCGTCTATAAGGGCATGCAATTAGCAATTCCTTTGATGCGCGAAGCTGGTCAAGGATCAATTGTTAACTTGTCATCAACTTCTGGCTTAGTCGGCACACCAGGTGCAGCGGCGTATGGCGCTAGCAAATTTGCGGTTAGAGGGTTGACCCAGTCAGCCGCTATGGAATTAGTTGCAGACAATATTCGGGTGAATTCTGTCCATCCAGGTGTAGTAGATACTGAAATTAGACTATTTGAGGAAGTCGTTGAAACCACACCGATGAAACGGGTTGGCCAAGCAGATGAAATTGCTTATTTGATTCTATATCTTATTTCTGATGAATCAACATTTTCAACTGGCGCTGCCTTTACTGTTGATGGGGGCTACACAGCAAAATAATATGCATAAAAAATACTGGCGAGGAAAATTCCAAGCCAGTATTTTTATTTATTATAAAAGATAACAAGTCGATCTAAAATGATTAAAATACCGATATGACAACATTTTTCTTTCTTTTAGTCTATGTCCGCTAATCACTATTAGCAGACATAGAGACATAGATTTTGGGGGACCCTCTTGAACCTTACAGCAAATTTGGGCGAATTTTGACTCAAAATCTATTTCTGGTTGCCGCCCTGGCCTGGGAGAGGGTTAGACCAGGTCTTGGCCAGCTAGGTCTAAATCATCAGCGATTTCAAGGTCATTTCTAGATGATTGGATGAGGTCTTCGACCAGCTGGGTAGACATGTTTTTATCTTCATCCAAGTCCTGGGCGTAGATTTCAGTGGTTCTAACGCTAGAATGTCTCAGCATTTTCTGGGTTTCCCGTAAATTACCACCATTTATTAGACTTAATGTGGCTGCAGTATGTCTTAAACTGTGTGGCGTAATCTTGTTGGATTTTATGCCAACTGCTTCAAATGCCTTAGCAACCAGCCTGGAAATGCTTCGCGTGGTCATCCGACCGCCTTTATTACGATTACCGTGACTCGCAAACAATGGCGCTAAGTCCTGGTTAACCATTAAACCCGCAGCTTCACGGCTATTAGTATAATCACGGATAACTTCCTTGGTATGGCGCGGTAAAATCACAAAATCATCGCGTTCCCGGTGGCCTTTACCTTGGACATAAATCACCGTATTAGTTCCGCGTTTTTGAATATCGCCATAGTTAGCCCGACTCAATTCAATCGTCCGTAATCCCGTGGTTAAGGCCGTCAAAATAATGGCATAGTCACGTTTACCGGTTAAATCATCGCTTTTGGCGACCAGATAATCTAGTAATTTGTTGACATCTTCAATATCTAAGGCATCTTTAGCATGGCCATGTGGCACTGGAATTCGGCTATCAGCCTTGGCGATAATATTTTCATACAGGCCTTCACGGGCCAGCCACTTAAAGAACTGGTTGAGCATATTGCGGTAGCTCCGAATGGTCCGGTCCTTATAACGGAAATGGTCTAAGGCCTGGCGGTCAGCCTGGTTTAATTCATCTGGATCAATCTGGTTTACTAGTTGGTAAACATCTTTGGGATGATTAATTAGATCATCAAAATAACGCTCAGCATCGTGGTAAGTCGGCTGGCTGATACCATGACCAGCTAAATAATAAAGAAATGGCCGGATATTTTTTAAATAGGCCTGGCGAGTGCTAGCTTGCTTTTGCTGGAGATAATCAGCATAGGCCTGGTAAAATTCCCAGCCATTAAATTCTTTGTGGGGATCAGTTTGACTCATGGTGACACTCCTTAAGGTTGATTATTATATTATACGTTAAATAAGGTCTTTTTGCCTGGATTTGCTGTTTATAGACTCTTGTGCTTATATTTTTTGTTTTAAGTTTACATAATATATATTATAAAAAGTAATTGATATTTTCAAATGCTAGCTCCCCTGAAATAATTAAATAAAAACAGGTCTAAATTTTTCCTTAGACCTGTTGCATAACTTTTATAAGCTGCTTAGTTCATTTGTCTACTAAACTGACTTTAACCTGCTTACCAAACGGTGCCGCAATTTCATTCATGAGTTTAAGCGACGGATTCATTTCTCCAGACTTGATGCGATTAATGGTTGCGCGACTTTTGTTAGCTTTTTCAGCTATTTGACTGCCTGATAAATCATATGTTGCTTCTAATTCAAAAATTAAATCGACAAAGTCTGATTTTAACCTAGCTTCCTCATAAGCCTGTTTGAACTCATCATTATCATCTGAAAGTTTTTTTATTAATTCGCTAGTCTTACTCATGATTGTCAATCTCCTTTTGTCGTCTTTCTTTAGCCAGTCTGATTTCTTTTAACGGTGTCTTTGCAGTCTTTTTAATAAAACCATGAACAATAAAATAAGTATTATTATCCAAATGGAAATATATACCACGCAATTTTTTACTGTCAGTGGCACTTACTCGTATTTCATATAAATTTTTATCAAGTTTTTTAACCCTTTGTTTTTGAATAGAATCAGCCAATCCTAAATTTTCTATTCTTTCAATCATTTCAAGTAAATAAGCCTTATCTCTATTAGATAGGCTGTTAAGGAAAGCATCGAAATCCTTGCCCCAATCAAAGGTCGGCTTGTCCATAACCCCTCCCCCTTTAACCTAAATTTATTATACTATGATTGTTGCTGATACGCAACAAAAGGTGAAGAAGCAACTATAAAACTCAGTGCAAGGTTAATTATTTTAAAGCCATTTTAACCTATACCATCATATGCTTATAGGAGATAATAGTGGGGCTATATACTGATATTAGTAATTTAATTAAGCTTGTATTATTTATTAGTAATCTCTCTTGGATCCTCAACAAAAAAAGATATTAGCAGTTATGTATTTACAGGTATTTACTTAAACTATTAAATAGGATATAATTTTGTTAAGGAGGGATTACATGCAAACTTATAGAACACGAAAACAAGGTAATTCTATCACCATTACTGTCCCAAAAGACTTAAATGTTGAAGCCGGCCAAGAATTCGTTGTTATTCAAGGTGAAGGTGGCTCATTTACCTATATTCCTAAGCTAGATGATATCTTCTTAATTGCTGAAGAAAACAACTTAGATCTTCGACCTACTGAAGAAGTATGGGAGGATGACTATCTAAGTGGCCATGAAACAATTTAAAACTTATAACTATAACGGTTATACACCTAAACAAAAAGACATCGTCTGGATTAACTTAAATCCTACTCAAGGCAGAGAAATGAATAAAAGAAGACCTGTCATAGTGATCAGTCGTGATGAATACAATGCCATGACAGGTTTTGTTATTGTATGCCCTATCACCTCAACGAAACGTGACCACTACATTAAACTAGCTAGTAAGTTGGAAACTAATGGATATATTGATTACTTTCAGGTAAAAAGTATCGATTTCCAATCTAAAGAGAGAGATATTGCCTTTATCGAGCAAGCTGATTTGCAAACATTTGGACTATTGGCCCAGCGGTTTAGGCAGCTTTTTGACTTCAAAATTTAAATCATACATAATTAAAATAGCAATATATTAACAACTTTACATGTGCCGTCGATTAAGTCCATATAATTGTGTAAAAAGAAAAACCATAATAATCTTTTTTGGTTACAATGTAATTGGCTAAAACACATTGAAAGGAAGATTATTATGGCTCAACTAAATATTACCCTAAACTTAGAAGAAATTACAGAGGCAGTTCTAAACAGTGATATGGATCAGATGATGAAGTCCCTAACTGTAACCATCTTTAATGCCTATATGCAAGCAGAGCGTGAGGAATTTATTAATGCTAAGCGCTATGAGCGCACAGATGACCGGAAAGATTATCGTAATGGCTCCTATAAAAGAAACTTTAAAACAAAGGTAGGGACTGTTGAACTGGATGTCCCTCGGACACGATCAGGAGAATTTGATACCAAGCTATTCGATAAATATCAACGTATGGACAAGGCCTTTGTGGCTGTTTTAACCGAAATGTATATTAATGGGGTCTCAACACGCCGTATTAAGAAGGTTGTTGAAACACTCTGTGGCGAAGGTGTTTCTAAATCATTTGTCTCTTCAGTAAATAAAAACTTGGACCCTGCTGTTTTCGAATTTAAAGGGCGTTCCCTAACACATACGAATTTTCGATATGTTTATGTCGATGCCATGTATATTAAAGTTCGCGAAAACCATCGTTCTGTCTCTAAAGGTGTTTATATTGCTCAGGGTATTAACGATGATAATCGTCGCGAAATTATCGGCTTTATGATTGCTGATAATGAATCAGAAGAAAACTGGAAGAACTTCTTCCTTGATTTAAAGGCCAGAGGCCTAACTAAACCAACATTAATTATATCTGACGCCCACAAGGGACTAAAATCAGCGATTAGTAATCAATTTTTAGGCACTACCTGGCAACGGTGTACGGTTCATTTTCTACGTAATATTTTAGCTCATTTTCCAAAAAAGGATTGCAGTCATGAGAGAAGTCTTCTAAAGAGAATATTTAATGCTGATAGTCAACAAAGAGCGCGAGAGTTAAAATTTGAATTTGTAGAATACGTTAGTGGCAATGAGAAATATGACAAAGCTGTTAATACGCTAGAGGAAGGCTTCGAAGATGCTATCCCATACTTATTAGAACCCACACCTTATCGCGTTTCACTGAAAACAACTAACAGTCTAGAAAGGCTAAATCGAGAAATTAGAAGAAGAGAGAAAGTTGTCGGCCTCTTTCCTAATATAGAGGCTGCGGAGCGACTTATAGGAAGTGTATTGCTTGATTTGCATGAATATTGGGAGACATGTCCTCATAAATTCTTTAATAACATAGTCTAAAT
Organism: Aerococcus urinaehominis; assembly: GCF_001543245.1. Lineage (GTDB taxonomy): Bacteria > Bacillota > Bacilli > Lactobacillales > Aerococcaceae > Aerococcus > Aerococcus urinaehominis. The sequence goes on from NZ_CP014163.1 coordinate 147,755, forward strand.
ATTTATACCCACCAATTACATTCTATAATTTACACAAGATTGTGGACTTGACAGTTTGAGTATGACCTACGCCTGGGCCTTCAAGACTAGGTGAACTTAGTCTCTCTCCGAACTCTCCCGAACCATTTGAAAATGGAAGTACCACTTTATATTTATCCAGATTTGGATGTTCTGCTAAGAAATCTGTTCTAATATATTTTTTAATACGCTCTCTTTGGTATAAGCCTAATATACGCGCATATCTTAAATTATCATTAGGCTTTTCAAAGCAAAAATCCTCTGGGAGCTTATCAAAGGCATTAGTTTTTAATGTACAACCAACAGATTTCACATACTCAGGATTTGACATTTGCCCTACTTTTGTCTTTTCGAATTTATATGAACCCGCTGGAAAAATCAGAGTTGATAGAGAGTCATTACCCGACTGTTTAGTCTTTTTCAAAATAGATTTTAAATTCTCATTAGCTATGAAGATTTCAATTGCTCCAAAATCCTGATTTTTATCCCTATATGATACAACGACTCCACCCTTTATATCTGTATTAGGGAAGATATTAGCCGCATTAGCTTCAAAAAATACGATTTTAAGATGTGTATCATTTAACATCTTATTATTCCATTTTTTCGGTGTATCCCCAGCATTATTTAGAAAACGGGCTGGATGAATGACTTCCACTATATCGGCAATTTCATAAGCACTATCTAAAAACTTATGATACACCGGTTTGGATTTCGTTAAATTTCCACCAGCTAATTCCTCTTGATAAGGAGGATTTCCAATAATCACATCAAATTTCACTTGTTCACCCTCTTTCCCGAAGTATGCTTCGATTTCATCTGCCAACCGCCCTTCTTGGGCTAGTTTGGCGGTATCAACTTCTATTAGGTGGCCCTCAGCCAAGTGGGCCAGGTCGTCGCCATAGACAAAGTTCTTAACAATATTATATAGAATATTAGTTGGTGTGGCGATATAGATTTGATTGTTAAAAATCGAATCTAAGCGCTCTTTATCGTCTGGTATTTCATCGGCTAAGCCTTGGAAGAGCCTTGTGACAACTTCAGTCATGTAGAGCCCGGACTTGGCGTATAGATCCGCAAATTTCAGGTCTTTATTCGTAAAAATACCTGGGTTCTCTTCTTCTAGAGCATCCACCATCATCTTGACCACAGCCTTAGGGGTAAAGATTTGGTTGGTTTTTTGCGGTGGAATGTAGTCAAAAATATCTTCTTCCTGGTCGCGATCAAAGTAGTTGGCCAGGCGGTCCTTGGTCTGGTTAAATTCCTTAATCGACTCGTCAAAGACAATTTCATTAAAGACGCCTGGAATCTCTTTACCCATTTCCTGGTCATAGTAACCATCGCGCAATAATTTAAATTCATCAATGGTAATGGAGGTTAGTTCCTCGAAGGTATCGGCATCAATACGGCGCTCAAAGTTAGCCAGGGTCGTGTCGTCATCCCCATAAGCCATGAGGAAGGATGGGATGGTCCGGGCAAAGCCTCTCAGGTGGTCTCTAGTGTCATCCTCAGTGACCTTTTTCTTTTTCTCTTCACTATTAACCTGTTGATTGCGGACTTCCTGGGCCAATACTGTTTCGACATCATCTTGCACGGCCGTGATAAAGTTATCCTGGGCGGCTTGGATTTGGCTATCCCGTTCCTGGTCCAAGACTTGTCTTTGGACGACCTTTTCAGCTTCTGCTTGGTCCTGGTTGGCCTCTAAGGCCTCTATTTTAATGGCATAGGCGCTATCAATTTCTCTAACCTGATTGACCATGGTTAGGTGGTTACGCTCAACCCGATTTTGGACGCCTTCTTTAATATTATCTTCGATTGTTCTTTGCTGGCCTTTGCGCGTAATATCAAAGTTCTCAAAGAGCTTGTCGGTATCTAGGTTATCGACAATCATATCAACCAGATTGCTTTCCTTCTTGCGCGTATCGATTTGCTGGTCATTTAAAACCTCAACGACTTTAGCGTCCGCTTGCCAGATTTTATCGCCAAAAATATCCTGGGTGAGGTCTTCGGTCAAATGCTTAGCAATTGCCACATTGCCATGTTCATCTAGGGACGGATTAGTCAGATTAATTTCCCGACGATTTTGTAGGCGCTTGTTTTCTTCCGGTTGAATCTTGTCAATAATTTCCTTGAGACGGGAGTTAGGGGCAAAAATACCAGATACATTGGCAAATAAGAGGTTAGACATAAAGCCTTGCTTAACCACTTCTCTAGATACCATTTTATTGGGAATGGTCATCACTTCACCGGCATCAATGGCCTTCATCTCCCCACCCTCATCTTCAGCGATGACCGGGAAGAAATTCAGCAGGGTCTTGATGCGGTCATGTTGGTCTTGGGTCGTTGCCGTCCGCTCACCCGATAGGTTTTGGGCAAACTCGCTATAGAGTTGCAGGGTACGGACCGGAGCAAAGTCAAAGATATAAGCGTTTTCCTTTTGGATTAATTCGCCCGCTTTAACAAATTGGTGGGGATTTTGGGCCCTAAAGGCAGCCTGGAAATAAAGGGCGGGTGATTTAATATTATTCAGCATCAAAACAGCTGTCCATTCTGGAATGGTGACACCAGTAGTTAATTGACCAACTGACAAGGTAATAGTCTGGTCGTGCTGGTCAATCGCTTGCCGGACCCGCTCAAAGCTCTTGGTATTAGCGGTATAACTTTGGGCCTCCCCTTCCGTAATGGCCTGGTCGCCGTCATCAACTAGGCTGACCCCATCCCCAGCTGCTAAGATCGTCTGGTAGTCCTTAAAAACGGGATGCTGGTTTAGTAGCTTTTCCAAAGCCTTGGCCGCGGCTACTCTCGGTAATAACCAGAAGGTATGGTCAAGTTCGGCCCGGTGTTGGTCGGGTGAAAAAGGAAACTTACCGCTAGATAGGTTGTCTAAAAAGCGCTTAACGTCATCTTCATACTCAAAGCGGCCATTGTCTTTGACCCTAAAAAATTCATTGAGGTCAAAGGCATAATCGACATTGGTATCCTCATCTAGGGCTAAGCCACCACTAACATCTTGGCGGACAATATCAGACATTTGGTAGGTAAAGAGATTCATGGTTGGCAGGGTTTCGTATGGGTTGTGGCCATCAGCTAGCGACCAGTTTTCCTTAGCTGTCTGCTCGTCCACATAGGACCAGTTAAATATCTGGTCAGCCCTAAATTTATCGCTGGCTAATTGCTTAAAAGGCGTCCCTGATAGGTGGAGGGTAAAGTGACGCTTGAGTTGGTCAAAGGCCTTGTCCGTTTTAACGGTGTCGACCCCCTCGTGGGCCTCATCAATAACTAAGAGGTCCCAATCCAGCTGGCCTACCCACTCTAATTTCTTGTGGGGGCCACCGGCAAACTCTGCACCCTTAAGGTCCTGGAGAGAGAGGAAGACAATTTGCTGGATGTCTTCATCAGAAGAGATGGCCAACTGCATAAATTCATCCCGGCTCAGCCCCTTATCTTTCAAGGTGTCCCCGTTGGTCACAAACTTCATTTGCGGTTCTTTGCTGGCAATAAATTTTTCAAAATCATCGTACCATGAGTTAGCGATGGCCGGCCGGTTGGTTACAATCAGGACATTGTTAGTTTTCAGATGGCGGATTAAGTCATAGGTCGATAAGGTCTTACCAAAGCGCGGTTTGGCATTCCACAAGAATTCTCTCGGTGTCTTATCATCACGGATATAGGCCAGGGTCTCTTCAACCGCCTGGGCTTGCTCTTGACGAAGCACATAGTCGGTATCGCCATCAGGCAGTTGGACTTCATCATAATCTAGGGCAATATATTTATCAGCCAAATCTTCGGCACGGTCAACGTGGTCACCGAAATCAAACCACTCGCGGGCGCTCTTATTAAAATCCTTGGCTTCAATACCATTTAGACGTAAATAGCGGTGAAAATCATGGTCCCTAAACCAAGTCCCATCTGACCGCCTAGCTAAGCGGGTAAAGAGTAGGTCAGGATTGAGTCCCACTGTACCGACTTGTTGGATAATCCGCTGGTTAACCGCTTGGGTGGTATCGCCAATCTTGACAAAACCGTCGTGACTCGGCACTTCTGGTAGCGTATAGGCATACAATTGTCGCTTGACCTCACTGTAGGGATCAATGACAGTTAGATCTCTTTCTGTATCATTCATCTCTGGTCTCCATTTCTAAACGATAGACATCACTTATGCGTACAGGACTATAGTATTGGTTTGGCTCCTGGTCGCCAGGTTCACTTACTGGTTCAAAGACATCAAAGAGGCTCAATTGTTCGAAGGCAGGACTAGCCTGACTATCTACTAAAGCACCGGGTATCTTATCAACCTGGTCATAGATTTCATCCAGGCTGTATTCAGTACGTTGGACGGTTATAAAGGTGTCACCGGCCTTCATCTGGATTGGCGTCCATTCACTAAAAACAACCGGTGCCCCCAAGTTGGTTTCACGCTTGAGAAAGTCTCCTTGGACAATATTAGCTTCAATAATGGTCCGGGCCGATTCTCTGACCTTGGTCTTAAAACGGCCCCCATGCTGGTCAGCCTGGGTCCGATAAAAGTCCTCATAAATATCATAGAGGTGGTCCTGGCAGGAGGCCAGGTTATCTTCCAAAAGTTCAATGCCGTAGATGGTTGAAAGGGCCAAGAGCGAATAATTTTCATACATGGCCAAGCTGTTATTGTAGCTGTCCTTGACCATAATTAGCTTGCGCTTGAGAATTTCCACCAAAAACGCCCCCTCACCGGCTGCCGGTTCCAAAAAGGTCTGGTATAAGTTATCAGTGGCGGCCTTAATTTCCGGCACGTCCAGCATCTTCTTAACTAGCCACTTGGGCGTAAAAACCTCCCCATGTTTTTGGACGCGAGCTTTGGACTTGATTAGACGTTCATCCATCTGTTTTTCGCCACCTCCTTAATCTTATTTTTTCTCATATTATTAATACTACTATAACAAACTTGTAGGTCATTCTGATCGGCATATTTAAAAAACTCTCCTAGTAATAACTTGTTTAGCTATATCAGGAGAGTTTTTATTTAGTGATTTGATTAGTAAATTTCTTTTCGATGACCAACATCGATAATATTAATTTTGATTTGATCATCCAAAATATCAGCAATAATACGATAATTACCAATTCGATAGCGCCAATAATCTTGGTATTGACCTTTTAGGGCCTTTCCAAATTGACGTGGATCGTTAGTCCCTACGAGGTTTTTATTAATCCAGCCAACAAGTAACTGAGCTTGATGCCTATCCATTTTTCTTAACATTTTTGTAGCTCGCTTATGATAAACCACTTGGTAAGCATACTACAGTCCAACCATCTTGCTTACTTCTTCGTGACTCAAATATTCTTCATCATAATAATCTGGAGAATTCTCAAAATCTCTAATCAATTTTAAGTCAATTTCGTCTTCAATACGCTCTTCAAGAGCATTCTTTAATAGTGTAGACAGAGGCATATCATGCATTTTGGCGTATTCAGTAAATAATTTTTGTTCATCCGTATTTAATCTGACAGTTACAGTAGACATTTCATCAACCTCCTCACTAATATTGTAACACATTGTTTTACATAGACTCAATAAATATTATTTTTATTGCTAGATACTATCAAAATCCACTACTTCTAAGCTAATATCAATATTACCCGCCATAGCTTTAGAAAATGGACAGGTCTGGTGGGCTTTTTCCGCAAAGGCTTGGACCTGGTCAGCGGTCATGCCATCAATAGCCACTTGGATCTTTGCCCCTAATTTAAAATCAACCGCATCCGGCTTCTTGTACATATCGACTTGGACGGCAACTTTACTCTCGGCCTTTTCCTTGGCCATGGCTAGGTTGGCTTGTAGAGCTGAGTTGAAACAGGCTGAGTAGGCCATGGCTAATAGTTGCTCCGGATTTTGTCCCTGGCCTTGACCGCCCATTTCTTTAGGGGTGTCAATGGCAACTTTAAAAGATCCGTCAGTTAAGGCACTCTCCCCTTGCCGGCCACCGGTATTTAGGCTAGTGGTTGCATAAATTTTCTCATAGTTTGACATGTCAAGTCCTCCTTATTTTGATACAAACGGTTTTCTAGCTTTAGTTTAGGTAAGCTTACTATTTATGTCAAAGAAAGCGCTTTGTTGATTTATCTAGCTTTGCTAGGGAAAGTTTGCTATGCTTGGCTTATTACTAATGAGGAGTGATTTTATGATTAAAATTAATCGCGACCAATTTGTCTTTGCGATGGATAAAAATAATCCCCCTGCTGCCCAGGCCAAGTCTGGCGACCAAGTGGTTTTTGATCTGATGGACTGCTTTTCTGATACAGTCAAATCTGAGGCCGATACCATTTCAGAAATCGACTTTAACAAGATTAACCCTGCCACTGGCCCCCTCTATGTGGAGGAAGCTGAGGTTGGTGATGTGCTCAAGGTGACCATTGAAGACATTAAACTAGACCCCCAAGGTGCTGTCATGTCGGCACCTGGCCTAAACAAGTATTTCTCAAATAATATCACTAAGGAACAAACGGTCATTTGTCCCATAGATGATGCGGCCGGCACCTTTGAATTCCAGGGTGTCACCCTGCCCCTCAACAAGCATATCGGCGTAATCGGCACGGCGCCAGCTGGTGAGGCAGTTACGACTGGTACACCGCGCATGCATGGCGGTAATATGGATAATACCAAGATTGCCCCAGGTTCGATTCTGTATTTGCCAGTCAATACGCCTGGTGCCCTCTTGGCCATGGGTGACATGCACGCTTCTATGGGCGATGGCGAGGTCTGGGGCTCAGGTGTTGAAGTGGGTGGCCAGGTGACAGTCACAGTTGAAGTCTTAAAAGATAGTCACATGCCAACCCCATTTGTAGAAACAGCTGATGCCTACTATGCTTTCGGGGCAGCCGATAACATGGAAGAAGCAGTCACCCTGGCTTCTGATAACCTCCACCAGTTTATTATGGACGAGGCCGGTCTCGACTTTAACCAGGCGGGCATGCTGATGACAATTAAGGCTAACTTGGCCCCTTGCCAAATTGTCAACCCTGATGCCTCCTTCCGCTTTGGCATTGCTAAAGATATTTTAGAAGCTGCCAAGGGCTTTAAAGGCTAATCAGACATATTAAAAAAGCGCTCACGTGAGCGCTTTTTCTTATTTACTTAAGTAGTCGCTAATGATGGCCTTGTACTCATCAATTTTAGTGAGATAGTCCTCAATTGACACATACTCATTGACTTGGTGAGGCAAGGTGGATACCCCAGGACCGTAGATGACCAGGTCAAATTGGTTATCGGTTTTGGTAAAGGCCGCCGCATCAGTAACTGGTGAAATGCCACCTGGTTGGGCATCAGTATTAGCCAAAACAGCCTTGATTAGTCCAGAATCCTTGTCAGATAAAACAGAATTGAGGTCATAGTCAATCCGTAATACCAGGTCAACACCCTCTGCTTGATTTAGTTCATCACAAATAGCTTGCAAGAGGTCTTTGACTTTTTGGTTATCAAATTCTGGAATGGTCCGAATGTTGCCTTGGACAGTGGTTTGAGCTGGAATTGAGTTAACTTGGTCCCCGCCATTAATGATGGTAACAGAAGCAGCCACATTACCTAAAACCTCATTATGGTAATCGGCACTAACTTTAGCGAAGGCTTCATCAAAACGGGTGATGAATTTAGCCATGTTGGATATGGAGTTAACCCCTTCTTGGGGCATGGATGAGTGGGCTGATTTACCCTTAGCAATGACAGTGAAATTAAGTGAGCCCTTGTGGGTATAGGCCGCCACGTCCACTGGTTCCCCAATCAGCATGGCATCAATATCCTTGGTATAGCCTTTTTCAGCTAATAAGGTTGAGCCTAAAGCGCCGACTTCTTCACCAACCGTTGCCATAAAGCGGATGGTACCGGCCAAGTCCGCATCTGCTTCCTTGAGTTCGATCATGGCAATAGCTAGAGCAGCTAGGCCTGATTTCATGTCAGTCGCGCCGCGTCCGTACAACTTGTCGCCTTCAATATGGCCTGAAAATGGTGGATAGGTCCAATCAGCTGGGTCACCTGCTGCCACCACATCCTCATGACCAGAAATGGCTAGCACCTTACCCTCACCCTTTTGGTATTCAGCTACTAAATTATGGCGGGTTGGGCTATTTTCTACATGCTCACTCTTGATGCCATGTTGGGCAAACAGCTTTTCTAAATAATCAGCCACATCTTTTTCGTTATCATTGACTGATTCGATTTTGACAATATCCTGTAAGATTTTTATTTTTTCTTGTTTATCCAATTTCAGGACTCCCTTCTTTACAGAAGTTATTATAGTCCTGAAAATTTATGAAAACAACTCATTTGTTTGGAAAAATTTCATTAAAATGAACTATTCCTAGTAATGAAAAACAGCAACCTGACTAAGCAGCGATGGTCAGGTTGCTGTCGCTTTTTGGAGATAATGTCTCATGTTGGTGTTGTTTGTGAGGGGATGTGCCCCACTTGATATCAGGTAACTGAGTAGATTTTACCTAGCTCAGTGGCTGCTGGACGACCTCGTCGGACAGGGTATAAAAGCCGAGTCGGTACTCCCCTGTATCATCCTTACCGTCAGCGACAAAGACCATGTTGCCTTGGTAAGGGGCATAGGAAATATGGTGCATACCTAGGCTGTTCCACAAACCATTGTGCTGGCCAATGGTCCAAATGCCCTTGTCGCTCACCGTCACAGTTTTAGGCGTCAAATTCTTGAACTCAATTAAATCCGTTCGGTAGCCATAATTACTGCCTTTAGAGACTTGCATGGGGAAGATGACTCGGTCAGATAATACCAAAGGCCGGCCCCCGCCCCGCTTTTGGTTGGGATCACTAATAACATGCTCCAGCTTGCTTGACTCCGGATGAAGCTGCCATTTGGGATTTAACAAGTCCCCAGTTTGACTGACATACAGGCTCATCCCCATACTCTCACGGCGGTTAGTGGTAGTTAAATAGAGCAGGCCTTTGTAGCGGAAAACATTGGTGTCCATAAAACGGGCATCCGGATGGTCTAATTGCTTACACACCAGTTCCCATTGGTCAGGAAAGCGCTTGGCCCGGTAAAGTTTGATATGGTCACTAGGCGCATCAGGTATCATATACCATTGGTCCTGGTCCTTAAATACATAGGGATAGGCTGCCCGGTGGCCGTGCTCAGCGCGACTAAAGACAGTTCCGGTATAGGTCCAGTCTTTAAAATTAGTTGAATAAGCATGGCCAATTTCATCTTGATTGTTACCGTTGGCTGACAAGGGTCTTAAGACCTCAAAAAAGAGATGGTAGGTCTGCCCATCTCTAACTAAAAATGGGTCGGCAACCCCAAGACAGTCGCCGCCAACCGTCTCCTTGGTGATGGCCGGATTGTCACCAAATGTTTGTAGGTAATTCATAGGTTCTTGGTCGCCACTTAAAATCTGGTCCCAATTGACTAAGCTGGGTGAGCCACTCGCTTGAATAGCGGGACTAATAGTCAAACCAATAGTTAGGGCTAAGACAGTTGATTTTAAAACAGTTGATTTAAATACATTTGGAAACATCCGGTCTTCTCTTTTCTTAATATAATGTCCTATTTTATCATAGAATAGACCGAATCATATTTTAGCTGGCTAAAATTAATAAAAAGCTAAATAAAATTAGGGTGTGAGACGTGGCGCTCAGGAATGAATCGTTGAAGCCAGACAGACCAATATCTGGAAAATATTGAGTCAGCCTAGTGAAACGACTACAGTTCAGCTGCTCGAAACCCAACTATATTACTATTATCCGCTTAATAACGAAAGCCTGAGTCTTATGACCCAGGCTTTTCAAGTTGTGGTACTCACCACTGGCTGACATCAATCGGTTGGTCGAGAGGACCGACCTGGTCAACTTCTAGTGGTTTATTATTGACTGTAAAATAAGCAGACGAGGCTTGATAGTAGTCAGCCAGGGTCTTAAAGATGGCCCGGTAATTAGACTGAACTGCCGTCTCACCGCGGATATTTTCAATTTCTGGACTGAAATCAGCGTGCACACCACTGGTATCCATACCATTAGAGTAGAGGGCATTAATCTTAGTCCCTGCTGGTAGTAGTTCTTGCAAGCCTGTTTGGCCACTCAAGATTTTTTCGAATTCCTGACGCATCACCGTATTGGTTTGGACTGGAATTTTGATTTCAACTGGCTTGACAAGGGCATCCGGATTGGCATCATCAACCTGACTGATCGTCAGCTTTTCTTCCCAGCCGTCTGTCTCTAGACTAGTCAGACTGGCAGTTGCATCGGGATAATCTTCCCCTAAAACTGTTAGCTCTTTAACTAAGCCATAGCCAGGCGCAAAATAAGCGCGACTAACCCCATTAGGCGTGGTGCAGGTCACTTCAATGGCCTGAGCTTCCTGGCCATTTGGTAAGCTGACTGGGGCATCGAGCTGGGTAATTTCCCTGACTTCTTCCCCATCCTGCCACTTGTGACCCACTTTTAAGGGCGCCTTGAGATAGGATTTGATGACTGGGTCTTTTTTACGGCGGTCAATATAGTTTTCCCGCACATAAAATTCTGGTTGTTGGGTAATCAAGTCAACTGACTGGTCAGTGACTCGCACGATTTCCATAGTGGAGGTGCCAGTATTATTGGACCGCATTTGAACAAAATTGCCACTAATAAAATCGTATACCCGGCTAAAACTGGAGAATTCACCGCCATCACCGGTAAAGTAGGCCTCATAATTCTTGGTTAGTGGATAGTAGTCCCTAACACTTGCTTGTACTTCCTTTTGCTTGGTTTTTGATTCCTGGCTAGGTTTAGCAGCTTGCTTTGATGCTTTACTTGCTTCCGCTGCTTTTTTGGCTTGGTCTTCAGATTTACTTTTGGCTGCCGCTACTGACTTACTTTTAGCCTCAGCCTGTTTCTTAGCCTCACTTTGACTGGCCTGGCTAGCTTTTTTAGCGGCTTGTGACTTGCTGGCGGCTGTTTCCTTGTCAGCCTGGGCGCGCGAGCTAGCTAAAGCCGCTTCAGTTTCCTTGGACTGTTTAGCAGCGTGTGAGGCCTGGGCTTCTTTGGCCTTGCTAGAAGCTTCCGCCTGGCTAGTGGAACGTTTAGCCGCTTCAGATTTAGCCTGGCTTTCTTGCTTGGCTTGGCTATTTTGCTTAGACTGGGCTGGTTTTTGACTACTTGTTTGCTGGCTAGATGATTGGTTTTGGGCAGGTTGCTTGGTGTCTTTAGCCGAATTGAAACAAGCTGCAAGGCTTAAACTGGCTAGACTGACTAATAATATTTTCTTCATAATAACCGCCTCCTCCCCTCAATTTTAACCTATTAAAGCGCTTTTATCAATTTTAGCTGCTGGCTTTAAAGGAATCCTAAATAAGTGAGCAATGGCATCAAAACCAAAGCGACCACCATGGCCGGACTGTAGTTTAGGACCTTAAACTTACCAATTCCCATCATATTAAGCCCCAAGGCGATGAGTAATAAAGATCCGGTCGCGACCACTTCGTTAATAACGGCAGGTGCTAAAAATGGCGCTAGGAAACTAGCTAAAATAATCATTGCCCCCTCCAAGACTAGGACCGCCACCGCAGATAGCATCACACCCAAACCATAGCTGCTCGTTAAAAAAATCGCAGAAATCCCATCCAAAATGCCCTTAGTAATTAGGGTGGTTGGGTCGCCCTCGAGACCATTCTCCAAGGCGCCAATAATCACCATAGAACCAACACAAAAGAGCGAGCTAGCCGCAATAAATCCTTCTGCTAGCTGGCTATTGCCTCCACCTGATAGTCGGTGTTCCAGATACCTAATTGCCCGGTTAATCATGCCATCCAGGTCCAGGCCCTCCCCAATCAAAACACCAAGGGCAATGGCAGCAATTGTCACAATCATCTGTTTTCCCTGGAGGGCACCTTGAATGCCCAGTATAAAGACTACTAGGCCAATCCCAGCCTGGATAGCCTGTGCAATCCGGTCAGAAATTCCTTTTTTAAAAACTAGTCCTAGTGCTGAACCGACAACAACTAAAACGGCATTAATTACTGCACCCATTGCTAATTCCTCCTATCAATCAATTACAGTTAAACATTGGATGTAGTCGTACCATTTCATAAACCGTCAGTTTGTTTCTGCAGGTTTGGCCGATTAGGTCGAAACCAAAGCCAGAATAGTAGGCACATGTCTGGGCAAGGCCAGTTGTTAAATGAAAGCCCGCATACTCATCTTGCCAATCTGTCAACACTTTATTCAATAGGTGCCGCCCAACACCGCGCCCTTGGTAGTCAAATGAAACGCCTAGAAGTTCAATGCTTAGCAATAAATCTCGCCATGAACTATCTAGCGGATAGCAATTAACCAGGTTGACGAGTTTAAGATAATTCAAATGGGGTAAAGCTTTAGTAACTGTACGCAACAGCCTGGTGAACCGACAATTAGCTAATACTTTTAGGTCTCTTATTTCAGGGCGATGTATTAGCGCAAAACCAATTATTTCACCCTGGTCCTGAGCTGTTAGTAGCATATGACCAGCTAATAGGCGCTGATAAAAAAAGGCCTTTACCACATCAAAGAGACCCTTTTTAAATGGCGCCCGAGATTTGATTAGCAGACTGACTACGGCCTCATCTTGAAAAACTTGTAAAAATAATTGACTAATTTGCTCAATTTGCTTGTCTGAACTAGTTTCTGCATCAATATAACTATATGTAAGCATCACTTACCTCCTTGCACATCAGTAAAATGTACAAGCTAAGCTTAGCACAGTTACTTAAAAAGCCCTAAAATTTTAAACATTTTCGTACAATATGGTACAAGGGGGCTGATAATTTTACTTAAAGAACTATTTTTGCTAACCAAGCCGCTCATACTATGGGAATAGTAAGCTAAATAACAAAAAATCCCAGCTTGCTAGCTGGGACAGTCCTTATTTAAAAGAAACGATTGATAAAAATTCGACGACCGTAAAAAGAACGTTTCCGAGGCTGATAAGATGGCATTTGGTAGTGAGGCATCTGAGTCTGTGCTTGACCCCACCAGCAACGACCTAAGAAATTATGCCACTTATAAATTAAGCGATTGACCCACTTGAACGGTTGGCACCATTTGAACACAATGATGCAGTGCGGCTTGCGATTTGGCCGCTCTGGTTTTTGCTCAGGAAGCTGTGGGTTAGGTTTAGGTTCTGGCGTAACAGCTTGGTCACCATTAGCTTCACCACCAGCAGCAACTAGTGGCGTTGAAACACGATATTGCGCCTGACCAGTGATTTGCACATCATTATGGTATTGGTCACCTTTACCACCATCTAACGCTTGGGTCTTGTAGTTAACAATGTATGAAGCTAGGGTTGCCCCAAGATTCATAACAAAGCCCTGGGCATTAAAACGAACAAATTGGCTTGGATCTAAATAACGCAAAACTTTATAGCCATTACCTGATGGGTTGATAGCCGCTTCAATAATTTCAATGGAATCTGAAACTAAAGTTTGGGCACTTGGTAAAGCCACTTGGTAGGTCAAATTAGGATACTTGGCTTGAGCGAAATTGATCCGGGCCACCCATTGAATGATATCTGCTTTATCAGTGATATAGCCATATTGGTAGAGCCGTTCATCGGCATCAATGCCGTTATTCTCGCCAACATGGATATCGTAGCCTAATAAATTTTGTTTGGAGTTAGCTGTAACCTTAGTTTTGTCAAAAACAACATCAGCCCAAATTTTCAGACTTTTATTAAGCGGATTGTTGGTGAAATAGTCTGAAAATGTCACTTGAATTTCTTGCTTACTATCGTCCGCATGGCCTTGGCCTACTGCTACCTGGTCTTCATTAAAGACAGTAAAGCTTTTACTATGGGGCAGACGGACAATGTCTGGCAACTGGTAAGTATAAGTATCCCCTACGTGGATTACCACATCATCAGCAAAAGAAACTTTATGATTAATTTGGAATTGGTCCCAGTAGCCAAGTTTTTCCCCTTCAGTGATTTGCTTGCTATCTTTAATAATTTTTTGATCTGTCACAACTGCCTGGGCACTCAGATCTCGACCGTTCTCTACTGACAGTTTTGCTTCAGCATCAATTTCTGCTTCTGCAGACTGATTGGTTAAATCTGACGGCTCACTATCTGCTGGTGAATCTGCGCCACTAGCTTCCGCTTTTTCATCCTTACTAGTATCTTGGAATTCAGATCTTGAAGATTGCAAACTGTCAAAACTAGCTTCTTGGCTCACATCGCTGTAGCTGCCAACTTGACTTTGATCAGCTAGTACCTCCGAATTAGAAACTATTAAAAAGGCGGTAATAGCAGCTACCGAAGTGAAATATCGTTTCTTTATCATAATTTTATCCTCCATAATAAATGCAATATTGTTCTTAAAGTTTAAAGTATTTTTTAATTGTTTTCAAGGTTAACTTTTAAAAAACCTGTACTTTTCTGTTTTTGTGCATAATCATAGACCACGAAATACAATTTGGCATTTTATTGGAAATTTAAATATTGAGGAGGCCACCATGTTTAAGAACTTTATTCTCTATTATCCGTTAGTTATGACTTTGTTCTATTGGCTAGGAATGGTCATCTTTTATTTGTGTTATGAAAGTCGCTTAAGTAAACAGCCCAGTCAAATAGATTATACCCAATACGGTATTTCAGTCGTTATTTCTTGCTATAACGAATCCGAACATGTCCGCGATACCATTGTCCCGCTTTGCCATCTTGATTATCCCTGCCTAGAAATTATTGCTGTTAACGATGGTTCTAGAGATAATACTGGCGAAATTTTAGACCAGCTCGCCCATGATTATGGCATCACTGTCCTACATCTCAGTGAAAATTTAGGTAAGGGCAACGCTATGAATCAGGCTTTAGACAAAGCAAAATATGACTATATCCTTACCATTGATGCAGATACCCAAGTTTCCCCCTTAGCCCCCTACTACTTGGTTAGCCACTTTAACCACTTCCAAAATGTGGGTGTCGTTACTGGTAACCCCCGCATTAAAAACAAGGAAAACTTTCTATCGAAAATGCAGGTCATTGAATTCTCATCTATTATTGGTTCCAATAAGCGCACTCAGATGCTTAATGGCTATATTAATACTATTTCTGGCGTCTTTGCCATGTTTAGTCGGCAAGCTCTAGTAGATGTAGGCGGTTGGGACATTGATATGATTACAGAAGACATTGCCATTTCCTGGAAACTACAATTAGCCGGCTATCATGTCCACTACGAACCCAGAGCTACCTGCCAAATGGTTGCCCCTACAACCGTAGCTGGTTTACTCAAACAAAGAAAACGTTGGGCCCAAGGGGGGATGGAAGTGATGAAACGTTACCTCCCTCAGGTTTTCAAAAATTTAGCGCCAGCTTTTTGGCTCTTGGCTCTAGAGCAAGTCTTATCTATTGTTTGGATTCTATCAGTAGTAGGCTCTTTAATACTATTCTCAGCTAATTATATGCTATCAGTGACTGATTTGACCAATTTGCAAGCCTACTCAGGGCTATCAATCGTGCTCTTTCTATTATTAAATCTGGTCCTAACTTTATCAGCATTTGCCATTGATAGTCGCTATGAACCCAAAATTCTTGCTTATACCCCCTACTATATCTGTTACCCAGCCTTTTATTGGCTCTTAAATGCTATTTCAACAATCAGTGCCTTACCTAACGCACTCACCCATAAAACTGGCGTCTATGCCACTTGGTCTAGCCCCGATAGAGGAGGTGAGGATAAATGATAGCAGCTTTAAGAAAGATTACCGGCCATCTGTTTGTGTTGTGGCTCTGGGTTATCGCTATCCCAATCTTGTGCTCCTACTTTTTTAATAGCTTTGGTTATAGCAATGCCTTTCTTCAAACCATTAACCAAACACTTAACACCTCGACCGAGGCTATCTACCAGGTTAATCATTGGGCATATTGGATTAGCATACTGAGCTTAATCTACTTCGGTGGTCGCCTGATCCGACTTTACCAGCGCACTAAGCCTTAAATTAATTTACTATTATAAAAAGACAGTAGCTACATGCCACTGTCTTTTTACTTGCCATTAGCAACTATGAAATTTTACAGGTCGCTTTATCAAAATTACTATCTGCCTGATTGTGAGCAATCCTTCATTAACTCACACCTGCTAAACCCTTTGGCGATAGAGACCAATCCGATACTCACCCTGGCGGTTCTGGCCGTCAACGGCAAAAACATAGAATGAGTTAGTTGGGTCTTTTTCATAAGAAACTTGGTGCATAGACCGGTGCCGCCAGTCGCCCAGATCACTAGCCTTGCTATAACGGCCCAAATTTTTAAAGGTCGCCCGCTTAGGAGTGAGGTTCTTAATTTCAGTCAAATAGGTGCCATAGCCGTAAATTCCCTTTTCCATGACCTGGGTTGGCATATAAACTACGCCCCTAGCCTCATCAACAAAGACTCTGCCAGCACCACGGCGGTGTTTGCCCTTGTAGAGCCCTTGTAGTTGCTTAGAATTGGGGTGTAGCCGCCAGTCACCACCAACAATTTGATTGTTGGCTGAATAATATAATGAGACCCCATCTTCTTTGAGATTAGTTGTTGTTAAATAGACTTGGCCTTGGTAACGGAAAATATTGGTATCCACAAATTGTCGGTGCTTATCATAAAAAAGATGTGCCATCCGCTCCCACCGATCAGGGAAACGTTTAGCCCGGTAAAGGCTGGCAATATGGTTGGAAGAATCTGGTGTCATATACCAGGCCTGGTCTACTTGGTCATAGAAAACATTCGGATAAGCGTAGCGCTGTCTTTCTTGCTTGTAAGGCAGGGCTAGGCCACCATAATGCCAATCTTTGAGATTATCTGAATAAGCATAGCCTATTTCGTCTGACGAATATTTTAAATAGCGGCGATCACGCAAAATCTCAAAAAAGAGGTAATAGCGCAGACTAGCTGGATCTCTAACTAAGAAGGGATCTGCGACACCAATAGCGTTGCCGCCAATCATTTCTTTAGTAATAACTGGTTGATTGGTTAAGGGGCGGATACCTTTAATGGGCAATCCAAAGCGACTCTGGTAGTATGGCCAGCTAGCTTTAAGGGCCTTGGGATTGGCAAAATAATAGGCCGTTTGTAGCGATAGGGTTTGCCCGCCCCCAACCAGGCTGGCCTGCTTGATATTTTTAGTCTGGCAAAAATTTACTTGGTCGCGGATAGTAGCGAGATTATCATTTTTAACCATCAAAAGCCCTTGGTGGGTTTTTGCGGCTAAATTAGCAGCTGGCAGGGCATCTGAAGAATGTTCTCCCGATACTAATAGCAGCCGCTGGTTAGGTATCCCATAGTGGTTGAGAATATTTTGATTAAGCTGATAGCGATTTTTACCACTAATCCGATCAGTAGCTACCCCTAGTGCATGTAATTGATTTTCCAATTGCTTAGATAAGGACTTGTTACCGCCAATCAAAGTTAAATGGCTAATACGATGTAAATGCGCTTGTAGGCTGGGGTGGATCTGGTTGGCTTTTGTCAAATAAATGGGTAGCTGTTGTCGCGCTGCTATGGCGGCAATAGCAGCAGCATCTGCATAAGCTGAGCCATTCACCAAGAAGGCCCGGTATTTACCTGGCTTATCAGCCATCAATCTATCAGCAACCTGGGCCGCTTGGTCAAAACGATTCAAGCCACCTATACGTTCAACAGCCAAACCTGCATTTGAAAGGTCTTGACTGACCTGATTACCCACTGAATTTTCACCACCCAAAATTGTCACCCGGCTGGCCCCTAGACGTTTGATTTCTGCCAAGGTCTCCGGGGATAGGTGCTTACTCTTAGTTAATAAAATCGGTGCATCTAATTGGTGGGCCAAGGGGGTCCCTGTTAAGGCATCAGCGAGGCGCTGACTATCGCCAGAAGTCAGGATGACCTGGTCAGTCCGCTCCCAGCCTGCCTGGCTAAGGGCCGCCGCATTGGCATAACGGTTAGGACCCTGGATACGGTTCAAGCTGATACCATTATCAGTCTGAGTGGGAATTTGTTCAGCATTAGGACTAGCTGGCTTTATATTTTCTGGGCTTGCTGCCACCGGTTCAGGTTGAACTGTTTCAAGCACTGAGCTATTTTCAGTTTGACTACTTGTTAAGTCATGGCAGGCATCAGGCTTTGTTGCTTGCTCAGCGGCGTTTTGATCGTCAAGCTTACTGGTCACTGCTTCTGAAGCCAGGTGGTCATTATGGGCAAGCTCATCAGCTAATACACAGTGACTATTTAATAGTAGACTAGCTGCCAAAGCGGGAATCACAAGCAGTTTACGCGGTATCGGTTGTAACATTATTTTCCATCCTTAATAGACAGTCATGAGTGACTGCCTGAAATTTATAGGCATATTCTACTCTTTTTTTCGTAAAATTAAAGCTAATTTTTTGAAAAATCACTTCTTTTCATACAATATTTTACTTTTTGGTAAAATTCTAGTTTTTTATTGGCAAAAAGACCCCTAAAATTTTTAGCCGCTACGTATTATCTAGAGACAGGAGGAATTTTAATGGAATACAGTAAATTAAATGGGTCGGGCCATGAGTTAGCTGTCAACGACCGCTTGATCGTCCAAAGGAGTGAGTTAAAATACTTACTTAACTTGCCTGATCGTCTGCGCTTACTTCAGGCCCTGGACACCCTACTCATACCCGATGCCTATGGGGATTATTCGGGCTACAATGTGCGTTCAGTTTATTTCGATGGCATCGACAACCAGGACTATACCGGTAAGTTAGTCAAAAAAGACTTTCAAAAGCGCATCCGGCTCAGGGTCTATAATCCGACCGACCAGACCGCCAAGTTTGAGATTAAAAAGAAGTGGTCGCATTCACAGATTAAAGAATCAGTGGTTGTTAGCCGGGCTGATGCTAAGGAGATGCTGGCAGGTAACTTTGAGGTACTCAAAAACTATGATGACCCAACCGCTGAGTTGGGCTATGAACTCTGCTCCAGCATGACCTACCGACCTGTTTCCATGGTGGAATATAAGCGACGGGCCTACACCCATCCCCAATTTGCCACCCGGATTACCCTAGACTCTGACCTGCGTTACCGCAATTGGGCTTATGGCCTTTTTGACGACAGTGACCAGAACTACCACCAGGTCACTGACCTAACTGAAACCATTTTAGAGGTGAAATATGAAGGCTTTCTGCTCCCCTATGTCCAGGATGTCCTGGCCAGTCTGGACCTGAAACCCTGCCCGATTTCTAAATTTGGTTCATCCCGCTCACTTCTCAATGAATTTTACTATTAATACCAGGAGGAAAATATTATGCAATTTTTACAACTAGACCAAGATGCTTCAGCAATTACTGCCCAATTAACCAACCAGGAAGTTCTCATTTCCCTGGCCTTCTCCCTATTCCTATCAGCTATCATGTTCTTTACCTTTAAGAAGATCCGGACCAAGCTAGCCTATGATGCCAATTTTAACCTGATGCTGGTGATGATAGCTGTGATTTCAACCATCATCATGATGGTCATCCGTGGCAATGTTTCGCTCTCCCTAGGTATGGTTGGTGCCCTTTCCCTAGTGCGTTTTAGGACCAACATCCGTGACAACCGCGATATTGGTTTTGTTTTTTGGGCCATTTTTATCGGCCTTGCTGCTGCCAGTCATGAATACCTGCTAGGGATTATGGGATCGCTGATTTTAACCATTATTCTCATTGCGTCAAGCAAGGTTGCCTCCAGTTCTGAAAATATGCTCCTGGTTATCCGGGGTCGTTATGCTGACTTGGAACAAATCACTGCCATAATCGAAAAATATTCTTCAAGTTACAACTTGAAAGCGCAAAATCTTTTAGAAGATTCTTTTGAACTAGTCTTTGATTTTAGAGCTAACACAACCGGCCAAAATACTGTGACCCGGATTATTAAATCCTATGATGGGGTTGATACCGTTAATATCTTAGCGCCATCTGCTGAAATGTAGCAACCAATAAGAAAAGGACCTGCGACTTGCCGCAGGTCCTTTTAAATTTACTAATGTTTTTTGCTGGCTCTTTTAAGAGTCTAGGCCAGCTAGGTTAATGAGCCCTTTGGCGTGGGCTAGACCCATACCAAAAATAAAGCCTAAGCAAGGCATAATGGCTACAAATTGATGGAAGATTAGAAAACTAGCTAGGTAGCCGAGTCCAACCATAGCAACGATGATGACAAAAGTTAGTAAAAAACGATTCATATTAAACTTTTCCATAAATAGTTACCATGCCTTTCTATAATTTGTCACAATCATTTTACCATTATACGCTATGTTAAGACAAGTGATATGGTTTTAATAACTAGCTATATGCGAGTACGAAACACTGACTATGCTAGCCGATATAATAAAGAGCTTAGAGAGACCAATTATCCCTTGATAATCAATCCCTCCAAGCTCCGATATTTTTTAATATAAGGCCTTATTTATCTCTAGGATAACTAAGCTTAACTAGCCATGGCTAGTTAAGCTTAGTCCAGGCAATTATATGTACTAGAAGTTGCAAAATTATACAAATTTTAACGGTCCTCTTTACGTTTATAGGCAAAGACCATTAGACTACCAGAAACTAATAGAGATAGTGCAATGAGATTTGTCTGAGACGCTAAGCTACCTGTCGCTGGTAGGCTAGGCTGGTGTGCTTGACCAGCTTGAGCGTCTGGACGAGTCACTTTAGCACTGCCTTTAATCTGATCAGATTGACTAGATTTTTCAGGTGCTTTTTCCTGACCTGGTTTTTCTGATTTATGAGATCGTTCTGGCAATTTTCCCCCTTTAGGCTTATCTGATTTCTCTGGTTGAACAGGTTTTTCAGTTTGACCTGGTTGATCAGGCTGAGCTGGTAGCTCAGTTTCTGGGAAGGCTGGTAATTCCGGCTGGCTGGTGCTTGGACCGTTTTCTGACACCGATGGCACTTGGTCTTCTGGGAAGACTGGTAGTTCCGGTTGAGTCGTACTTGAACCGTTTTCTGATACCGGTGGCACTTGATCTTCTGGGAAGACTGGTAGTTCCGGCTGACTGGTACCTGGTCCATTTTCTGATACCGGCGGTACTTGGTCTTCTGGGAAGGCTGGTAACTCCGGTTGGCTGGTGCCTGGGCCGTTTTCAGTCACGACATTATATTTTTTAGGCTCTATGTCATCTTTATCTTCAATGCCATCACCATCGTCATCTAAATCTGTCACATCAGGATTGCCATCACCGTCAGTGTCACGTTGGATAGTAATATGAACTTCTTTAGTCAATTTAGAACCATCTGCGTTGGTAATCTTCACTAGGAAGACGAGTTCACCTGTCTCATGGTCACCCCATTGTGGTGATTCTAGTGTACCTGTGATGGTCTTAGTCTCTGGGTTGTAGACTAAGCCAGCTGGTAGTTGGTCTACGCTAATCTCAGCTTTCGGATCCTCTGTTTTGATTTCAATTGGCTCAATATAGTTCTTCTCAACCACTATTTGTTCGCTTGGACTTACCTTAGCTTGGGCGACTGGCGCAAGTGGTGTTTGTGGAATCACTTTGCCGTCTTTTGGACCAGAACCCTTGGTGGTTTCTTCCTCATCTGAGATACCGTCGTTATCATCGTCGATATCATTGATATCAGGTTGACCATCACCATCGGTGTCACGTTGGATGGTAATGTGAACCTCTTTAGTCAGCTTAGAGCCATCTGAATTGGTAATTTTCACCAGGAAGACGAGTTCACCTAATTCGTGGTCACCCCACTGTGGTGATTCTGGTGTGCCTGTGATGGTCTTAGTCTCTGGGTTGTAGACTAAGCCAACTGGTAGTTGGTCTACGCTAATCTCAGCTTTCGGATCCTCTGTTGTAATTTCAATTGGCTCAATATAGTTCTTCTCAACCACTGTTTGTTTACTTGGTGTTACCTTAGCTTGGGCGACTGGCGCAAGTGGTGTTTGTGGAATCACTTTGCCGTCTTTTGGATCTGAACCTTTGTTGGTTTCTTCCTCATCTGAGATACCGTCGTTGTCATCGTCGATATCATTGATATCAGGTTGACCATCACCATCGGTGTCGCGTTGGATGGTAATGTGAACCTCTTTAGTCGGCTTAGAACCATCTGCGTTGGTAATCTTCACTAGGAAAACAAGTTCACCTGTCTCATGATCACCCCACTGTGGTGATTCTGGTGTACCTGTGATGGTCTTAGTCTCTGGGTTGTAGACTAAGCCAGCTGGTAGTTGGTCTACGCTAATCTCAGCTTTTGGATCGTCTGTTGCAATTTCAATTGGCGTGATTGCATGTTTTTCAACTACCGTTTGTTCGCTTGGACTTACCTTAGCTTGGGCGACTGGCGCAAGTGGTGTTTGTGGAATCACTTTACCATCTTTTGGATCTGAGCCTTTATCGATTTCGTCTTTATCTGGAATGCCATCACCATCGTCATCTAAATCTGTCACATCAGGATTGCCATCACCATCAGTATCGCGTTGAACAGTAATGGTTACTGTAGTTTCGACAGTTTCCAGCTTATCATCCTCACCCAGACGATTAGCAGTTAATTTAATTTCAACTTCTTTTGATTCTTCGCCATCTTTCCAGTCTTGCTTAGGCAGGTGGCCAGTCACCATACCAGTATTCTCGTCATAATTTAGACCTGGAATGCTGGCAACCATTTGCGCGCCGTCTTTATTAATATCCACTTTGATATCATCAATTGGTGTGCCGTTTTTGCCTTCTACTTTTTTATCTTGGGCAACCTTGGCTGTCATAGTTAGTGGTGTAAAGACTTTTTCTTGACCAGGGGTTTCGCGGTCATCTGGGATACCGTCCTTATCATCATCCGTATCATTGATATCAGGTTGACCGTCGAGGTCGGTATCACGTTGGACAGTAATTACAACATTTGTTTCTACTGTTTCAACTTCATCATCTTCGCGTACGCGCATAGCAGTAATTTTAACCGTTATGTCCTTACTTTCCTCACCATCTTGCCAATCTTGTTTAGGCAGGCTACCAGTAATTGTCTTGGTGGCTTCATCATATTTTAAGGTCGGTACACTAGCAACAATCATGGCGTCGTCTTTATTAACATTGACGTTAATATCTTTAACTTCAGTGCCATCTCTACCCTCGACTTTAGTCTTCTTGCCGACACTTGCCTCAATAGTCATTGGCTCAATTGTTCTTTGGAAATAGGCTTGAGCACTATCAAAGCTACCATCTGGATAAGCTACTTTCACAAGCACGGATACTTGTTCATTATCAGCTAACTTATCCACTTCACTCTGTGGAAGGGTTACTGTACCAGTGTTAGGGTCTACAGTAATTTGACTTGGGTCAACCTTAGAGTCTTTTGCTAGAGTAATACCATTAGGTGCAATAGAGTAATTAGTTGTCGCTGGCGGTGTAACTTCTGCTAGTTGTGACTTGTCAGTGACTTTATTGATGTCTTGGACAATCTGTCCTTGGCTATCACGAATTGGCTGACCATCTTTAGCCAAGAAATTGTGGTCATTATCAGTTTGATAAAGCTTAATTTGACTGGTGGCTGATTGACCCTTCTCTACCTTAACCAGGTCATAATCTGGCTCATATTTAGCTTGGTCAGACAAGCTGACTTGACTAGTGAAGGATAGGTCACTTGTAATATCTTGCCCCACCATATGATAGTTATCAAAAGTCCAGGTTGAAGTTGAACCTTGGTCTTCCTTGGCATAATTAGGCTTGAAGCCAGGATTTGGTGTGACTTGTGGTACAGCTTTAGTTAATGGGTTACTATTCTTGTCCTTACCAACAAGTTGGAAGCCACCATTAGTAAAGTCAATTTTAACGCCAGCTCGTGGGTTAACATAGTAAGTTACTTCTTTAGTATCACTGTCACTCAATTGGGCATTATCTCCAGCTTTAAAGCTCACTTTCACGTAACCTGGCTTAGGCTCAGTAGTGATTTCATCAATTTTGTCATAAGCGACTAAAATAGTACCTGTAGCTGGATTATCATACTGGTGTTGGCCACCCTTCATTTGGACAGTTGGATTTTCAAAACCAATGAATTGCGGAGCTTTTGAAATCTCGTAATCCCATAGATTAATCTTGTCGCCATTTTTACCAGTCATGGTATTAGGATATTTAGCTGGATCCTTTTCAACCTGGAACTTAGCATCAATCTCAGTCGGGGTCGCACTACTTTGCGTGGCCTTATCAATATATTTTATATTAGCCAAGCCTTGTTTTTTAACAGTGACTGCAACTGAAGTTTTTGTCTTAGTGCCATCAGGATAGGTCACGGTAACTGGTACTGTGAAGTCGCCAGGCTTATCACCCTTAGGTAAAGCATCAGGGTCATCAATTGTCACTTTAACAGTTTTATCCGGATTAGTTGTCGGATAATCCGTCTTAACCTTGCTGATTAATTCTTCTTCAGTTACTGGTTCACCAAAGTCCTTGGTCACTTTTTCAGTTTTAGGAGGGTATTGTTGGTTATCAGCTGACACTGTAGTTTTACTGTTTACTTTTTGCTGTCCGCCATCTGGATAAGTTACCAGAACAGGCACATCAATTTCAGTTCCATGTTTAGCCTTATCTGGGATTTCTAGGGAGATGCTGCCGTCTTGGTTAATGGTTACTGGTACTTCAACCGTTCCACCATCAGTAGTTTCAACCGGCACCACAGTTTGACCCTGGTCGTTTTTCTTCATGGTTGGATCTAGCTGGAAGCTGGTGTCCGCAGGTGGTGTGGTAGTCAGCCCCTTAGGATCAGTGAATCCTGGTTTTTCAATCGTTACTTTTTGACCAGGTTGGACGGTCTGAGGCTCATAGCTGGCCTGGTATTCTTGCTTGTCATCCTTAACGACTAAGTCGCTAGTAACTTGGTCTTCACTACCATCAGGATAGGTCACCACAACTGGTACTTGAAGAGGTTGACCAGATTGGGCACCTTCTGGTAGGTGTACAGTTAAGCTACCATCCTTATCATTAATGGTGACGGTTGCTTCAATCTTGCCACCGTCTTTGCTTGGTACTTCGATCACATGCCCTCCATTTTTACCTGGTTTAACGCTTGAGCCAAATTTATATGTGGCAGAGGCTGGTACGTTATCGCCATAATTAGGCGCTGGTACAGTTACCGTAGTGTCCGGTTTAATAGTTTGCTTGGTATAGCTTGGTTTGAAGCGCTGACTCTGATCCACAACATTTACTTGGGCCTTGACTTCTGACTGGGTACCATCACCATATTTAACCACTACTGGAATATCAACTACGGTGCCATCTTTGGCAGTTTTAGGTAAATCAATTGACACCTGGCCATCAGTGCCCAGAGTTACTACCGCCTCAATTTTACCACCATCTACCGTATCAACCTTAACGGTGTGTTGGCCCTGGCCATTTTGGCACATATGAGCTGGGAAGGCAAAACTTGCACTCGCAGGTTTGTAAGCATCCTGACCATCTTTAGTAAAGTTTGGCTTGTCTAATTGAACTGTGCTACCAGGCTTGCCATCCTTAGCCTGATAAGTAGGAATATAGGCTTGATTTTGAGCAGAAACAGTCACTTTGCTAGTAACGGTTTCACTTGTACCATCTTGGTAAGTGACTAAAACAGGTACTTCAATTGCAGTCTTGTCTTTAATGTTTTCAGGTAAATCGACTTTAAGGCTACCATCTGAATTTAGTGTAACAGCAACCGTAGTGGCCTGGCCGTCAGTGCCGCCATCTGGGATAATCACTTCTAACTGATTATCAGCTTTTTTACTAAAATTATTAGGTAGCTTATCATCAAATTTGAATTGAGTGCCTGTAGGGGCCTTATCTAAGGGCTCACCATCCTGTTTATCTTGTTCAAAGAAGAATGGCGGGATAACATTAACAGCCTTACCTGGATTGCCTTTAGTTGGTGGATAGTGCCCTTGGTATTGGTCGCGTTGGGCAGTCACCTTCACGGTGAACTCAACAGTTTTCTCAACGGTCCGGTTCCCTTCTTGATAAGAGACTTTGACTGATTTGGTGATAGTGTCTCCGTCCTTACTAGTTTCAGGAATAGTAAATCTCACCTCACCGGTATTTTTATCAATTTCAAAGCTCGGATCATCAGCTAATTTTTCGAATTTAGGACCAGTAAAATGGTCTTGTTTTAGTTGGTTACCATTCAGGATTTTAGCTGGTATTTTAATTGTTTGATTTGGCGTGCCTATGACAGGCTCATAGCTAGGCGTCGGCGTGATAACCGGTTTTTTAGTGAAGGTTACTGTCTCCCCTGGGCGGTCACCATATTTGATTTGGATGGTCCCGTCAGTTTTAACAGTAACTTTGCCTGGATCTACCTTGTTTGTTTTAGCGACTTTATCTCTAATTGCTTCAATTTCCACAGGCTTAAGGTTATTTGGATCATCAACCAAGGTGTTTGGTACTTTCTCAGTATAGTAAATTAGGTTTTCAGTTATTGTACCGGATTTGGCGACTAAGTCAGTGGTAAATTCAGCTGTTACTTGATGAATTCCGACTTCGTGGGCCGGTTCCTCGATACTAACAGTTTTAGTAACTTTGTTCTTAATATCTTTGATTAAGTCAGTTTTAGAGTTTATGCCATTTAGGCCCCATTTATTTTTGACACCGTTATAGTAAACTGGGCCTAAGCCTTCGTAATCAATCTCAATCGCTTTTTCTACATCTGCTTTGGTAATTTTTTGTTTTGGATCATCTATGCTACGAATGACTGATTTATTTTTTATTTTTAGGATTCGGATCATAAATGGTGAGAATGAGTTAGTAAAATGGTCACCAATATACGTACCCATAACACGAGAGCCGCCATAATCGTTAGATTTACTTTCGTCGTAGGTACCAAAGATTTTTAGCTTGTCGCCTTCTTGTTTGAACTTTAATCCAGTTAGATGAGCATTTTTATCATTTGTCGGCACCCCATATCCGTTAGCACCCCAAAATTTAGTGTAATTTAATCCATTGCGTAATTGTGCTTCGACACCAGGTAGGACGGAGTACTTATTATTTTTAGGATTATCAGGATCAGGAGTAGAGAAAATATATACTTCCGGAAACTGACCAATGGCAGAAACAAACATATCCCCATTAACAACTGTTTGGTAAGGATCCTCGCCGGCTTTGTTTTTAATGGTTAAATTTCCGCGCTCATCCATGGAAATTTGCTCTGTACTAAGATTTAACTGTGGATTTACTTTTATAAATTGCTTTATCAACTGATCTCTCTCAGTTTCAGCAATCGTATAATTATTCGGATCTTTTACTACTAATTTTCCAATATTATGACTCGTTAAATTAAATGGAATCTCTCCTGGTTTATTAGTAATTTGACCTTCAGTTTTAATCACTTCTGCAGCAAATGGTGGCCGATAATAGAAGACTTTTACATCAGATGTAGCTGTTTTATTATCACTGTTTTTATCTTTTAGATAAACCTTAACTGTTCCTGCGGTTTCTCGCCGCCCGTAATCATCTACTAATTCGGTCATTTTAGCTAATTCATTTTTATCAGCTAATACCACTTCAACTTGATCAGCACTCAGACCTGCCTTAGTTAAAGCTTCTTTCACTTTTTCATTGCGTAAAACCTCAGCCGCAATATCTGCCTCAGAAATACCAGGTAAATTATTTTTGCCCTGTGTTACAAAAAAGTGGTGGCTAAGTGCGCCAGCAACTTTTGGCAATTTAATTTTATCCCAGTCTACCGGCTGGTTTAGTGGTCCACTAGCACTATTGCTTGCCCGGTCTTGGTCATTACTAGTACTATTTGGCAAGTTAGCTGACCGTGACTCACTTAAAATTGCTTTTATTTCATCACTATCGGCTGCACTTTCATTGTCCGTAGCTTTATTTTTATCAAGGTTTTGGTCAGCGACTGGATTAGTTTTTGGTTTACCGTCGAGTGTTTGACCATCTTTAGGCTGAATTTCTGTTAATTCTTCAGGATTTTTCAGATCTTTTTCAGCTTCACCGCTGTTTTCTTTTAAAGCGGGTTTTGGAGATTCAGTGCTAGCCTCTTGATTATTATTAACTGGCTCCAGAACAAGACTATTATCTGCTTCCGGCTTAATTGGATTTGCATCTTCG
Source organism: Aerococcus urinaehominis (assembly GCF_001543245.1). GTDB lineage: Bacteria > Bacillota > Bacilli > Lactobacillales > Aerococcaceae > Aerococcus > Aerococcus urinaehominis. The sequence continues at coordinate 175,757 of NZ_CP014163.1, forward strand.
GCTGGGTCAGATAAACTAGATTGATTTTGATTTAAGCTTTTTAGATTACTAGCATCAACCTCTTGAGCCTGCACAAGAGATTGACTGCCCAAGAACAGCAAGGAGGCAGATAAAGCAACTGACACAACACCCACGCTGTACTTACGTAGTCCAAAGTGTGTTTTACGATCTGCCTGTTTTCTCAACCACTCTTTATGATTATGACGACTTAACATTTTTCCATTCCTTTCTGTGATCTCTGCCACACATTTTTTAACAGACCAAGTTTATCTTAGAAGATTTAGTTTTGCTGTTCTCTTTTTAGAATTATTATTCTAAAAATGTGTCACACCCGGACATTTCTTGTCCGGGATGCTAATTTGACAACAAAAAAAGTCGAGCTTATACTCGACTTTTGCCTGGAATGCAAGACTTTTTAACTAGAAAACAATTAATTATTAAATCGTCAGGAATTGGGTTGGAAAAGAATATTTTAGTTGTTACTATCATGCAAATCATTCCTAGGCACCTTCATTATAATTTAAAAGCCAGTAAATATATGACCAAATTATAATGGCTTAATTCAAAATATGTCCATAAGATGTAATTGACTAAGTACAACATTGACTATGTAAAAACAAAAAAGCCGGGGTAGCCCCGGCTGAGTTGGCAGAGGAATACTTTGACCTGGAAATAAGGGTTTCATTTGCTAGGTATTTAATTAAATAATTTCAAACCAGGTTCATGGCTGCCTCTCTATCTGCTAGTATAGTTGATAATTTATTGGTTAGCTGGTCTATTTTTAGTCTCAATTTTCATTAAAAAAACAATTGGCTATTAATTCGCTAAAAATGCAGGTATTATTTCACTTTTGTTTGGATTAAATTCTCAGCTTGCTGGTAGACCCAACGCATCATATCTAAATCATTAAAAGCTGTAAAGATATAGCATGGTTTGCCCGTCACAAATGGTAACTGCTCAGATAGGATAAAAATATCATGTGGTAGCTGGTCACTTTTAGTCCAGTCAAGGGTATGGTCAATCACCTCAATATCAACAAAGCCTTGAACATTGTTATAGAGGGCGGCCCGCACTTTTATATCCAGACCATGATTACCTGTATAGACAAGGACGCGCACATGTTCACGGCTTTTGCCAAGTTCATAGGCAATATTGGGCCAATTAGCGAGCGTAAGAAAAAGCAGATATTCTAACGCTTCCGCCTGGTTTGCTAAGGGGATCTGCGTACGATTCATATACTCAGTCAAAAGGGCCTCTAGATCCTTAATAAAGTCAACATTTATTTGGGCAATCACTTCCTTCAAGTCCTCCATAAAAGTTGGATTGACATCCGCAAACAAATCACGAATTTCTATCTTAGTAAAGCAATAATTATGGATATTCATACCAATAAAGTTTAGCTTATCCTGGTTCATAGAAGTCAAGCCATATTTCCCAGCTAAGGTGGCTAACTGGTTTAAAAAGCCGCAATAGTATTCAAAATAACTTTGACTAGTAAAAAATTTGCGGTCAATACACTGGCTTCTCAAAATAGTTTGGTCAGAAACAATCCCTACCAATAGCTGTTGCATGATTTCCTTGTTGAGCGGTAGGCGGCCAGTAGCTAGGTCAATAAAATGATGGTCAGTTGGTAGCGCATCTAGCAGCATTTGGGACTTTTCTAAACTTAGATCAGCTTGATTAGCGTCTACCCAATGTTAATCAAGATAACGCGTCAAATTGCAGGCTAGGCGTATATAGGTAATGGGATACCTTTGTGCCATTGTAAAAAAGGTTGATACCTTAGCGAACTGGTTAAAAAATTCATGAATAGCAGAATAGCTCACCTGGTCAAAGGGCCAATCCTTTAGAAAATAAAAGGCATCCACAAACAAAGGATACACTTGCCTATAAATCGTTTCATCCATTTTGAGACTCATGGGGCTTCTTTGAACTAAAATAGGCCACCCTCTGTGGTTAAAGAATTCGTTCATGTGGTCAATTGCCCGAGAAATCGTCGTCCGGCTGACAAAGAGGTCATCGGCAGCCTGGTTCATCCGCTGGTAACGTTGATGAATTAGCCCATCTAAAAGACGGAACTCTGTTGAATTCTGGGCATATTTTTTAAAGAAATAGTTATAGGACAAATGAGGTTTAATTTTTAAGGTAATTCCTTGCTTGCTCTGACGCTCCACCTGTAATTCTTCAGTAAAGCTGAGCTCAATGTCTTGAATATCAGAAAAAACAACACTAATTGAGCTATCAAGTATAGCAGCTAAATCATCATAATTAAAAAGTTTGCCACGATTGGCAAAGAAAAATCGAATTAATTCCAGCTGACGCTGTGACTTATTAGGTAGCATTAATTGACGCATAAAGTGTTCCTCTCTTTTATTATTTATTAGTAAAATTGACTTACACAAAATACGAGATTGCGTTTTATATGACAACGTAATTTTTAGCAACACAAAAAAGGTTGAGCAGTGCAGTCAACCTTCCCTATTATACAAATATTTTAAAAAAATTAAAGAGACTTTCTGAGTTTACAGGCTTTCCTAGGCTAACTAAGCCCTCTAGCAGTGACTTTGTTCATGGTAATTTTTAATTCAATTGAATTTCTATCATCATACTTTTATTAACTTAACTAATTTTTTCGCTTGCTCACTAATTCCTACAACCCAAAAAAGAATGATGTAGTCAAAGTGTTACCCTTAAAAAACACATCTGCTAAGATAGCTTGCCTATCAAAATAAATCAGATCAAATAAAAACATATTAAAGAAAAGCAATTCAAATCATAATCAATCAGTATCCATCTAATCGAGTGTCTAGTGATTATTCAGAGAAAGCAGTTACGGTGGTCTCTTCTTAATTTTCCTGGAAAATACTTTCTCTATTAATTTGTGGCTAGCATTAAACAAAAACGAGTGTCTTGGCTCCAGTTGTTTGTTGGAAGCAAGACACTCATTTAAATTTGCAATGATTTAGACATCAGAATCTCGAATCTTTACATGACTGCTAGCTACTAGCTGATTCATCAATTAATAAGTATTTAATGATAATGTTCATGCAAATGATAAATTGACTCCCTGCCAGGCAGTTTTAGTGCCATATCAGGATCAGAGAAGAGATGGATTAAACCACCGGGTAGTTTACTAGCCTTGACTTGGTCTGGAGAAATCTCCTGGATAATATCTTGGCCTCGACCTTGTGCAATTTTTAGCCCAAACTGGGGATCAATGATTGTTCCCCGCCCCACTGCCACTAAATCACTATAATTAAGGGCGTCTTGCGCATCGGCTTGGGATTTCACATTACCCACAATAATTAGTTTAACTTCTGCCGGTAAGACCTGGCCGATTAGTTCCGCAAAGGTCTGGTCTTCTCCTTCAGGTTTAGCATCATATTGAAGCAGGGATAGATGAATATAGTCAAGTTCAAATTCCTGAGTCAAGACCTTAACTAGTTCCTGGCACTCTCGGTAAGTATAGCCGACACGGTCACCATGAATTTCTTGTGGTGATACACGATAGCCAATAATAAAGTCATCAGGCGCTACTCCTTCGAGGGCTTTAAAGACTGCCCGTAACACTTCTTGACTAAAACGCATGCGGTTAGTTAAGCTACCACCCCACTGGTCCTGGCGGCGGTTAGACCAACTAGAGAAAAATTGTTGGAAAAGATAATGGTTAGCACCATGAATTTCAATACCATCGAAACCAGCTTTGACTGCCCGTACGGCCGCATCAGCAAAATCTTGGATAACTGCCTGAATATCAGCCTCTGTCATTTCTTCGACCTCATAGTCAATAAACCCAAAATCGAAACTAGAAGGTGCGTAGACTTTTTCCCCTTGTTGGACCCGCCAATTGGCCTCGCGACCAGTGTGGGATAGCTGTAATATCGCCTTGTTACCATCTTTTTTAAGGACCTCAGCGAGCTGACTAGCGCCAGCAAGATAAGAATCGTTATAAAAGCCTAGTTGCTCTCGGTCATTTGCCCAAGACCGGGAAGGACCACCCGCGTAACTCACATAGTTGTATTCGACCACTACCATACCAGCTGATTGCGACCGGGCGGCGTAGTAATCAACAGTTTCCTGGGTCACATAGCCGTCATTGGCACCAGAATTGGTCAACATAGGTGGTTGGACGATGCGGTTGGACACCTGGGCCCCATGTCGAAAAGTCAGACTATCAGTTAGCTCTTTAGTCATATCAGATCCCCCTTTAATCTAACTGCTATTTTACCAGTTTTCATCTGCCATGAAAACTAAGCTTTGATAGGTGATTGATAGTTATATAAGGTCAGCTGATACAGGAAAACCCGGTCTAGGACCGGGTATAAATATTATTGCGGCAGAGTTTGAACACTAATCCAACGTTCTGTCGTAAATTTATCAGCAACCCACTGACCGTTAAAGCGGCCTAGACCGGATGCTTTAACGCCTCCAAACATAACATGGGACTCATCATTAATTGAGGGATTATTAACATGGACCATCCCGCTCTCGATCCGTTTGGCTACCTGTAAGCCCCGATAACAATCTTTAGTAAAGACAGCTCCGGATAGGCCATACTGGGTATCATTAGCCATTTCCACAGCCTGGTCGAGAGTTTGAGCTCTGATTAAAGCTACCACGGGGCCAAATACTTCTTCTTGGGCTATGGTCATATCATTAGTGACTTCGGTAAAAATCCAAGGACTAATCACCTGACCGGTCGTTTCTCCTGCTAAGGCTGGCTGGGCGCCCTCAGATAGGGCTGATTCGATATAGCCAGTGATTTTCTTCACTTGGCTTTGGCTGACAATTGGCCCATAAAAATTATCATTATCGTTAGGGTCACCAACTTTCAAGGTCTTGATCCGAGCTACAAAAGCCTCCCTAAAGTCATCATAAATGTCATCCGCAATAATAATGCGGTTAGTTCGCATACAAATTTGACCTGCATGGAAGAAACACCCAAAGACAGCGGCCTCTACCGCCTGGTCAATATCAGCATCAGCTAAGACGAGCTGCACATTATTGCCACCTAGTTCCAAGGAGACATCCTTAATCTCACGACCCGTCACACTGCCAATATGGCGACCAACCTCGGTAGATCCTGTAAAGGAAATAGCATTAGGAATAGGATGGGCTGTAATGGCATCACCAATTTCTGAACCCTTACCAGCTATAGCATTGAAGACCCCTGGTGGAAAACCTGCTCGGTCAAACATCTCCGCAATTAGAAAAGCTGACCCCGGCGTGTCAGAAGCTGGCTTGAGGACTACGGTATTACCCAAAGCAATGGCAGGTACTACTGACCGCATGGCCAAAACCAAAGGAACATTCCAGGGGGCAATAACGCCAATGACGCCCTTTGGCTCCCTGATCACATAATTATCCTTGCCTGGTACATTGGAGGGCTGAATTGTACCATTCATATGGGCTGAAGCATTGCGGAATTCTTGGACAATACTTTTTATAGTGGCCAGCTCAAAAGCCACTTTGTTGGCTGCAGACCCAGCCTCTTCAACTAAAACAGCTCGCGTCTCTTCAGCCATCTCATCCATGGCAACTAATAGCTTGTCCATATAGGCAGCCCGGTCTTGGGGTGTCAGTTGAGCCCAGTTAGTTTGAGCGGCTTTAGCCGCCTGGTAGGCCTGGTCGACATCATCAGCACTGGCTGACTGGTAACTGTATAAGAGCTCACCCGTAAAAGGATTGCGATTTTCTAGTTGAGACTGGCCAGTCCCCGTTTGCCACTGACCATTGATATACTGCTTATCGTAGATTTTCATTGTTATACCTCCGTAAAATTGGCTAGACGTATCACTTTTTATCAGTATAGCGCTTTCATATATAAAATGCCATTATCAGAGCTTTAAATGAGCCAAATAAACTAATATGAATGACTAAAGAATTATTTAGCAGATTAAAAATCCACCAAATCTTTGGAATTTAATCATAATTGGTATAATTATTAGCGACTATCTATTTAGAATATCCTGCCGCTAATATCGGTTTATCTTAAGTAAAAACTAAACATAAAAATAAGGCCAACTTAATGTGAATTACCACAATTAATTGGCCTTATTTTTTATATGGCACCTAGCAATTTAAAATTATTTCATAAATCTAGCCTGGTAATAGCCTCGACGCATCTTGTAGCAATCTTTGCCCTTAGCATGAATAAGCACCCCTAGCAGGTTACCACACTCGGGACAGATTAGGTCATGGTCTCCTAAAGGCATTTGGCTAGTTACGACGCGCTCGAGGTACATCCGTAAAAGACCACCCTTACCTAATTTTTGATAACAGATAAGGTCGGCTTTACAGACACCACAAGATACTAACATTGGTTGTGCCTTTTTGACCTTCTTAGCTTGCGGATTGGGAAACTTCATCTATCAGTACCTCCCTTCTCCACTATTTTCATGTCCTTACATTTAGGATCGATGAATGACCTCATACAGAGAAAGCAGCACCTGAGGTAAGGCCGTGCTATCTGTATAGATTAGATAGCGATTAATCCATTCTGGCCGGTACTTGGCTTTATAGGCGCGCAAGCCTTTAAAACCGTAAGCACGGTTGCCATATTCATAAACCATTTTGAGGACCTGGTCCCGTGATCTTGAAAAAGATTCCTGGCCGACATTGGCTAGCGGAGCCATACCGAGATCAAAGTAGGCATAGCCTTGATCTTGTCCCCAAGCAATCAGCTGAATAATCAACATATCCATCAACTGATCTATATCCGCTTGATTTTGATAGCGCATCAAGTCTACCGATAAGGTCTGTTTGTCAAACACCATGAGGTTAGCAAAAGCAATTATTTTACCTTGCCTGCGGACTACTGCAATTTGACTGGTTTGCAGATAATTTGGATCAAATGAACCCAGAGAGAAACCTAACTCCCGCCGATTAGCTAGCCAAGCTGTCGAGACGGCTGCAAGCTCTGCAATTACCTGGTCGCTATAAGGAGGATTGATTACTGCAAATTCGAGACCAGCATTTTCTAAACCATTGCGCACCTTACGATAATTACGATTCTTTTTGCCTTCAAAGGAAAATGATTCAAGATTTATGCGTGCTGACTCACCGATTTTTACTGTCAGATAGCCTAAACCACAGAAAATATCTAAATACTTGGGGGTGACTTCATAGTAGGCTGGAGCCATTTGGAAAGTATGGCAGTAGGTTGCAAAATCAGATATTAGGTTACTAAAATCTGATTCTAGGCCGATAGGATCACCTAAAACTAGCATATTGCTACCTGCTGGTCGGTACAGCAAGGCAGATTGTTTGCTTTCTGAAAAATAAATCTGTTTATCAGCTAGATGGACTAGAGCGCTATACTCACTAGTGCCGTATTTTTCACCCAAAGCGAGATAGTCTATGATCTCATTTTCGCTCGGCGGCTGAAAGCTCGGACGGTTAGGTTGGCTAAAAAGTATCAGTAGCGCTAACGCGACAATGATTACCAGGTAAAAGGGTAGATGTAGGAGGCTAATATTAAAAATAAATTCTCCTTTTATTTTAATCACGCGTAAGCCGAGCACCACTGTCGTCGTTACTAAAACCATAAAAGATAGCGCCAGGGCTAAGCTCACATTGCGACGACTTAGGGATAGGCTTTCGCGATTGAATTGCTTGCGATTAGCATATAGGACCAACCACAATCCGGCAATAATTATCGCAATATATTGCGGGAAACCACGTACTAAACTTAAAAAACAAGCGACTGGTAGTAGAACTAATGATAGCCAATAGACACGCTTAATACGATAATGAATACCCAGGGACAAGATAGTGGTAACCATACCAATGGCCAAGCTAATTGCCGTTGATAACCTTTGATCGATAAAGGGTAGTAACGGCTGAATAAAACGAATCCGCTCAAAAAGGCCAGGACTCAGCACGGTTGCTGAGATTAAAACCCCTACTACTAGCATAGTGGCTGCCAATAGGTTAACGGTCAGATTCGACCAGACAGTTTGATGAAACCGGTCTGTCTTAGCTCGATGCCAATCATTGGCTAGGTGACTAGTAGCCATCAGCCAAGGCACCAAGTAGTAACAAACACGGATTACCACTAAACCAGCCAAGATATTGGCCTTTTGATAGCCAGCCTCTTGCATCATCAGTAGTACCGTTAAGTCAAAAGTACCAACTCCACCAGGCACAAAAGAAAAGATACCCACTAAGATGGCGCTAGCATAGATGATTAATCCCTGACCCCAATCAAAACCGGGATTAAAGCTGGCCATAGCGAATAAGAAATATAGTAAGGCACTGGTCCAATCCAGGATTGAAATAGGGATATATCTCAGTTTCGCTTCCATGTCAAATGTTTGCATTTGCTTTTTATTCAAATAACCCCTAACTTTTTTTAATCGGTCGCCAAATATGAATAAAGGCAAATATATTAGACTGCTTAAACCGATTAGAAGAGGCCAATATAAACCAGCTTTTAGGCTCGCCAAACCTGCTGCTAGTAAGATAAAAACCAGTCCTAAGAAAGATGCGAGCTGGTTAACCAAGGAAATATGCAAGGCTTGGTAGCTGGTTAAACCTGCTTGGCGGTAAAAATTAGTCCTTAGCCCCGCGGCTGTCATACCTGCTATATCGACAAATTCACTAAAAGCCTGGCTAATCCAGCCAACCTTGAGCCGATCTAGGAAACTGGCTGTCATTGGATAAGCCTGACTGGCATTCCAATCATAGAGACCGTTAAAACTAAAAGCGACTAAAGCAAATAAAACCAAAGCCAGGCGCCTAGGCCAAGTTACCTGCCCAATGGCTTGACGGAAACTTTCCCAATCAATATCATGCAGGGCCCCAGTTGCTAAATAGGCAATTAAGGCAAATACAAATAAATAAAAAATAATGCGCAAAATTTGCTTGAGCCTGTCCTTATAGGTCATCAGACTTTCCCCCTTAATAATTCACCCTATTATAAGCTAGCAGACCAGCTCAGTCTGTAACGAAAGCCAGATTTGGCTAAATTTTAAAAAAAGAGGACCCTTGTCCTCTTAAAAAATATGCTATCGTTTTTACTCTAGCCGATGCCGGATGCAGGATTTGAACCTGTGACCTTTGCGTTACGAGTGCACTGCTCTACCAACTGAGCTAATCCGGCCTAATAATTGACCAAATTATTATCTACCTTATCAGAAAAAAATGCAAGTTTTTTTAAAAATGTTATCGTTTTATAGCTCAATTTTATCAGCTAAATCCGCTGTTTTTAGGTTGACCTAAATGTTATTTAGGACTACAATATAGGTGAAAAAATCATTGGGAGGTCTTGTTTATGAAATTAGTCTTTATCCGCCACGGCCAGAGTGAATATAACTTAGCCAATATCTTTACCGGCTGGTTGGATCCAAAATTGAGCCTTAAGGGCCACCAAGAAGCCATCCAGGCTGGTCGTGACCTCAAGGCTGCTGGTATTACTTTTGATCAAGTTTATACCTCACGCTTAAGTCGGGCTGTCCAAACAACCTATCATGTGCTGGAAGAGATGGATTACTTATATCTGCCTGTTGAAAAATCCTGGCGGCTAAACGAAAGGCATTATGGCGCTCTACAAGGTTTGGATAAAGCCAAGACAGCCGAAAAATATGGGGCTGATCAAGTCCATATATGGCGACGGTCTTTTGATGTGCGTCCACCCCAAGCTGAAGAAAGCCAAGCCTTCGATGATTGTTACCAAGATTTAGATACTAGCTTACTGCTACCTGGTGAATCCCTCAAAGACACTTTGGAGCGGACCTTGCCCTATTGGCAAGATCGTATTGCACCTGACCTTAAGGCTGGTAAGAATGTGTTAGTTGTTGCCCATGGTAACAGCCTACGTTCTTTAACTAAACAGATTGAAGGCTTAGATGATCAGGCCATCGTTGATTTAGAGCTAGCTACTGGCCAACCGATTGTCTATGATTTTGATGACCAACTTCAGCTTATTAATAAGAGCATCCTCTAATTGGACGACTCATTCAAAAAATCTAATATCTACCAATATATTTGGTCAAATTATAATTTTACAGGTTGACCTGTGCCATCAATCTTAGTAAAGCAAACATAAACACTTGCTAAACCAGCAAGTGTTTTTGTTTGCTTTATGTTATGGCATTAGTTCAAAGGCATCCGGTGAGCTTGGTTTAACTAATTTAGTCACCTGGTAGGCAATTTCGAAATCTACCATACCATGTATCAAAGTGCCTAAGCCTACTAAAACAAAAAGGGTATAGAAATAACCAGGTGCTAAAGGGCCAGTGCCAATACCGGTCATCAAATAAACCACAATGACTTCCAGTATGCCGTGGACCAAGTTGACTAAGCTTGAAAATATTACCCGCTGACTAGTTTTACCTAAAAAGCTAGATTGGTATCGCAGATAATAAGCTGCCAGAGCTCCGTATATCACATGAGTTAACGACCGACCAACAATCACCAATGGAAAGCCTGCAAATAAGAAACCCAAGGCTGTCCCAAGACCAACTGTTACGGCCGCAGCCGGTCCCATATAAATAGCCATATCGACAGGAACGTGGGAGGCTAGCGTATAAGAAGCTGGTCCAATGACTAGTTTCACAGGCATAATCATGGGGATCAAGATACCCAAAGCTAGTAAGAGTGCGGTCACGGTTAGGCGCTGAATTTTAATCCGATTTTCACGATTCATAATATGCTCCTTCTTAGCTTGCAGAAATTAATTAGTCTTATTCTAGCACATCTAGTTTTTAAAATCACTTATTTTCAAAATATAATATCCAGCTGGTTTAAGTTATATAATATAACAATTTAAACCATTAATTATGTTTATTGTTATATTTTTTATAGACTAATTGACCAAAACTGTGACTTATGCTAGGATTTAGAAGTAATTATACTTATAATTTATTATAGAAGGTGATTTTTATGTTAGAAACATTAACAAAACTCATTAGTCCCCTTAATGATTTTCTCTACTACCCTGTCCTCATCATCCTTTTGATCGGTCTCGGTCTCTATTTTACCGTCCGCACCGGCTTGATTCAGATCACCCAATTCAAGGATGCGGTCAGTGTCATTACTGAGAAACCAGCGGAAGATGATGCGGTTTCTTCCTTCCAGGCCCTAATGGTTTCCACAGCTTCCCGGGTAGGTACTGGTAATATTGTCGGTGTATCAACAGCTATCTGTTTAGGTGGCTACGGGGCTGTCTTTTGGATGTGGCTGGTAGCTATCATTGGTGGCGCTTCTGCTTTTATTGAGTCCACTCTCGCCCAAATCTACAAGAAAAAAGGCCGCTTTGGTGAATCATACGGAGGCCCGGCCTATTATATTGAACAAGCGCTTGGTCAACGCTGGTTGGGTATTATTTTTGCCATATGTCTTATTCTCACCTATGCTGTTGGTTTCAATATGCTGGCTGCCTATAACCTACAAGATTCTTTCCGCATCTATAGCTTCTATAACAGTCAAATTTCGCCTTATCTAATTGGCGGCATCTTAGCCTTAGTGACTTGCTATTGTATCTTAGGTGGTGGTCAACGCATCATCAAGGTAACCTCCTTCCTGGTTCCTTTTATGGGGCTGATTTATGTTGGTGTTGCCCTAGTGATGATTGTCCTTAACCTGGACTATCTACCAACCATCTTTAAGTTAATTTTCGCAGATGCCTTTAATTTTAAAGCTATTTTCTCTGGTATTGCCGGTTCCAGCATGATGTACGGTATTAAGCGTGGTCTTTATTCAAACGAAGCTGGGATTGGATCAGCTCCTAATGCGGCTGCCTCTGCTCAAGTTTCACATCCGGTTAAGCAAGGTTTAGTCCAAATGATTTCAGTCTTTATTGATACACTTTTAATTTGTACCGCTACAGCCTTTATGTGCCTAGCTTCTGGAATTGCCCCTAACCCAGATTTATCTGGTGCCCCTTATGTCCAAGAAGCCTTAGCTTCAGCTTTCGGACCAATTGGACCCTACTTTGTTACCCTTGCCCTGGTCTTATTTGCCTTCACTACCTTAATTGGTAACCTTTACTATGTTGATAACAACCTAGCCTATATTTTTGGCACTACTCCTGGACGTCGCTTTATGATTGGTTATCGGCTACTAGCAGGACTAGTCATTTTCTTAGGTGCCCTCCAAGAAGCAGATTTTGCTTGGTTAGCAGCTGACTTTATGATGGCTTTAATGGCTTTGATTAACCTGCCAACCATCTTGATTCTCAGCAAGACCGCTATAAATGCCCTAGCAGACTATAAAGCGCAAAGAAAAGCCGGCAAAGATCCTGTTTTCAGAGCTAAAGCCATTGGGCTTGACCCAGAAAAATTAGACTACTGGCATTAAATATTTTCTCAAAAAAAACGCCCAGCTCAAAGCTGAGGCGATTTTTTTAATCATCCCATAAATAGGACATATAGATTGGATTTTGCCGACGCCAAGTATTTTCGTTATGCCAGCCATTACTTTGCACGTAGTAAGTGGCTGCTAATCCCTGGTCTTCAAGGGCTTGACAAAAGGCTTGGGCTAAAGCTTGACCGTCAGGATAACGGGCTAATTCGCGTTTACCATAAGAAAAAAAGGCGCGTGAGTCAGGATTCAAATCCTGGTCAGCCAGTAAGTTGGCTAGGTAATCGGCACACAGGCCTAAAGATGGTGATAAAATAGCTGCTTTAGAAAAATAGTCATTAAAGGCAAGCAAGGCGTAAAAAGATACCAAGCCGCCCATCGAAGATCCACCAATACCTGTCGACTCCCTGAAGGGCTGGGTGCGATATTTATGGTCAATCATGGGCTTGAGGTCTGATACCAACCAGGTCAGAAAAGACTCAGCATAGCCATTGATATCTTCTCCACCAATCCCCCCTCCAGCCACATCACACGGGCAATATTCATCTAGACGCCGGTCATGATCACATTCAACCCCTACAATTATCATTTGCCGGTCAGACTGGTCCATATAATGCTTAAGAGCCCAGGACCTGCCATAAGTGGCATCACGATGATAAAAGAGGTTATGACCGTCCATCATATACATAACTGGGTATGAACGCTCTGATAAATAATAATCATCTGGTAAGTAAATGTGCAGGGGCCGATGTTGGTCTCGGTATGGAAAATAATGAGTAAATTTTTCAATCATAACTATGTTTAAGCCTCACTTTTACTAGATTTCAGGCTTATTATACCCTATTTAAGCCCCTGCCTTAAGTAAACTGATTAACTAAATTGTTTTCTTAAGCGATCACCAATAAAACCAGCTACTAGTACCTTAAGCAGATCACCAGGAATAAATGGTAGTAAACCAGCTGTTAAAACGCCAGTTAAACCCAAATCTACCCCTTGCTGAGTTTTTAAAATCAAGTACATATAGGGCAAACCAATGGCGTAAGTAACGACTACATTAATAGCTAAAGAGATAAAAATGGCCGACTTTTTAACTGGATTAGCCTGGCGGCTAAGATAAAGGGCCTGTAAGCAAGCAGCTGGGATAAAAGCGATGATAAAACCAAAAGCTGGCCCCATTACTGAAGAAAGACCGCCAGAATAGTTAGCAAATACAGGAATACCTACCAGTCCTAAGACCAAGTATCCTACTGTCACAAACAAGGTATTTTTGGGCGTTAATAAGATACCAATTAACATCACCGCTAAGGTTTGCAGGGTAATAGGCACCGGTTGGATGGGAATGCTTAGCTGGGAGCAAACCGCTAATAAGGCGATCATCAGGGCGTTACGGGTTAAGTCATTAATTTTCATATTTTTTCTCCTCTATTGTCACCCAAATATTTTTATAAGGTGACTATACTTTTTATTTTAAAGCTAGTTAGGAAATTGGTCAACTTATTTTTATTTTTAGGTGACAGTATCTACCTACACCAACTAAATCTAATATCTAGCAAGCTTCTTGTTTAACTAAAATAAAAAGCCCAGTGCACGACTGGACTTAATCATTGCTTATTCATAAGAGAATTCTGCTAGGATATAATGCATAATTTCTTCTTGTGATGCCATATCATCAGTAACGACGATATAGCCGACATTACCCATTACTTGGGCAAAGACTTCTGGTTGGTAAATAACCTCTTTCACAAAGTGACCGTAACGAGCTAAGATATCTTCCTGGCTATGGCAGTAGTTTCGGCCATACTTACGCGAAATATAAGCTGCATTATGTTTAGGCCGTGGAGAGTAATTTAGTCCGCCTTTGGTCACTAGGTCAGCATAGGCCGCAAAGATATCCATATCATAAGCATAATTAACCAAATCTAAAGACGGGCCACCAGCTGGTCGACAGTTGATTTCTAAAGCTATATAAGACCCGTCTGCCAAGTGGAAAAATTCGCAATGGAAGAAGCGTTCTGGAATATTAAAAGCCTCAACCAGACGTGTCCCCAATTCGGCTAAGTCTGGATCAACGTGGTTAGGGACATAATAGACATTATCGCGGTCATTCACCACTAAGTCTAAGGCCGTTTCCATATAGTTTAGTGAAGAATAAAAGGCGACCTTACCCTGACCGTTTGTAATACCGTCAAAGGTGACAATTTTTCCATCAACAAAAGCTTCCATCATATAATCAATATCTTGTTTTTCATGTAGGAAGCGGTCCATATCCTCATTATTGTTAATCTTCCAAGTATCAGAGGCGCCCACACCTAGATCCGGCTTAACAATCACAGGATAACCCAGTTCTTCGACCAAATCCCAAGCTTCCTCAGCTTGAGCAAATACCCTCCCCTTAGTGCAAGGGATATCATTTGCTAAGAAGACCTGCTTCATACCAGATTTAAACTTAATCCGGTCCATCTCATCAGCCTTAAGACCAAAGACATTGAAGTCAGTCCGCAACTTCGCATCAAGTTCTAACCAATACTCTTCGTGAGACTCCACCCGATCGATGCGTCCATACTGAGAAGCAATATAGGCTAATCCGCGATATACTTGATCATAATTATGTAATCGTCTACCTCATAGTAGATGCTGAGCAAGTATTTCAGCTCCTCAGGCAAACGATCGTAGGGTTCCTGGCCAATTCCAGTTACAGTTACACCCTTTTTACGCAATTCCACCACAAAAGGAATAAAATTTTGGGGGAAATGCGGCGCAATATAAACATAATTCATCATGGGTCCCTCCACTTCTAATGATTTAATAAACTTAATCATATTATAGCAAAGATTGTCACCATAGCAGGATATTTTTAAATTTTTTATTAAGAAATACTAATTTTTGATGCCAACTAGCTCATTTTTATTCCTTTAGAAGCACAATCTCTACACCACAGGCTAGCTTGACTTGCTAATTAAGAGGGCGACTAAGCAAAAAGACTAAAAGCCAGATATGCGGCCTTTAGTCTTTAAATATTTTTTCTAAATAATTTTAGTCCCGATCCATGTAAACAGACTCTTTGAGCACAGCGATTTGCGGATAGTTACGCAGAGCACCTTCGTAATCCAGCCCGTAGCCAACAACAAATTTATCAGGAATTTCAAAACCAATCCAGTCAGCCTGGAAATCTTGGCTACGACGAGCCGGTTTATCCAATAGAGAAACCGTCTTAATTGAAGCTGCCTGGCGTGATTGTAGTAAATCATAGAGATAGGTCAGTGTCCGACCTGTGTCAACAATATCCTCCACAAAAATGACGTGGCGACCTTTTACCGGTTCTGATAGGTCTTTAATAATTTTTACTTCACCACTAGACTCGAAACCATCCCCATAGCTAGAGACATCCATAAAATCTAAATCTAAAATAATGTCCATTTGCTTAACCAGGTCTGCCATAAAAGGCATACCGCCTTTTAAAACACAAACCATCAAGGGTCTTTTGTCTTGGTACTCAGCAGCAATTTCTGCCGCCAATTCTTTGATCCGGGCTTGGATTTGGTCTTCACTAACCAAAATTTCGGCCATTAGTTCATCCATGTCATCGCTCCTAATTTTTTTATTATAGGTCTATTATACTTGCTTAAATTCAGACTGCAAGCTAAAATACCGAATTATTTCAACTAAATAAAATGAAATCGTTCGATTTATCTAATTTTTTATTCCTCGTCAGCTTCTTCAGCATCTTCTTGATCCATTAAATTATCAATAGCAATTGCGATACCAACTAAAACCTGTTCAAAATCAGTATTTTCAACCGTTACTACATAAGAGTCCCCGATTGAAATCATCTTTTTACCGATGCTGCCGATTAAATCACCATCCTGGTAAATTTTGAATTTATAATCAATCAGATTCCCCTTTACCTGCAGTTTAAAGTCATCCGAAGTCACCTTAAGCTTACGCTTCATAAATGATAATTGGCTACGTACCTTAATAGTTTCACCACTAGTAAATTCAATCTCATAAGTTGGGAATAAACGAATAATTTTACGAGTAACCGTGAAAATCGGCTCTTTATTAGCATCATTAACATGAATCTTGTCGCCAATTAAACGGAGGTCCTGGTCAACCTGGTAGGCCTTATTACCGTCCTGGTCCTTGATCCAGTATTTATCAGTAATTTGAAAAATTTTTTGGCGAAAAGTTAATTTTCTAGTCATCATAGACTCCTTTTAAACATATATTTATGTGATTCATTAGTGGATCTTTCAAGCTATCTACCCTTATTTTACCATAATCCGGTTAGCTATTAAAACCCGTCTGCCAGTTCCTTAAGTTGATTCAGCTTAATCGACTAGTCAAATGGCTTTGAAGCTATAACCATTAAAAAAAGAGGTTGCGATTTACAGGGCAACCTCTTTTAACAACATTATACAATAAATCTGCAAGGATTAGTTAACTTCGGTAGCAAGCATTCCCAGCCACTGCTTAATGCCCTCTTCATTAAAGTGGACGCCATCTTCTCTTAACCAGGCTCCTGCTTCTGCCTGACCAGCAAAGTAGCCACCCCAATCGATTAAGTGGACATTATCTCGATTTTGACTGGCCTGGGTAAGCAATTGGTTAACTTGGCTAGCCCATGGCCTGGTCACATGCGTTGTAACCAGATAAATCTGCCGATCACTACCAATTGTATCTAATAAAGCGTCTAATTGGTCCTGACTAAAACCACCATTTGAACCCAAGAAGAAAACAACATTAGCAGCTAACTCATTATTGGCAGCCATAGATTGGACGACTGGCAAAGCATAAGACACCTGCATGCCGACTTCAGCCTGAATATTAGCCTGAGGAAAGACGGTGTAAATACCCGGCGCTGCGCCAACTGTTAGAGAGTCCCCAATAAATGAAATAGGTTGGTCTAAATGTTTAGCCGCGTCTTGTTTAGAAATATAGTCATAGTAAGCTTGTTGGTCTTCCGGTAATTGAGACACATAGTCTTCAAAACTCTTGATTTCAGTAATACCAGCCCGGTTCTTTTCAGCAATGTAATTAATGTTTTTGGCATTTTCTGCTTCCCAGGCTTGGGCCTGGTCTGAGGTCGGTGCCGTAAAGATAACGAGTCCAGCCAGAGCCAAAGCCGATATTTTCCCAATTAACGACCAATTTAGGGCTCTAAACTTAACCACCCAGGCATTTACAGAAGGTGCCTTAGATTCTAAACTCACCCGCCAATTACGATTTATCACGAAACCTTGGAAAAGGATAGCAATTACAGCCAGCGTGACTAATTGGATAATCACATTATTAGTGAAATTATTTTCCGTTGTGGTCTGGCTATAGAAAATAATAAAAATAGGATAGTAGAAAAGATAGGCCGCAAAGGTCTGTTGCCCCAACCAAACAAAAGGTTTAAAACGAAACACTTGGGCTAAGAAGCCTTGGCCATCTACCAGGCACCAAATTAAAAGGGCAGTCACCATATCAAATAAGACCATCCCGCCATAATAAGTAAAACTAGCCTGGGCGGTCATCTTAGTTACCATTGCCAGTAAAGCCAAGCTACTAGCAATGATAACAAGGCTAGGTAACCAGCTGCTTAGCATTGACCCAGTTTTTTGACTGTCTTCTTCAGCATTTTTATTAACTACTTGCAGCAATAACTCGGCTTGACTAGGTAATAAGGCTAATCCGGCCCCAATTAAGAAAGAGAAGGCCCGGGTATCTAGACCATAGTATACCCGAGAGGGATCTTGGCCAGGCTTGAAAATAATAGCCATCGCAATAATAGAAGCCAATGCCAATGCTAAGATAACCAGTAACCTTTTGCCTCGATTTTTTATGGTTCTTTGCAGCAAAGGATAAGCAATTTGCCAAATAACAACTAGTTGAGCATAAAGAGATAGATACCATAGGTGGGTAAAAATCGATGGACTCAGCGAATTAGCAAAATAAGACTGACCAGCGATAATTTGCTGAAAATTATTAACCAAAGCTAAACTCGCCAAGGCAGAATTACGAATATTTACTAGGAGGTCACTTCTAAATAAGTATATAAATATCAGCGACGCCACCACCATTACTAACATGGGTAACCAGATTTTAAGTAACCGCTGGCCAATTTTACGCCACTGAATCAAGGCCTGGTCCGCTCGCTTAGCTGCTCGGCTTTCCTGGTTAACATCAAGATAGTTTTGGTCAATATCAGCTTGGTAAAGCTGGTGGTCTTCATTACGCCAATTAAGCTGGCGAGTAAGCAGAAAGCCTGACAAAATGAGAAAGACATTGACCCCTAAAAAGCCACCCGGCAAGGCGAATTCAAAATAATGGTAGCCTATAATAGCTATCATGGCGAATAAACGTAAGCTATCTAAGGCTGGTAAAAAATGTTTTTTCACATAACTACCTCTTATCTAATTTGATTCATTAAGTGTTCTGCCGACCGACGCCCCTGCTTTAGATTGAGTTGTGCATTGTTATTGCCGTATTGGGTCAAGTGGATATAATGACCGAGGCAATACAAGTGAGGCATCATACCGTAGGATTGGTTAATAATTTGACAAGTCGGCCAATTAACCATAACACCTTGACCTGTTTCCTGGTCGGCCGGCTGAATCCAATCCTTGGCTAACAAGTTTTTTATCAGTGGGTCAGTTTGGCTAGCAATTTCTAGATTTAGTTGAAAACCAGTTGCATTAATTAAGTAATCACAAGTTTCACGCTTTTGCTCATCAATCTCAATCATAAAGTTGCCTGCTGTTTGAGCGCTTATATCAGTTAAACCTGAAGCAATTCTTAGGCGGCCTTCAGCCATTTCCTGCAGTAAATCTGCCATAACTTGATAAGGTACTGTATGGCGGAAATATTCAACATTTGCCGGTACAAGCGGTCATAACGCTGGCGGTCAGCATGATTAAGACTGTTATAGAGATCAGGCAAGTAAGCTGTGATTTCAGAAATATAGGCTTGGAGCAAAGCTAACTCTTGGTCTTGTTGGTAGAATTGGCGAATATTGTCCGACAAGTCACCGATAGCTTCGCGCCATACCAGGGGCTGCCAGTCAATGCCCATAGCCTGGAAATCGCAGCGCACCTGGGCTAATATCTTATCCAAACTAATAAAACCAGCCTCATCCTGGGCTTGATTCAACCAGTCATCATCAATGGATAGGATTAGCGCTTGGTCATCTGCTAAGATGACTTCTGCTACTGTAAAGGGACGCTGACGCACATAAAAGGTCAGTGGCTGTTTTAACTCGTAGTTTGTTCTTATATAACGCCAGATATCAAAAGCTGTTGCTGACGAGCCAATAATGCCAATTCTTTTTGTTGGATCCAAATGGGCCAGCTGGGTTTTGGCAGGATAAGGCGTCCCGACATACTGAGAACACTCCGATAAATGATAATAGTCGGCATAAGGCGGATGACCAATACACAGAAAAACTGCCTGGTAAACTGATGACCAGGCATCAGGCTGACCATTTTTAGTTGTTGGACTAGCCTCTGCTTGGCTAAATTTAAGCCGGTAGCCAGATGCAGGTTTATTCGCATCCACTAAAGCCACATCAACCACCTTATGATGGTAAACTTGAACACAATCACTAGCAAAATAAGGCGCAAAAACTTGATTGAGATAATCGCCGTAATGCTGGCGCCGTGCCATCCCCTGCAAGGTATCGTCACTAAGTCCAGCCTGGGCTAGCCATGTGACAAAATCGTTAGGCTGGTCTCTCACAGCCGAGACCCGACTGGCTGCTGAATTTAAAAGCAAGCAGTCACTATCCTGTTGATAGGGTAAGCCCTTGCTTAACTCAGTTCGGTAATCATAGACATCAATTTCTAGCGGGCTAGTCGATGGGCCAACCGATAGTAAAGTTCTTAAAACACTGGAGCCAGCCACACCCGCCCCAACAATTGCAATTCGCATAAGTCACCTCAAGTTAATTCATCGTCTTCCAATTATATCATAAGCCCTGGATGAGATTAACAGGATATTCGACAAGGTCGGCAGCTCATTACCCTTCCAAGACACCATAACCTACCTATAAACAATGCAAAAAATCCCCCCTAAACAGCTTAGTCTAAGCAGCTAGTCTAGGAGGAAAATTTAATAGTTTAATGATGCTAATATAGGTCTAAGTATTACGCACAATGTTAGCACTTAGGTTGTAAAACCAATTGTTAAATAATTGGTCACAGGCCTCATAATCTTGTTGTAGGACTAGATTTACGATTTGATCATAAAAGGCTAGCATTTTATCAGAGGTGTGACCGATTTGAAAAATACGGGAAGAAACTGATTCATAATAAGAATTTTGAATCATCTCATAATAATTAAGAATCTGTTTGGCAGCAAAGCGGTTTGGATAATATTTCAACAGGACAGAGAAAAAGTAAGCCAGCTGATCCTTGTAAGCCTCAATATCTTTTCTATCCGCCTTTTCATGTATATCCGCAAGAATTTTATCCAAGCCATCCTTACTAAAATCAGGATTAATCAAGATATATTTATGGCTTACATCATTTACAATTAGCTGGATGAGTTGCACAACTTCAATGATGTTATTAGAATCATAATCCTGGTGAAGAATTTTAGCACCCTTATAGGGCACCACTTCTACATAGCCGTCTGCTTCCAACTTTTTAAAGGCTGATAGGACCGGTGTGCGTGAAATCATGAATTTACGCGTCATATGGACCGTCTTTACATAGTCATCTGGCCGATAAAGTCCTGCTTGGATGCCATCCACAACGGCAGTGTAGACCTGTTTACTGTAGCTATCACTTGACATAGTGGCACCTTCCTAACACTACTGGAACATAACAGTTAAACGATTAATTAAATTAGCTAATTCTTGTCGAGCTGACTGATAATTACCTTCCTGACTATACTTTACAATTTTCTGGAAGTAGCCGGCAATCAAGTCAACAACCATCGCTTCTAGCTTAGGCCGTTAATCAAATTTTTGTTTAAGAATTTGATAGATTTCAGCTAAACTATTTAAAGTAATATCACGGATGTAACTATTACCAACCGCCTGGCTCAAAACTGTAACTAAGGTAATGAGTGCCTCATTAAGCGCTGAAAAATCATGACTAGCATGCGCATAATCAAACTGGCTAGCTAAATTATCAAGATCCTCTTTATCAATATCAACGAAGAAAGTCGACAAGCTATTGAAGAAATAACTAAGAGAAAAATCAAAAAACTGGAGCAACTCTACCAAGGATTCATGTCTAACGACCTGACCCGTCACTCGTTTGCCCTTATTAGGAACATACTCGAGGATACCCTCCTTGGTTAACTTCTTAAAAGCTCCCCGTACTGGTGTCCGGGAGATATTTAAATGTTTGGCAATATCTGATTCATTAATAAATGAGCCTTGTACAAAACGATGTTGCATGATTTCATCTGCAATATAGTCATAGGCTAAATCTGTCAAAGTTCTAGTCATGTCCAAGCCCCCTTTATACAAAATCTTTTGGCGTCTCTACTAAAAGAAAATAATTAAATAATTTCTTTTTCACGTTTTATTTTACGCTATTTTGAGACAAATGTCTCAAATAAATATTCTTTTTATAAAAAATAAACATCATTGTATATATGAGTGCAAGAATCATGCATTTTATAGGTAATTATTAGTAATGCCGCTTGTATTAAAGCGGTTTCATTTAGCTGCAATGACTTTTTATAGGCCATGCCTGAAAAAATAAAAACACGACTACAAAGTACCGTTTTTGCAGCCGAAAATATTGTCCAATATTGTTTTTAACTAGCTAGTAAAGTCAAACACCTCGCCAATTTTTTCCTGGCAGGCAGCTTGATACACATAAGCTGCAATCGCCACATCCATGGCGCCGGTACCGATTGGAATACATAGACTAATTTCATTTTGCCAATTAGCTAACGAAAGTTTATTAGCAACTAAATCGCCAATCGTCATGGTGACATCTTCAGGACCAATCTCTCCCTTTTCATGGAGCGATTTTAAGCTTCCTCGGTTTAAAGCCTGGTCAATGTGATCAACGATTATTTGATCGGCCTTTAAGATGAGTTGATTTTCTATTTCTTGAAAAGATCCCATAGGAAATACGATATGACCTGGTTTTATCCAATCAGTTTTAATGAGCGGTTCCTGGGCCGAGGTCATTGTTAAAATAACAGGTGCCTGGCAAGGACCGGCCTGGTCAGCTACCGGGCAAACGATAATATCTCCAGCAACATAGCTGGCCATATCAGCCTTGAACTTTTGGGCCGTTTCTTCCCGATGGTTCCATACATAAACGTGGTCAATCGTTAGCAAGTCAGCAACCGCTATAATCATTTGCCTTGCCTGCATGCCAGCCCCATATAAACCTAGGACTAATGGCTGGCTAGGATCCCAAACACTAGCCAGGCTGACAGCTACTTGAGCACCAGTCCGGTGGTTAGTAATCCATGCGCCATCCATCACTGCTAAAAAATGGCCTAATTTGGGATCTAATAAGGTGATCAAACCTGTAATATAGGGTAATCCAGCAGCCTTACGATCACCTAAAAATCCCCCTACCCATTTAAGGCCGGCCAAGTCTTGGTAACCAAGATAGGCTGGCATGGCATTCATAAAGCCTTCATGGTCAGGCCAATTTCCTGTTTCGCCTAAATCAAGACTCACCTTAGAGGGATTAATTATTGAACCCTGGTTGAGGCCAACAAAGGTCTCCTTAACAATTTGATTAATTTGACTGGTATTAACTAAGCCAGCAATTTGCGACTGGTTGAGTAAAAGTGTTGGTTGCATAGTCATCAGTTCACCCCTTTTTACTAAGATTATAAAAGATAAAAACCCAGCTCACAAGCTGGGTTCCTATCACCTAGACAATAAGGGGAAATTCTAGGTTATTTATTTTGGCCCGACTGGCTGGCTAACCAGCTGTCAAAGGCTTGCTTTTGCGCTTGATAGCGACGTCGGTTAACAATCAGACCTTTTCTCGGAGACAATAAGAAGGTTAGGATACTAGTAAAACCAGTTACACTACCGATGGCTCCGGCTAAGGAGACATCGAATAAAAATCCTAAATAAGTACCAATTATACTGTTGACGACTGCATAAACCATGGCTATAAGCAATAATTTCTTCAGGTCATCAGTTAATAAGTAGGCAGAGAGGGCAGGTCCGACCATAAAGCCAACTACCAAGATGGAGCCAACCGTATCATAGGCACCAACGGCAGTCAGAGAAACTAGGGTCATTAGGCCATAATGAATGAGTACTGGTGAGAAACCAAGCGCTGCCGCAAAGGCAGGATCAAAGGTAGATAACTTGAGTTCTTTCCAAAAGACCGCCACAAATATGACGTTAATCAAGAGGACAAATAACATGGTCCATAGTGATTTAGGGCCCCAGTCGTAACCGAAAGCTATTAACCGTTTGAAGGGGGCAAAAGCAAGTTCACCCATCATAACGGAGTCTGTATCGAGGTGGACATCACTAGCACCCTGGGTAATTAAAATCAGCCCAAGGGAGAAGAAGAGTGGAAAGACACTACCAATCGCAGCATCCTCACCCATTAACTTGGTGCGCTGTAAAGCCTCGATACACCAAACAACTAGGACACCAACCAGGGTCGCCCCCACTAGCAGCAAAGGCGAGTTTAAATCATGGGTAATAAAGAAGGCAAGTACAATACCTAACAATACAGAGTGGGTAATGGCATCAGATAGCATCGATGTACCACGTAAAACCAGGAAGATACCCGGAACAGCACAGGCTAAAGCTGCCACAATAGCAATTGCATATATTTCTAAAGTCATTAGTCTTGCCCCCTCTCACGCATGATTTTTTGATAATGCTTTTTGCGCTGGTGGTATTGCCAGCTACGGGCCAGCAAGCCCCGGTTTGGCGCAAATAGAATCGAGAATAAAACAATAATTGAAGCAACTAAAACAATAGCTGGTCCAGTTGGCATATTACGGGTCATAGAAGACCAGAGCGTGCCGATTAATCCAGCTGCTAGACCAAAGCATCCGCTGAGAATCACCATGGTTTCTAAGCGATTGGTCCATTGACGGGCAGCAACCGGTGGCGAAATTAAAAGAGCTGACATCAGGATAACGCCGACCGACTCCAGACCTAAGATAACTGTTACCACCAAAATTAGTGAAAATACAAATTGTACCAATTTTGGTGAAAAAGCTAAGGTCGAAAAGAAGACCGGATCAAAGGTTTGGGCCTTGAGTTCCTTCCAGAAAAGGATAATTAGTGCAATAAAAATCAGACCGGTCACAACGATAGTGATCACATCACCTTTTAGCATGGCAGAGGCCTGACCATAAATAAAATTCTTTAAGCCAGCTTGCTGGGCATTAGGTGTCTTTTGAGCTTGGGTTAATAGAACCAGGCCGAGGGCAAAAAAGGATGATAGAATCAAGGATAAACTAGCGTCCATTTTAATACTACCTTTTGAAATCCAACGAATTAAAATAGTAGCCAGTAGCCCAGAAACGGTGGCTCCTAATAACATGAGCATCAAATTTTTATGACCAACCAGCATAAAGCCAACCACAATACCTGGTAAAGCAGCGTGACTGAGCGCATCTCCTAGCAAACTTTCCTTACGGAGGACTGCCAAGCTACCAATAATGCCAGACAAAATGCCGAGCATCCCGGTACCGATAGCTACCACCTGGAAGGTGTAGTCATGAAGTAATTGTAAAATATTTGCCATCTTAATCGCCTTCTCCCAAGTTGCGGTCGGTCCGGTAGGTTTCTTGAATTAAATCTTCAGTAAAGGCTTCTTCTACCGGTCCATAGGCAACAATTTCGTGGTTTAAGAAGACCACATCATCAAAGTATTGTTCAACTGTCGACAAATCGTGGTGAACTAAAACGACAGTCTTACCTTCAGCTACCAATTGCTTTAAGAGGTTGATAATAACAGCTTCTGTTTTAATATCTACCCCAGCCAAGGGCTCATCTAAGATATAGATGTCCGCCTCTTGGCTAAGTGCCCGAGCCAAGAAGACCCGTTGGCGTTGACCACCCGATAATTGGCTGATTTGACGGTTTTTAAAGGTTGGCATGCCGACCTTTTCCAGCATCATATCAGCAATTTCCTGGTCCTTTTTACTAGGTCGTTTGAACCAACCTAACTTGCCATAGCGTCCCATCAAGACCACATCATGAACTGTGGTTGGAAAATCCCAATCCACTGAAGAGTTTTGGGGCACATAGGCAATATTAGTCTTCAATTCATCATAGGGAGCAAACTTGCTGCCATCTAACGAGTACATAACCTGTCCTGAGATCGGTTTAACCAGGTTCAGAATGGTTTTCAGCAGGGTCGATTTCCCGGCCCCATTAGGACCAACAATAGCAGTCATCCGACCCATTTTAATGGCTGCATTAACATTCCACAAGACTGGTTTGGCATGATAGGCCACAGTCACATTTTCAATTAAGATTGCATTATTATCCAAGTTGCATCCCCCATTTTATTTATTATTTTAATGCATCGACAATGGTGTCAATATTAGCTTTATACATGGTGATATAAGTATCAGTACCTGCTGAAGCATCACCAAGTGAGTCAGAATACAATTCCCCACCAATACCAACTTCATGCCCTTTAGCTTTAACTGCTTCTTGCAAAGCTTCAATATTACGTTTAGGTACAGAAGATTCAACAAAGACAGACTTAATACCCTTATCAGCGATAAATTGAGCTAATTCAGAGAAATCAGCGGTTCCTGCTTCAGTTTGTGTGTTCAAGCCTTGAATACCGACTACATCAAAGTTATAGTCTTTACCGAAATAGTTGAAGGCATCATGAGCCGTTACTAGGTAACGCTTATCTGCCGGCACTTCAGCAACCCGTTCTTTAATGTAAGTGTCTAACTCATCTAATTCTTTTTGATAGGCTTCATTATTTGCTTGGTAGTCAGCAGCATTATCGGGATCATAAGCTGATAATTCCTTAGTTACATGGTCAGCAGCTTCCTTCCAACGTGCCACAGAGAACCAGATATGAGGGTCATGGTTCATGCTGGCATCTTCAGAAGCTAGTAACTTAGTTTCGTCAAGACCATCTTCTAGACAAATCGTTTTAGTATCAGATTGCTCCAGGGCTTCAAAAATTTCACCCATTTGACCTTCTAAATGCAAGCCATTGTAGACGGCTACATCTGCTTCTTGCAACTTACGGTTATCTTCGGCAGTAGCTTGGTAACCATGGGGGTCAATACCAGGTCCCATTAAACCTTCAACCTCAACATGATCACCACCAATAACCTTGACCAAATCACTGATCATAGTGGTTGTTGCGACAACTCTAGTAGGTTGACCGTTTTGGCTACTCGCGGCTTCTTTACCAGCCTGCTGGCCTCCTTCATCAACCTTGCCACAACCGGCAAAAATTAATACCATGGCCGTAACTAAGGCTAGCAATTTTTTCAACATAATATCTCCTCTTTCTATATTGTTCTGTTGATGTTTTTAGGTTATCCTAAAACATTTTCACTGTCAAGCACTTTTTAGGTTACCCTTAAAAAATCCATAGGATAGCCTAGTTGTTTTAATTTGCTAAATAAAAAAAGAGCGGATTTCCGCTCTTTTTGACTCTTTATTATAGTGTTCATTATCTGGATACTTTGCAATCTCTTAGGCTCTTTGCTCTTGCTCAAATATTTTTTTAAGTTGAATATCCTTTTGACTACTATCATCATTTTGCTTTAGAAGGCGCAGACCATTGAAAATAACTAGGATAGTTGACCCTTCATGACAGACAACCGCTAATGGTAAGCTGATTAAGCCAAAAAGATTAAAGACAACTAAGAGGATAATCACACCCACTGCAAAGATAATGTTTTGCTTAATTAGCTTGGCCAATTTTTGGCTGAGCCGATATGAATAGTAAAGCTTGCTGAGATCATTTTTCACAATCACGACATCTGCTGATTCCATAGCCACTGATGAGCCAGAACCCATGGCAATACCGATATCTGCTGCTGCTAAGGCTGGGGCATCATTGATACCATCCCCAATCATCCCTACCATTTCAGTGCCAGCTGCCTGGGCCTGGTTAACATGGTTAATCTTATCTTCTGGTAGTAGTGAGGCATAATAATTATCAGCCCCTACTTGTTTAGCTACCTGACTAGTTACACTCTCATTGTCACCAGTTAGAATATCTACTTTAACACCGGCTGCTTGAAAGGCAGGAACGGCCTCGAGGGCGGTCGGTCTTACCTGGTCAGCTAATGAAAAGAAGCCGACGATTTCTTGGCCTTGAGCGACAAAAATGGAAGTATGCCCACCATGCAATTGGTCCCGGTAATGGTGAGGATCATCATAATCAGCAAAGGCAGATGGTTTACCTACTTTGATAGTTCCCTTTTTAACCCCTTTTCCGGCTACTTCTTCTACAGCTTGGCTAGTGTCAACCTGTGATAAATCAATGGTGTTAAAGTGATTGACAATGGCTTCGGCAATCGGATGGCTAGATTGCTGTTCCATATAAACCACCTCAGCAATCACCTGGTCATCAGCCTGGTAATCCACTACTTTGAAGTCTCCAAAAGTCAAAGTGCCAGTCTTGTCGGTAAAGAGCTGGGTCATCTGACTCAAAGCTTCAAATGATGCCCCTCCCTTGGTTAGGACCCCATTTCGTGCGCCATTGGAGATGGCTGAAAGGGTGGCTGGCGTAGCAGAGGCCACTAAGGCACAAGGGCTAGCCACTGTTAAAAATACCATGCCCCGATAAAATGCAGTTTGGAAGTCTAAACCAACCACATAATAGAGCAGACCAATAAAAATCGGCACAGCAATTAGGACGCCGACCACGTACTTAGACTCAATCCGATCAATTAAGGATGACACCCGACTTGGCCGACCCTGAGCCTCTTCAACCATACGAATAATATTAGAAAAGACCGTTTCACTTGCTAATTTAGATACCGTGATATGAAAGACATTGCCTTCATTGATAGTACCAGCAAAGACTTCTTCCCCTGCCTCTTTGTGGACTGGTACAGATTCACCAGTTAGGGCTGCTTCGTTAACTTGGCTGGACCGGTCTAAGATGCCATCAATAGGAAGTTGTTGACCTTTAGACACAACCACCACATCACCCTTTTTAAGGTCCTCAGTCAGGACTGTCACTACCTCACCGTTCGGTCCTAATTTTTGGGCAGTATTAGGAACCTGAGACATGAGAGCTTCAATTGAAGCCGTTGATTTACCATTAGCGTAGGCTTCTAAATTTTCGGCTAAAGCGAAAATAAAAAGTAACATGGCCCCTTCTGACGCATAATCTATAGCGACTGCCCCTAAGGCTGCTAGGACCATCAAGAGGTCAACATTTAATGATTTATTCTCAATCGTAGAAAGAATGGCGTTCTTGGCAGCAAAAAAACCAAGAAAGAAGATAGCAAAATAGTAACAGATATTACTAAGTATCGGTTGATTAAAGCTAAGCATAAAGCCTGCTAATAATAAAATAGTACCAATTAAAAGAAACCGACCACTTCTTTGCTTGATTAGAAAATTAAACATGGTTGCTCCTCCTTATTTAGAATTAATTTACTTCTCTTTTATTATAAATTAAATTCATTCTAAATTCAAATGAAAAAGAGGATATTTTTATAATGATTCTAATTTCATTTAGCCTTGATAAACCAATTAAGAACTCCTTTAATAAACGAAAACAACACATCAGCTTGATTATTAAAGTATAATTAATTTAAATCAATTCTAAATTAATCACCTGGGTTGAAAGTAAATAATCTCTAAAGACTTGCCAACATAACTTTTTTAAAAGCTATGCTAGAATAAAAGTATCAAAATTACGAAAGTAGGTGCCCCATGCCTAAATTAAGCAAACCTGACCCTAAACGTTTTGCCGTCAGTTTGACAGCTAGCCTAGCTTTAACTGGTCTATATTCCTATTATTTTAAGGACCAATCCCTATCCTCTTTCCTCCTGGACAAAACTTTACGCCTAGTCGATGCCAAACAAATTAGTCGCCGGATGGCAAAATCAGACCATTTTAAATCTGACCTGATTAAAAATAACGAATTACCCCTGACCATACCTAAAACATTGCTGGACTACCCCGTTAAAGAATATCTAATCAATGATATGCAAGTCTTTTCCTGGAATAAAAAAAGTGATGACCAACCAGTTATTTTCTTCCTTCATGGTGGGGGCTATGTCTTTGAGCCCAATATCTTCCACTGGCAATTTATCAACCGTATCACTAAATTAACTGATGCCCATGTTGTCATGCCTATTTATTTTAAGGCCACCCAGGCTAGCTTCGAAACATCTTTCAAACCGGTCATCACCTGCTATCAAATGTTGAGAAATCGACTTGCTAACCCTGATCGTATCTTCTTTTTAGGGGATTCGGCAGGTGGTGGTTTTGTCCTCGGCCTAGCAGAGTATTTAATTGAAAATGAGCTTGAGCAACCAACCGGTTACCTGGCTATCAGCCCATGGCTAGACATTCGTTTAGATAACGAAGAAATTTCTAGCTACGAACAAGCCGACCCGCTTTTGGATCCAGAGGCTACCCGGTATGCCGGTAGCTACTGGTTAGATCCCGAAGCTGATAATAATGCCTACGTCTCTCCACTTTACATGGCAGTTGACCAACTACGTCCAGTATTCTTAACAACTGGTACCAAGGAAATCCTCTATCCAGATATTGTCCACTTCGCCAAACGTCTCAGTGACCATCAAATCGACCATCAACTTGTAACCGGCCACCAGCAAATTCATGACTACGCCATATTAATGACACCTGAAGGCCGATCAGCTCAGAATAAAATGCAGCAATTCATCAACCAGCTCCTTAACAATAAAAGCTGATATGAGCTAGAGCAATCAATAACGAAACAGAAAGGCCACCTCCTAGAAATCTAGGGGGTGGCCTTTTTCAAATATGGGCAACTGACTTATTTAGCTAGCCAGCCGTTTCTAAACATGACATAGGCTGCCAAACAAGAAACTATTAAGGAAGAAATCAAAATGTATGATTGGTATTGGGCGAAGCCGGCTGGCCCCAATATAAAGAAGAGGGCCAAGACAAAAATAGCTGGAGCAATTGCTAATTTAGGCTGTTTTAAAATTTGCGGAACAGTAATAGCACCGTATAGAGCTGGCGTAATATGGTCAAAACCTACCTTTAAAAGGGGATGGTTTAAAATTGGTACTAACCATGAGCCAATTAAGAAAGCTCCTAATACTAAAATAAAAACAGTAACTAATGATGACACACCAACACTGAGAATGGCAACCACGTCGCCTTCATCAGTACCTGGTTCCGCACCAGCAATCTTTTGACCAGCTACAGTCACCGGCAGTTTCATATTAGTAATGTTACCCGTAATCGATGATAGATACATACCACCTGCACCAAGTACAGAGTAGAAAGATAAGTTTTCGACGACGGCAGTGGGTAGATAAATCGCCACTAAGCCAGCTGAAGCCGCCATCAATTCTGAAAATGATAATTCAATCTTAAAAGCATAAGCAGTCACTAAGGGAACTGAAAACATAGCTATTAGGGCAATAATTGATGTGACCCGCCCCAACAGATTGATTTCCTTAGAAAAGGCTTGACTAGCGCGCATTTTTTCTTGTGACATAAAAAGACCTCCTAGAGCATTTGGTTAGCAATAATGGCTGCTGCCATACCCACTAATAGTGAAATAGGTAAAGCAAAGTCATTAATTATTTTTTTGTCTAATGCCTTAGCCAGGCTAGAACATAAAATCGTCGCTAGACCAGCAGCAATAAAGGTAATAATAGATATAGGCTTCTCAGCATTGGCAACATATGGCGTTGCTAAAGTAATTAATAAAGCTGTAAATAGGGCTGCAGAAAATATCGGCATAAATAAACTTAGACGTGGGTTGGCCTTAGCCTTAGCGGTGAATTTATCTAATTGATTCATAAATAGAATATTAAAGACAATTCCCCAAACAATACCGATAGTCATGGCAAACATGATAATGACGAAAATTTTCGGTGTAATATTGGGATCAGAAAAGTCACTTAAGCCTTGACTTTGAGCAGCTACATTGGCTGCAGTCCCCTCATAAATAGCCGACCCGACAATAGATAATCGCAACCAAGGAAAATATTTACCTAACGGCACTGACAAGGCTAACATCATAACAATAATTGGTAATGATGGCACAATTGATAACAAGGCCGAATTGGACATCACCTTAGTTAAATCTTGCTTTGACATACCGATTTCTTGACCACGCTTGTAGCCCTTGCGTAAGAATAACAGGGCCTGAATGACAACAATTGCAATAACGCCAGCACAGAGTAGAAAAACTACCTGGCTGTTGGCTATATCTAAATAATGCATATCATACCTCTTTCACTGTTTTATCACTTCAAGTCATAAAACCAACAAATTTATGTCACTATTTTAGCAATTTATACTTTTTAACGCAAGTTATCTTACAAAAACGCTGGATGAAAAATATAGATATGCCTTTACAAACAAAAAATGATGGCAAAGATCTTACCATCATCGTGAATTTAATATAAAACCATGCCGTTAAATACTTTTATCAATTAGCTAGCCTGAGTCATATATTTGTCAGCTAATAAACCGAACATTTAAACCATCGAAGTTTCTGGCCACCGCTATATCATTAATATAAGTAGCGTTCAGCTCAAGATATAAATTACGCCTTTGATCAATATCTTCTAGAACATATTCGCCGCCATTACCAACATAGTTGGTTGAAATAAAGGCAACCAAGATACAAGCCACTAAAAAGAGGACTTGCTGGTTTAACCATTGATAAATTCCTGGTTGTTGGTTAGCAGTCTCTAAACCATCAGAATTAGTCTGTCTAGGAGCAACTTTTTGGCGTAAATAGCTATCCGCTTTAAGTTGACGATAACTAGCTAAGCTGACCAACTTATTAGTCGTTTCTTTATTATTTGGCTGCGTTGAAAATTGCTTGAGTCGGTCTTCCCAAGCCCATAAGTCTGCTTCCTTGTCTAGTAAGGCTTGCCGGCCTTGATAAATTTTTTCAATCATAGCGGCTTGGTTATCCAAATCTGCTAGTCTTTGTTTGCGCCATGCCTGTTGCATCTGCCAGTCTCTAGTTAAACTGCCAGATAGTTGTCGCTTGTGGTTACTATCTTCGGCACTTAGTTCCTGATTTAGTTGGTGCTCCAGAGCGATAACTTGGGCCCTAGTTAGATTACAAGTCGCTTGGCCTATTTGTTGATAGCATTGAGCAAAAAAAGCAAAATGCTTATCACCTAAACTTAAGTTAAAATAGCCCAGTTGATGATCTTGGTCCCAAATTTGCAAGCTATATTCTTTTCGTATACCCTGACTAAGACAGTCTTGGTTGACTAAGCCACTGACTACAATCGCCTCACGAATTGATAGCGCCTGTTTATTATCAATGTATGGCCGCCAAGAGCGATCAGCAATTATCTTTACCACTATGGTCTCCCCCTTAGTCTAATAGACACCAATACCATTGCTGAACAATTTTACAGACACCTATTAGGAATAGTTTTATTTTACCCTAGCCTAGTTCATATATGAGCGGTTATGTTAAGGACCCATTTTTTTAAAACTAAAGTGTCTTTTATGTAATCTTTTTAAGGTTAAAAATAGCATAGTTTCCAAAATCAGGTAAGCTTTTTTATGCAATTTTGTACTTTTTCATGCTGGAAATTATGATAGCTACAACTAAAATTTGAAATTTAAAATGGCTATCATAGCAAGCTTTATCTCCATTTTTCAGTCAAATGATTGTTTCATTATCGTAAATATGACTTTTTATTGCCCTACTAGTTAGTCTTTAGCCTGGCAACTTTATTGGCGCCTGGGACATTCTGATAGCTAGCCTAGAAAAAGCGAAACCCTGCGAAATAAATCACAGGGTTTAACAAGATGTATCCAAATTAAAAACTTGAGCCGGCTTATTCCATTTCCTTAGCTTGGACTACATGAGCGTTGACTGATAGGCCTTCGCCAGCTTTTTTGCGATCATGAAATTCAGCGACAGCTGTAAAAAGTAAATCAGAGGCTGAATTTAGGGCTGTCTCAATCGAATCTTGAATGACACCGATGATAAAGCCAACACCGACTACTTGCATGGCCACTTCATTAGGAATATTAAACAATGAAGCTGCTAGAGGGATAAGAAGTAAAGATCCCCCAGCAATACCGGATGCACCAGTAGCAGCAACTGCAGACATAAAAGACAATAAAAAGGCTAAGAAAAATGGTGTATCAATACCTAAGGTGTAGGCTGCAGCCAGCGTCATACAGGTAACTGTAATAGCCGCGCCACCAGAATTGGCAGTCCCACCCAAAGTAATTGAAATGGTGTAAGAATCCTTATCCAAGCCTAATTTCTCGGCTGCATGCAGGTTAATGGGAATATTAACAGCTGAAGACCGAGTGAAGAAAGCCGGAATACCAGATTCTTTGGCACAGTACATGGTTAATGGATAAGGGTTCTCCTTTATATAAAACCAGGTCATCAGTGGATAAATAATAAAGCCAACAAAGAGCATGGTCCCGACAACCAGACCTATCACCTGAATATACTGGGCCATACCCGCTAACCCCACCTCAACCATGGAATTATAAACTAAACCAGCAATCCCCAATGGCGCAAAGCCAATTAAGATCTGCACAGCCCGGGTAATGGCCTCGGAACAGTCAGTTAGAAATCGCTTGGTCTGGGGTGAGGCCATGCGCAGGCATAAGCCGATTAGAATCGCCCAAAAGAGGATAGTGAGATAGTTCCCTTCCATTAGAGCAGCAACTGGATTACCGACCATCGATAGCAATAAATTACTGACAATCCCACCCAGCGAATCGGGTACTTCAATCGTTTCTGCAACCCCGGCGGTGTCCGGTAAAACAAGTTCTACCGGGAAGAGGTAGCTGGCAGCCACCGCGACGAAAGCAGCGACCAAAGTAGCAATCAGATAGAGGAATATAACGGTCTTCATATGCGTCTGTTGACCAGGTTGATGCTGGGCTACTGCCGCAATAATGAGACCGAAAACTAAAAGTGGTGCTAAAGCGGTTAAGCTTTGAATAAAGAGCTGACCAAAGATACTAATCCAGGACCAACCTGGTGCAAGTATTCCCAGAACAATCCCCAGCAAGATGCCAAGGAGAATTCTTTGGATCGATGACAACTTGTGCCAACTGTAATAAAGGGTACGAATCATAGTCTCAGTCCTATTCTAAAAAATTAATAATTCAAAAATTATAACATAAGGTTAATCATTAGTCATATTAGTTGTATTTACAACTGTTTCTTGATAGACTATATAAGTTGCTATAAAAGAGAAAGGAGGACCTATGAAAGCTTTCAGCAATCAGCCCCTGGGCAAATTACTAGCATTACGCCATCTGAATATTGAATTTATTCAGCATCAATTAAAAAACCATGATATAAATCCCATGCAAGCCCATGCTATTTATTTTATTAAGGAACATCCCTACTGCCAGCAGAAAACTTTAGCTGGATTTTTAGGTAAGCCAAATTCCACCACTGCTAATTTAATTTCCGCCTTAGAAAAAAAAGGCTATCTCAGCCGTCAAACTGCTAGTGATAATGATCGCAGTAAGGAACTCTTCCTCACTGATTCTGGACAAGCCATGGCTACACAGCTTAGCCAGACCTTCGACGCGCTAAACCAGCGTCTAATTGCAAATTTGACTGACCAAGATATCTCCCTTTTTAGTCGGTTAGTCGATCAAATGATAAATAATCAAATAGAAAAGGAGTGACAAGTTTGCTTGAATTAATCAAAAAAGTTCCCAGGTCTTTAATTATCTGGTGCGTCATTTTCGCCTTTCTTCAAGGTGGATCAGAACTCATCCTCCCCTCTTTAACCGCGCAGCTCTTTGACCAGGGGGTTGCCTTAGGAGATAGCCGTGCTATTATGACCACCGCTTTAAAGATGCTAGGGATGACCATATTAATCGTTTCTTTCGCTGTTTTAAATGTTTATTTCGCTTCCAAAGCTTCTTTAGGCCTAGGCCGTTACCTACGCAATAGCCTCTATCAAAAAGTGGTTGGCCTCCCCAAAGATCAGTATGAAGAATTTGGAGCCGCTTCGCTCATTACCCGGTCTTCCAGTGATGTTGTACAAATTGAACAAACAGTGATGATGACCCTCCGAATGTTCTTACTGGCTCCAGCTATGTTTATTGCCGGGGTGGCAATGGCTATTTATACTAGCCCTCAACTGAGCCAAGTTTACATTTTTTCTATACCTATGCTGGCACTTGTGATGGGAATTGTCATTTACTTTGCCGGCCCCCTCTTCTTCTCTATGCAAGAAAAAGTTGATAATATGAACCGTATCTTCAGGGAAGGTTTGACTGGTATTCGGGTCATTAGGGCCTTTAACCGCAACCAATATGAGAGTGACCGTTTTGCTGGTGCCAATCAGGACTATCAAACCACAGCGATTAAGGCGAATGTCCGGATGGGCTTTTTAATGCCTGCCATTACACTAGTCTTATCCCTTACCAATATCGGTATTATCTGGTTAGGTGGCAACCTGGTAAGTGACCTACAACTCCAAGTTGGACAAATTATCTCCTTTATTTCCTATACAGGTATTATTGTCTTTTCTTTCACCATGCTGGGGATGCTTTTCGTCATGATCCCTCGCGCCCAAGTAGCCGCAAAACGAATTAACCAAGTGCTAAATACGGTGAATGATATTCAGAACCCTGACCAAGCCATGCTGATTGATAAACAAAGGCCTGGACAGGTGGACTTTAACCAGGTTTCCTTTAAATTTGGTGATGCACAAACTAACACTTTAACTGATATTGATTTCCATTTGCAAGCTGGACAAACCCTAGGCATTATCGGTGGTACTGGATCTGGGAAATCTACTATCCTAAACTTGATATTACGATTCTTTGATGTCAATGAAGGATCTGTACAGGTCAACGGCACTGACGTCCGTGAGATTGATTTAAATAGTTTACGCGATGCCATTGGTTATGTGCCGCAGAAGGCCAACCTCTTTTCCGGAACCATTCGGTCAAATTTACAATTCGGTAATGAAAACGCCAGTGATGAAGCCTTATGGCGGGCATTAGATATTGCCCAAGCCAAATATTTTGTTGAAGCCCTTACTCACGGCTTAGATTCTAAGGTAAACCAGGGCGGATCAAACTTTTCCGGTGGCCAAAAACAAAGACTTTGTATTGCCCGGGCCCTGGTTAAACAGGCTAATATCAATATCTTTGATGACTCCTTCTCAGCCCTCGATGCGCAAACGGATGCTAAATTGCGTCAAGCCCTTAACCGCGAGGTGCAAGATTCTGCCAATATTATTGTCTCCCAACGCGTCTCTACTATTATGGATGCTGACCAAATTTTGGTCCTGGATGACGCTGGCAATATGTGTGGTCTAGGCCACCATGATGACTTATTGGCTAATAACAATATCTACCAGTCAATTGTAAACTCACAGTTAGGAGAGGTGGTTGACTAATGAATCATAAATTAAACGATGAAAAATTAAGCCTTGGCCAAACATGCCTACGCCTCTTTCACTATTTTGGCTCCTATAAGTTAGCCCTAGTAGCAGTTATTATTGCCACTAGCTTGGCTACAATTATGACCACTCTGGCCCCAGCTATCCTTGGTCAGGCAACAACCGTGATTGTAGATGGCGTAAATCAGGGTCAACAAATAGTTAATGGTCAAGCCCAGTACGTTATTGACTTTAATCGAATTGGACAAATTGTTAGTCGTGTCCTAATGCTCTATTTACTTGCGGGAGCCGCGCGTTTTGTCCAAAATGCGCTATTGGCCTTCTCAGTTCAAGGCATGCTGGCAAGTTTACGCCAAGATATGCGCAATAAACTCAATACCCTACCGGTAGCCACAGTAGACGCAATCCCTAACGGAGAAATTCTTAGCCGAGCGATTAATGATGTGGAAAATATGGGGCGTACCCTACCCCAAATGGTCTCTCAGACTGTTATGTCAGTGCTACAATTCTTTGGCGTTTTGGTGATGATTTTCCTAATTTCTTGGAAAATTAGCCTGGTTGTCCTATTTCTTGTTGGCTTAGTCCTGTTTTTTATCTCTAAGGTTGCGCCTTATTCACAAAAGCTCTTTAGCCAACAACAAAAATCAGAAGGTGAACTTAATGCCATTCTTGAAGAAGACTACAATGGACAATTAGAGATCAAGGCTTTTAACCAACAAGAAAAAAGAGCTGATTATTTCCAGACTAAAACGGATGATTTCTTTGCTTCGGCATCAAAGGCTCAATTTATTTCGGGGATTATGATGCCCCTGTCAAATTCTGTCAGAAATTTGTCCTACGTGACTGTCGCCCTACTAGGCGGTATCGCAGTCATCAATGGCCAACTAACCGTTGGTCAAGTCCAAGCCTTGATCCAATATAACCCACAGTTATTCCAACCCTTGAGTCAAATGGCTAATATAGTCAACCTGGTCCAAGACACCCTAGCTTCGGCACGTCGGGTCTTTACCTTCTTAGACCTGGATGATATGACTGATGAGCCATCCGGCTATCCTGCTATTGAAACTGATAAGACTATGATTTTTGACCAGGTTGATTTCGGTTACCAAGCAGATAAGATGATTATCAAAGATTTTAACTTGCAAGTTAACCCGGGAGAGACCATCGCTATTGTTGGCCCGACTGGGGCTGGTAAGACCACCTTGATTAACCTCATTGAACGTTTCTATGATGTATCTGCCGGCTCTATTAAATTTAAGGGCAAAGATATTCGCGACATCGACCGGGCCGATTTACGTGACCATATTTCCATGGTGCTCCAAGATACCTGGCTCTTTACTGGTAGCCTCTATGATAATATCGCCTATGGTGGCGATGAATCAACCACTAAAGCAGATGTAATGGCAGCAGCCAAGACCGCCCATGTTGATGATTTTGCCCGTAAACTACCAGATGGTTATGACACCATTATCAACGAAGATGCTTCTAACCTCTCTCAAGGCCAGCGTCAATTAGTGACTATTGCACGCTCCTTGGTTAATGAACCAGAAATATTAATATTAGATGAAGCCACTTCATCTATTGATACTAGAACTGAAAAATTAATCCAAACTGCGACAGAAAAACTATTAGCGGGCAGAACGTCCTTTGTGATTGCCCATCGCCTATCCACTATCCGCGATGCAGACAAAATTCTGGTTATGGACCAGGGCCAAATTATTGAAATGGGTAACCACGACCAACTTATGGAAAAACGCGGTTTCTACTATAATCTCTACCAAGCTCAATTTGAAGAAGCCTTTGGTGATGACTAATTAATTTGTAAGATAGAAAAAAATAGCTTAAAAGCGCTTGCTTTTAAGCTATTTTTTATTGCTAATTACTAGCGTATTTTTAATATCCTGACTTTTAATTACTAGCATGCTTTAAATAACCTGCTTTGAGTGCTTGGTTAGCCGTTTGCTTAAAGTGGAGGCGACCTTGGTCATCAGCACCTTGCATGGTTACCCAAACCTGTGGCCCATTTACCCCCTGGGTAAAAAGATATAAGTGGCGTTCCTGGCTAGGATTATCCTGGTCAGCAATATCCGAATAGATGGCATCGATTTTATAATTAGCATCTGTGGACTGGCCATCCTTAAATTGAATATTTTGACCATCGAGGACTACTTGAAATTCTTTTTCAGGGAATCTAGTCCCATAAAAGTCCACTGGTTGATCAAGCTGGTAAGCTTTGTAAGTCTGTCCCATCTCTTGTCCCCAGTGCGTCATAAAATTGGCTAGCGCGTCTTGATCATTTGATGAAGCTTGATTTTTTGCTTGACCCGCCATAGCCCTTTGTGGGTAGTGGTTGTCTAATTTCACCCCGTAAAGTTGGGACAAGTCTACTTGATCAATAGATTCACCCGTTCTGTTCCCACTACCCGGTGTAAATCTAGTTATACCACCATCGACGAAGTCATAAAAATAAACCTTAGTACCAGAAACATCCTGGGCACCAATGCGGTCGTTAATGGTATAAAACCTTTGGCGACTAGGATCATAAGTAAAGCCAAATTGACTGCCAACATCTGATGATAACATTGGAAATGCCTCCACAGCTACCCCGCTGTGAATACTAATTAGGTTAAGGTCATCAAATTCTCGGTCAGACCGTGCCAGTAATTGTGCCAGTTGCTGATCGTAACCTGCTAGCCATTTTGCTTCCCACTCAAAACTTACTATAGGAGTTTCAGCTAGTAGCTGGCCTAGTACGGCTTGTCTGGATTGAACAATATCATAACGTAAATTATCCAAACTATCTTGGGAATTTTTATCCAGTTCTGGTAAAAGCATTTTTTCCAAAACAAAGCTATGACTCAAGATAACCATTAAATGACGGGGGATTTCTGACTGATCATCCTCAGCTAGGCTTTGACTTGCAGCTTGATGCAAAGCCGGTACAATTGGATGGAGGTCCCCACTTGGTAAGGGACGAATGCCTATTTGGTCAGCAGTAAATGCATCTTGGTCTATCAAGGGCTGAACTTTGTTAGCCCAAACTTGCCAGCGATTCCGTAAAAGATTTAAATAGGCCTGCTTATCTATTTGATCAGAATTAGATGAAGCTTCGTCTGCTCCTCGGTCATGATCTGGTTTAGGGGCAATCGCCTGATTTTCTTCTATACCTTGCCATTCCCACTGGCTAAAGATATCCATAGGTTCTCCCAAGGACTCGCTACTGTAATACTGGTTAAATTCTTCATCTGTAATTTCTTGGCCAGTCAATTGATCCCTTATAGTTAGAGCGTCTGGCATAGCAGACCGATGGTAAGAACGTATGACTTCAAAATTACCAGCCCCTGCCGGTAATTCTAAATCACTGTAATTACTAGTTGTCGCGCCCCCCGAAAGAGAAGCGACAATTCTACCATCTTCATAAAAATCTAAACCACCACGATTACCGATATGAGCCCCTTCCACGTTATAACCAGCTAAATCTGTTAGCTGTCCAGTATTCAGGGTATAGATATGAAAGACACGGGCTTGGTCACCACGGCTAGCCAGGAATAGTTCACCAATCCCATTACCATCAAGATCATGCTGGGCATATTGGATGCCTGCCTTGGTATCCGTATTATTAATATCCAATGCCTCGACATAGCGTGCCTGCTCTAAGGCCTTCTGGTTATTATTTTTAATATCAGGCAGTAATGTCTGATATTCTTCCAATATTTCTAGATACTCGGCTGGCATCGACTCAACTTGACTGTTTTGGGCTAAGCTGTTGTTATGATTTTGGCAGCCAG
Source organism: Aerococcus urinaehominis (assembly GCF_001543245.1). Lineage (GTDB taxonomy): Bacteria > Bacillota > Bacilli > Lactobacillales > Aerococcaceae > Aerococcus > Aerococcus urinaehominis. The sequence continues at coordinate 216,347 of NZ_CP014163.1, forward strand.
CCAAGCTTAACAAACTAACCGCCACTATCATTAGTTTCCTGCTATACATTAGATTCATTGAATCCCTCACTTTTTAATATTTTATTAAGTATATCAAAAGTATAATCAGTAAGCATAAAGAAAAGAGCTAAAAAATTTAGCTCTTAGGATAAACATAAAATTATTCTGCTTGTTCATCTCTAATTAGTGCTGCCACATATTTAGCTAGGTCCGGCTGCACCTGGTCTAAAAACCAGGGATTATTTTTTAGCCAGCGATTATTTAATGGTGAGGGATGGGGCAGGGGAAAATAGTCCGGCAAATAGTCTTGGTAATAGGCAACCGTTTGGGTCAAATTAGCTTGGGCCTGGTCACCTAGATAAAAGTCCTGGGCATGCTTGCCTACTAAAATAGTCAGCTTTAAATTTGGCATTAAGGCCCGCAATGCAGGATGCCACTTGCTGGCAAAGTCTGAGCGCGGCTTCTGGTCCCCGGTCTTGGCCTTGCCAGGAAAATAAAAATCCATGGGCAGGTGGCCGATTAAATCGGTCTGATAAAAGAAGTCTCGTGATACACCCAACCAAGCTCGCAGCCGATCGCCTGAGGGATCGTCCCAAAACCGCCCCCGTGCTTCGGCTAAACGTCCAGGTGCTTGACCCACCACTAAAATACGTGCTTGAGCTGGTGCTGAAAACAAGGGGCCTATTCCCCGATCAGTAAAGGATTGATTAGCTGGATCAGCCATGATGGCTTGACGAATGGCCGCTACTTTTTCTGCATGTGGAGCAGCCATTATTCAGCCACCTGAAGACTGGGCCGCTTGACGCCCTTGTAAAAGCCAAATAAGCCAAAAATACAGCAAATAATACAGAAATACAAGGCCATTTGGGTAGAAAAATGGTTAATAATCATACCGCCCACTAAAGACCCAAGCACATTACCAATTGTTTGTGCCGTTGCCAACATGGCCTGCCCCTTCACCATATCCTGCTTAGCCATAACCGTATTGGTATAATAAACCGAAACCGTGGTATAAATACCAAATGCTAACATTTGGGTAGCTTGGGCTAACATAATACCAGGTACCCCAGTTGCGAAAGCAGTAATAATTGCTTTTACGAGGAAAAAGATAGCTGAAGTCATCAGTAACTGGCGGAGACTAAAGCGCCGGCTTAGCCATGCATAGGACACCATAACAGGTACCTCAATAAAGGCAGCTAAGGCGAAGGCTGTCCCCATATGTTCCTGGCCGCCACCAACATTGACTAAAATCTGGAACATATAGTTATTGACTAGGTTGTGAAAGGTAATAAAACAAAGCACGCCTGCTAAGAAATAACCATACTGACGGTATTTTTTGAAAAAAGGTTCGGCATCAGGCAAGTCAGTGACATCAGCTGGCGTTGCGATATGGTCTTGATGGTCAGGCGCTTGGTCTGCCGCCCGGTCCCTAGCCTGGTGGAAGGGAAAGAAGAAGAGGACTAAGCTATAGATAACAAAACTAGCAATTGCAAAAGCCACCATGGCGTCAGTGCCATAGGCCACTGTCAATCGGCCAATGATTAGAGCGCCTACTGCATAGAAAGCTGAACCAATTGCCCGTGGTACCCCATAATCTAATTGGTAACCATGGTTAATAAAGTACATGGCCACGGAATTTAACAGGGGCATCAAAATCATCATCAAGGTCATGGCTAAAACAAATAATACAGCAATTAGCCACATTAATTGATTGGCAATCAGCATAGCAAGCATGGTGAAAAATAACGGTATTAATAAAGCGAGCTTATATTCTAAAAGGGTCCAGCGCCGGCTGCGGTCAATCCGTTCAGCCAGGACTGGTTGAACGAATACAGCGAGTAAGTTGGCTAAGGCTACCGCCAAACCAATTTGTGATTCATTCAGCCCCTTGCTTAGTAAATAAACAGTCCCAAAACCAGTAAAGCCCGCATATCCTAGATTATAAGATCCCATCAGACCAGCATACTTGGTCGACAGGTGTTTAAAAGATTGCTTCATATTTTCTCCTTATCGTTTTTAAAATTATTTTAACCATTATAACTTACCAGGCTCCCAATATTAAGTAAATATCTCAGAATAAGTAAGGGGGTGAGGGCTGGTGCTTAGACTGAATCCTTGGCATAAAAAACGTCCCATATCACAGGTATTGTGTCGGATTTTATGAAAGGACTTCAGGTCATTTTTTTGCTATAACCGTAGCATTTTCAATGCGTACTTATATAGTATGCCTGCCCGAACCCGACTTAGCCGTTAATATACGTATAATAGCGAGAGTCCGGGACGTATGCCCCAGACTCTTTAAGCTGATATAGCTTTTTATTTAACCTTGCCTTAGCTAGGTCCTGCCCAGCTGGCTATCGCTTGATAGCGGTCAGCTTGAAGTGCAATTTGGCTAGAAGGATAGAAATGTTGGTAATAAGCTCTAACAATGGCATCGACCGTGATTCCCATGCTGGCTTGGAGGCGGTCACCGGCCATAGACTGACCAAACGCATCAAGACCCAGCACTACCCCCTCAAGGCCGACATACCGGTACCAGGACTGGCTAGCTCCAAGTTCAATGGCAATCCGCCGCTTTTCACAAGAAGGCAGGACACTTTCTTGGTAGGCCTGGTCTTGTTCATTAAAAAGCTCCTGACAAGGCATGGAAACCACAGCTAGCTCAATACCTAAAGCGCGCAACTGCTCTTGCGCTTGTAGGGTTAAATCAACTTCGGACCCGCTAGCAATCAAAATACCATCCCGGTGACCTTGGGCTGGTGATAAGACATAAGCACCACGCGCCACTCCTTGGTCAGCTAGCCGGTCAGTACCAGCTAAGATCGCGAGCTTTTGCCGTGATAAGGCCAGTACCTGCGGCCGGTCTCGAGCCATTAAAGCAATCTTCCAAGCGGCTTGGACTTCATTAGCATCTGCAGGCCGAAAAACATTGAGGTTAGGTATGGCTCTTAGACTAGCCAGTTGTTCAATGGGCTGGTGAGTCGGGCCGTCTGCACCGACTTGGATTGAATCATGGGTGAACACATAAATAGCTGGTAATTTTGATAAGGCGGCCATGCGCATGGCTGGACGTAAGTAGTCAGCAAAAGCGAGGAAGGTGGCCACATAGGACTTACTGCCACCATGTAGGCAAATACCGTTCAAAATAGCTCCCATAGCATGCTCGCGTATACCATAGTTAATATTACAGCCTTGATAGTAATCAGGAGCAAAATCTCCCTTATTCGTCAAAGTGGTCTTATTTGATGAAGCTAAATCAGCAGAACCGCCCCATAAATTAGGTAAGATATCTTGCAAGCAGGTCAAAACTTCACCAGAAGCATCACGACCTGAAAGGCCAGTTTCATCCACCCGGTAAGGGGTGAGCTGGCTCGTCCAATTTTTTGGTAACCACCCGCCCAGAGCCTGCCGATAGGCTTGGGCCTGATGTGGATAGGAGGCCTGATAGTTAACCAAGTCAGCCTGCCATTTCTCGTAGCTAGCAAGTTGGCTCGTTAAAATACTTGACCGATAGAGATCATAAACCTGGCGATCCACATAAAAGGTCTGGCTAGAGAGCCCCTTATCCAGCTTGTAGTCAACTATATCATCAGCTTTAAGTGGATTACCATGTACCTGATGACTACCTGCCAAACTAGAACCAGCCCCGATAACTGTTTTGACCTCAATTAAACTAGGATGCTCTGTATCTGCCTTAGCCTCATTGATGGCCTGGTCAATCTCTGCAAGGTCTTCACCATCTTCAACCCGAATATATTGCCAATTATAAGCTTGAAAGCGACTAGCTACATGATCTGAACACGATAAATCTAGCTGGCCATCTAAGGAAACATCGTTTGAATCATAGAGCACAATCAGCTTGCCTAACTTAAGGTGACCGGCTAATGAGGCGGCTTCGTGGGAAATCCCCTCCATCAAGTCGCCATCAGAGACCAGACAATAGGTATGGTGATTAACAACTTGTTGACCTTTTTGGTTATACTGGCCGGCTAGGTGGGCTTCAGCCATGGCCATACCCACTGCATTTGCAAAACCCTGCCCCAGAGGACCAGTTGACGCTTCCACTCCAGGCGTCTGACCGTATTCAGGGTGACCTGGTGTCTTAGGATTAGCCTGGCGAAATCCCTTTAGATCCTGCATGGACAAGTCATAGCCTGCCACATGCAATAAGGCATAAAGGAGCGCTGAACCATGACCTGCTGATAGGACAAAGCGGTCTCGATCTGGCCAGTCCGGTTGGCTTGGTAGCTGCTTCATATGCCGCGTCCATAAGACATGCAGCATGGGAGCTGCTCCTAAAACTAAGCCTTGGTGGCCAGACTCAGCCTTGTCAATCATATCTAAGGCTAAGGCTCTTAAGGTGTCTACTGCTAATTGTTCACTTGTACTATTTAATCCCATGATGCTTCCTCCATTTAGTATCTACTTATGGTGTTAGAGCCTGGGATGTTAACTTGATAGCCTTATCCCTAGTGCTCTTTATCTGTCCAACTGCTAAAGTCAAAGTCAAAATCCATTGACTGTTCACTCCTTATGCTAGTAAATTTTTTCCTGTTGCTAATTGATAATTAATCTCTGCTTGGCCCCATAACATCAGCAGGCCATTAAAGGCTTGACAGCCCCGACCCTTAGCTTGGCCAAGAAAAACCGTCTGGTCAGGTTCATAAATAATATCGAAAACATAGTTATGTGGGGAAAACCAATCTGCTTCTTTAACCACCGACTGGTTAACCTGGCCAACCATACCTACTGAGGTGGTTTGAACCACAATGTCTGCCTGATTGAGGGCCGACTTTACTTGGTCATCCTCGGCTAAATCAAGACAAGTAATCGCTAAATCTGGAAAATCAGCCCTAAGTTTTTCAATGACAGTTTTAATAGCCAATGGCCGCTGCCACTGACGGCCGACTAACTTGATTTGTCTAGCCCCCATCAAAACGGCTTGGGCCAAAATTACACGACTGGTGCTACCAGTGCCGAATATAGTAATTTTCTGACCTGGCAAATGGCCACAATGTCGGCAGGCTGACTGCCAAAAACCTAGCCCATCAGTGTTGTAACCCCACCAACCATCATCCTGTTTAACTATGGTATTGACCGCCTGTACATAGGCGGCTGCTTGGTCAACATGGTCTACGCAAGCCAGAGCCTGGTGCTTACCCGGCATGGTAACATTAATCAGGAGAGCATCCAGGTTTTTTAAGGCTTCAATGCGGCCAATTGTCTCTGCCTCGCAGGTTTCAAATGCCAAGTAAACCGCGTCGACAGCTTGACGAGCAAAGGCCTGGTTATAGATAGCCAGTGATTTAGAATGTTTGATAGGACTTCCGACAATACCGGCTATCCGCGTCTCACCATTGATATTTAAACTAGGCTCACTGGATGTCATAGGCTGCCCACACCCTTTCCAAGCTGGTATAAAAATCTTCAAGCTGATAATGATAGAGACCGCAATGGCCTAGGCTATCAGGTAATACTAAGGTTATTTCATCTTGGCGACGCTTTTTATCATTAGACATGGCTGTCTTTAGCTCATCAAAGTCATATTGTGGCTTCGTGGTCAGAAGTTGGTAATCCTTAAGTAGCCCATCTAAGTCAGACCTGAAGTTATCAGCTAATATCCCCTGGTCAACCGCTAAGTCAACAAATACTGACATGTCTAGAGCTACCGCACGACCATGCGATATTTGATAATTAGATACCTGTTCTAGGGCATGGCCCAGGGTGTGCCCATAATTAAGTAATTGGCGGACACCATGGTCCTTAGCATCCTGGCTAGCAATATCGCGCTTCATGGTGACACAAGTTTTTACAAAATCGATTAAATCTGCTGCTTCAGCATTAAGTGGCTGGTCACGATTATTCAATTTTTTGACTAAAGCAGGATTATCAATTAGGCCATATTTGATCATTTCCGCCATACCATCCTGAAAATCCTGGCTGGCTAAAGTTTTTAAACTATCCAAGTCACAGAGGACAACTTTTGGTTGATAAAAGGCACCAACTAGATTTTTTCCAGCTGCGATATCCACCCCAGTCTTGCCACCTACAGAAGAGTCAATCGCCGCCAACAGGGTGGTTGGCATCTGGAAAAAGTTAATCCCGCGCAGATAACAAGCCGCAGCAAAACCGGCCAAGTCACCGACAACACCGCCCCCCAGGGCAATGAGATAGTCGTTACGGGAAAAGTTGACCTGGGCTAAGTAATCAAAGATACGGCCAACATTAGCCAAATTCTTAGTGGTTTCACCAGCAGGAAAAATAAGCTGGTGGACCTGGTGGGCTAAGCTTTGGATACGACTTTGCAAACGATCTGGATAAGCGAAGCTGGCAACGTTAGCATCAGTGATGATCATCACCTTACGGCCAGTGATGTAAGGCGCTAGTAAGTCATCAGCTTGGTCGATTAAACCGCGGCCAATAATGACATCATAGGCTGGCTGGATGGGAATATGAACCTTTTCCATGGGCGACACTCCTTTTTTTAGGCATTCAAACCTTGCATAAAGCTGTGTAATTGCCATACTTTCTTGGTCATGGCTTGATATTGGTCTGGGTATAGAGATTGGGGACCATCAGATACGGCCTCTTCCGGTTTAATATGGGTTTCAATAATTAAGCCATCAGCGCCGGCTGCTACCCCGGCCAGGGCCATATCTTCAATAATGTCACGACGACCAGCAGCGTGTGACGGGTCAACTACTACTGGCAGGTGGCTTAACTGATGAACCAGCGGGACGGCGGATAAGTCCTGGGTATTACGAGTCGCTGTTTCATAAGTTCTGATACCACGTTCACAAAGCATAACATTTGGGTTACCCTCGCTCATGATATACTCAGCTGACATCAACCACTCGTCAATAGTGCCGGCAATGCCACGCTTCAATAATACTGGTCGTTTGGTTTTACCAACTGCTTTAAGGAGGTCAAAGTTTTGAGCATTCCGAGCACCAATTTGGAAAACATCTACGCCTTCTTGGTCGAAGAGTTCAATTTGAGAAATCTCCATAACTTCAGCTACTGTTGGCAAGTTAAATTCTTGACCTACCTGGTGTAAGAGGCGCAAGCCCTCTTGACCCATACCTTGGAAGGAATAGGGAGAGGTACGCGGCTTAAAGGCACCGCCGCGCAACATGTTGGCTCCAGCTGCTTTAACGTAGCGAGCTGTTTCTCGCAACTGATCCAGAGACTCAATCGCGCAAGGGCCACCAATCATGGCGAAATGACCGCCGCCTACCTTGACACCTGCCACATCTATTACGGAATCTTCAGGATGCACCTGGCGTGAGGCCCGCACAAATTTTTCTTTTAATTCTTCAATGGCAAGGACCTCTTCCATATTAGCAAGGGCCTGCTTGTCGTCTGCCGATAGCTTACCCTCAATTAAAAGGGCACTGTCCCCCCGTTTGAGCGGGGTCAATTTTAGGTCTTGGGCACTTAATTTTTCAACTAGCTTTTGCCGGGCTTGGTCATTTTTACTTACAATAATCATATTAGTCCTCCTAAAATTTTCTAAACAAAAAAGCAGCCGACAGCGAGATGGATAATCTCTGCTGCCAGCTGCTGGTGAAATACTGAATCGGATAGTAGATTTAAAGATTCAGACTTCTTCACGAACATATTTGGATGCAACAAAAATTACCTTTACCTAGTAAAGCTACTAAAGTAAAAGTAAAAATATGTAAAAGCTGTTGCATTCATATTTAACATGTTGGTTAAAAATCTCCTTTTTTTCTACTTGGAACTAGCTTATCAGTTTATGGAAACCTTGTCAAAATATTTTTTACATTGGTGAAGAATTCTTTAATAAATTTAACTTGAGACTTATTATCGATTTAATTAGCTAAACAATCGACCACAGCCTGAGTAAAGGCGGAACAAGTCAGTGGTCCGCCTAAGTCCCGAGTGGTGAGGTCAGGCTGGCTTAAAACCTGGGCTAGAGCCTGACGTATGCGGTCAGCCACCTCCTGTTGGTCTAAATAATCAAGCATCAGACAAGCTGATAATACCAAGGCTGTTGGATTAGCCAAGTCTTGACCAGCAATATCAGGTGCTGAACCGTGGACAGCTTCAAAAATCGCCATATCATCGCCGATATTAGCCCCGGGAACCAATCCTAGTCCGCCAACCAAACCGGCCATCAGGTCAGAAAGAATATCGCCATACAGGTTTTCAGTCAAGATAACATCAAACTGCTTAGGGTTGATCACCAGTTGCATAGCCATATTATCAACCAGAATCTCTTCTAGTTGAATACTAGGATAATCCTTGGCCACCTGGCGGGCTGTTTCCAAAAATAAACCATCCGTTAGTTTCATAATATTAGCCTTCGTCACCACCGTCACTTTTTGACGCTGGTGTTTTTTGGCATAGGTAAAGGCCTGGCGGGCAATCCGTTGTGACCCTCGCCTAGTGATAATTTTGATACTGTGCATGACGTCATCAGAAATACGCTCTTCCACGCCAGCGTAAAGGTCTTCCGTATTTTCTCTAAATAAAACCAGGTCCAAGTTCGCTACCTGTCCACCAGCCTGACCAATTGATTGGATGGGCCTAAGATTGGTGTAAAGATCATATTTTTTCTAAGCGCTACATTGGCAGATCGGAAACCGGTGCCAATTGGAGTGGTCATCGGCCCTTTTAGTCCCACTCTAGTATCGGCTAATGAATCATAAACTGCTTGAGGAATCAGCTCACCAGTCTCTTCGTAGACTGCCTGCCCGGCCTTCACCACTTGCCAGTCAACATTTGCACCAGCTGCTTGTAAAATCCTTATAGTCGCCTGCGCAATTTCTGGGCCAATGCCGTCCCCGGGTATCAATGTCACTTTCATCATATCTTCCTCCTTAGTACAATTAGATTAATCCTTTAAATTATAATTGGCATCAAGCCTAGAAGGCCACCAACAATCACATAAATAATGAAAATGCCCAGTGAGACGACCAGACCCTTCTTCTGCCATGCCCCCCAATCCACTCCTGTCATGCCCAGCAGTACATAAGAGAAGGGCACTAAAGGACTAAACAAGTGAAAGGCCTGGCCCATTAAAGAAGCAAAGGTCAGCTGCAGATCAGTAAAACCATATACCTCACCAGCCTGGCGTAAAATAGGCATCATCCCGTAATAGAAGGCATCGTTGTGTAGAAAATAAGTACCTAGGGCTGAAAGTATAGCCACTATCAAACCGTAAAAGCGACCCAGCGAATCAGGAATCATAGCTAATAGGGCAGTAGCAATGCCATCAGCCATACCCGTTTCTTTTAAAATTCCCATAAAAACACCGGCTGCAAATACAGTCATGACCACCTGGTTGGCTTCGCTCGCATTAGCATCAATGCGTCCTTTTTGGTCCTTTAGGTTGGGATAATTAACGAGTAAGGTCACTACCGTGCCTACCATAAAGATTATTGCTGGCGGTATATCAGAAACAACTAATAAGCCAACAGTAATCAAAACAATTGTAGCATTGAGCCAAACTAAATGGGGGCGCTTCAGATTTTGATTATCCCCATCACCTTGCACCATCATGTCCGCAATTTCTTGGTCCGTCAAGTAAATCACACCCAGGCGCTTTTGCTCCTGTTTCCCAATCCAATAAGCAACTGCGAACATATAGACTATGGCAACAGCCATCATGGGCACCAGGCCGCGCATCACTTCTGAAGTGCCAACTTCCATCACGGCAATAGCCCGTGCAGTCGGACCGCCCCAAGGCAGTAAATTTATAATCGAATGAGCCGTCATGGTAAGGACAGCCAAGTCCAACAAGTTCATATTTAGCTTTTTATATATCGGCACCATGGCAGTAGAGACAATAATCATAGTCGTAGTCCCATCGCCATTGAGCGACACCAATATAGTTAGCAAAACCGTTGCTAAGGAGACTTTTAAAGGATCACCCTTTGCGTACTTAATCATCAAATTTGATAAGGGGTCAAACAAACCGGCATCAATCATGATGGTAAACATATAAATAGCAAAGAAAAGCATAATACCGGTTTTAGCTGTTGTCATTAAACCTGACAAGGCCGCTTCACCTATGTCAATTGACCAAAAATTTAGTAGCTGACCTAGCGCAGCAAAGCTGACCGGTAGGGCAACTAAACCAATAAAAGGACTAATCTTCTTTTTCATTATCAAGGCCATGAAAATAATAATCATAGCAAATCCCATTAAAGCAATCATGGGACCACCTCCGTTTAAGAATTATTTAAATTCAAAACTAGGATAGCATGTAAATGTTATTTTGTCTAACTTATTTTAAAATTAACGTTATATTTAATAACACGTATTGTGTCTAGAGGTGCCTTCTGATACTTTTTTAGCAATTAAAATTTATAGTCAACTACAGTTTTAATAATCCTATCCAAGGCAAATAAAAAGCAGAGCAATCCGAGATTACTCTGCTAAAAATTGATTCATTTTAATTTTTAATTGACATCGTTAACTAGGCTTAAACTAAGCCTTGGGCTAGCATTACTTCAGATACGCGGGCAAAACCAGCTACATTAGCCCCAAGTCTTAAGTCATCAGGGTGACTATACCGCTTGGCCGTATTAGAACAAGCATCATAAATAGCTTTCATGGTTTCTTGTAAGCGGCCATCAACCTCTTCAAAGGTCCATTGGAGACGTTGTGAGTTTTGTGCCATTTCTAAGGCTGAAACAGCTACCCCACCAGCATTTACTGCTTTGGCAGGACCGAAAAGCACCTTATTGTCATCGAAAATTTCAACAGCTGCCTCTTGACTCGGCATGTTGGCACCTTCAAAGACATACTTAACGCCATGGTCCACCATATTTTGCGCCATTTCCGCATTAATTTCATTTTGAGTTGCGCAAGGCAAGGCCACATCATAACTTAAATCAGCTGCCCACACAGATTCATTTGGATAGAATTTAGCATCTGGGTGGTGTTTAGTGTATTCATCTAGTGAAATGGCATCGTCAACTGGAATATTTTTAAGGGTCTCTGCAGAAATACCAGCTTCGTCATAGACGTAGCCTGTAATATCTGAAACAGCGATGACAGTAGCACCTAATTGCTCAGCTTTTTCTACTGCATACATAGCAACGGTACCCCGACCTGAGATAACGACCCGCTTGCCTGATATATCTTGGCCACGGTCAGCAAGGGCATTTTGGGCAAAGTAAACAACACCATAACCTGTAGCCTCTGTCCGAGCAAATGAACCCCATTGGTTAGTCGGTTTACCAGTCAAGACACCAGGTTCAGTTTGATTGAGGCGTTTATATTGGCCATACATATAGCCAATTTCCCGCGCCCGCACACCGATATCTCCAGCTGGTACATCACGATCAGGTCCAATGTATTTTTGCAATTCGGTCATGAAGCTTTGGCAGAAGCGCATCACTTCAGCATCAGACTTACCAGAAGGATCAAAGTCTGATCCCCCCTTACCACCACCGATAGGGAGACTGGTCAAGGCGTTCTTGAAAATTTGCTCAAAGCCTAGGAAGCGAACGATACTTTCATTCACTGAAGGATGGAAGCGTAAACCGCCCTTATAAGGACCCAAAGCTGAATTATATTGGACTCGATAGCCTAAATTAACGCGCCAATTCCCTTGATCATCTTGCCATGGGACACGGAATTGAATCACCCGTTCAGGTTCAACCATGATTTCTAGTAAATTATGGGCTTCAATTTCAGGGTGCTCAGCCACATAACCTGCAATTGTTGGTAGAAATTCTTCCACTGCTTGGACAAATTCAGGCTTATCTTGATGACGTTCTTGGACACTGGCCAATACACGATTTACATATTCTTGGGCAGACATGATACCATCCTTTTCTTTATACGCTAGGTCGAACCTAGTTTTTTATGGGTCTATTATAAGTCTATTAATAAAAACTTGGCAAGTTTTTTTCTAATAAAAATTCTGAATATTTTCACTATAGCATACTTTAATGGTTAAAATCCCTGTTTTCTATTATACTAACCTGATTGAGGCCCAAAATCTCATACCACTCGTGATTGTATATTATTTTGTATATTTTTTTAAACAATGAATGTATTTATCTTTGCTGGTTCAGTCTGAGATGCTATACTGGTTTCATAGTAAATTTTCTAAGGAGGATTTTATGTCAAACCAAGTTAACCCGAAATATCAAGCCCTGTTTGAGCCAATTAAATTAGGCAATGGTATTGAATTGGCCAACCGCTTCTCTTTAAACCCGCTAACTACGAATGCTTCTACTCGTGAAGGCTACGTGACTAAGGAAGAAGTTGATTACGCGCTCCGTCGCAGTCAGTCTGCCCCCCTCCAGGTCACTACCGCAGCCTATATTGAAGATTATGCCCAGCTTTTTGAATACGGTCCCAGTGTCCGAGATGACTCTTTCATCTATGGTTTATCTAAATTAGCCGATGCTATGCGCAAAGATGGCGCCAAAGCTATCTTACAATTAACCCATGCTGGGCGCTTTGCTAAAATTGCCTTAAATGATTATGGTGTGGTGTATGGCCCCTCTGCAATGACCCTTAAATCACCCTTTGAACACCAAGTACTAGAAATGTCCACACGCAAAATTCACCATGTCATCCAACAATATGCTGATGCGACGCGCCGTGCCATCCGCGCTGGCTTTGATGGTGTTGAAATTTCAAATGCCCAGCGAATCCTGCCCCAACAATTCTTCTCACCTTTCTCAAATCAAAGAACAGATGGATATGGCGCCCAATCACTGGAAAATCGGGCCCGTTTCGGGGTTGAGGTTATGGCTGCTGTCCAAGCAGTGATTGATGATTATGCACCTGAGGGATTTATTCTCGGCTTCCGCGGTACACCTGAAGAAACGCGGGGTAGTGAAGTGGGATATACGGTCGATGAGTTTAACCAGTATTTTGACATGATGATGGATGTATCAAATATCCACTATTACGCCATCGCTAGCTGGGGCCACGATATCTATCTAGAAAAAGCCCGAGCGGGTAGCCGAAAAGGCGAATTCGTTAACCGTATCGTCCTTGACCATATAAAGGGTCGTTGCCCTGTAATTGCGACAGGCGGTATTAACTCTCCTGATAAAGCCCTAGAAGCTTTAGAACACGCTGACATGGTTGGTATGTCATCTGTCTTCGTCACTGAACCAGATTTTGTTAATAAACTAGCAGCTGGTCAGGAAGATCAAATTGACCTCGGCATTGATATGGATGAATTAGACCAACTAGCTATCCCCCATCGTGCCTTTAAAGATTTGGTTGAATTTATGGACTTCGGTGGCTCACTACCTGAAGCCGCTCGGGATAAATTACGCAGGATGACTGACCAAACTGATATTTCTTATTTCAAAGCTTATAAATAGTTCATTATGAAAAAGAACAAGACCTGTGAAAAATCACTGGTCTTGTTCTTTTTCTATGCACCTACTTGTCAACGCCACGAATCCACTTAGGTACTACGGTTTCATTTTTCTTCTTGTCAGGATCCAGGTCAGTAAAATCCTGGCCTAAATGATTAAAGAGGGCTTCCTGCTGGTCATGTAACTCTACTAGCGAATCATAAAACAAGCGGTCCCAGGTCACTTCTACTGAGGTCCGATTCTTTTTGCCTAAAGCCGCCTCTTGTTTTTTGATAGCTTCGTAAACCTGCCAGGCTGCTTGTAGGTAAGCAGCCTCCAAGTCTGAATTAATTTCCGCCCCTTGCCGGTAATGGTGGCCACGCTGGATTAAATTATGCTTTTGTAAATGATTGGAAAAGGCAGCCATATAGCCATTGATGACCATATAAAAAGCAGCTTGGTCATCAATTTTTTTAAATTCAAATTGCAAAGGAATCTGAGCGTCGACAAGCTCTTGGTAACTAACATCTGCTACCAAGGGCATATACTTGCCAAACTGGGCAGCCATAATCGCGCGTTTCTGCTGACTTAAATCTGCCATCAGCCTACCTCCTTTTAGTCAGTTGACTTAAAATATCACGGTTATACTTCTCGTCACCGCGTAAATACAAGATCTTACCACCACCATCAGTCGATAGTGGAACAGGTTCACTCGGATCAGCATCGGTGAGCACCCAGTACATATTGGTAAATCCATAACGTTCAAAGTTGTCATCGCCATAGCCATCTGTAAAGTAAACAGCCACCGTGTCCTGGTCGGTAAAGCCCATCTGGTGGAGCCATTCAAAGGCTGGCGCAAAGGAAGTGCCACCTCGACCCTTGAAGTCAAACTCCTTGAGAGTTTGACGGTTAAGCTTTTCAACCTTGGTAACCTGGGTATCGACTTGGACGACCCAGACATCAGCGTGGAGCGTTTCTTGGATATTAGCTAATTCCCCCAATGAATAGGCCAGAGCGCCCTCATTTTGTGAAGCTGACGTATCAAAAAATGCGACTAAACGACTAGCTGTATCCAGTGTCCGGCCCGGCAGGTCAATCCGGTAAGGTTGGCGACGGTTCATCCGGTTTTTAGATAGGCGATAAGGAACCACTGTCGTCCCAAGCCCTCTTTGAATAATATCACGCCAGTTCAGACTACGCCGTTTAGTAATCTGGGCAATCTTAACGTCCAAATTATTTGAAAGATTTTTACGCATTTCTTCACTCAAGTCACGGTAAGAGTCCCGTACCAAGCCATTAACAATTTTACGGTGTAAGTCATTGTTTTTGGCTTGAGGAATGGCTTGCTGCATAGACGGATTCTTTCTCATTTCTTTAGCCAGTTGGTCAGCCTTATCTGCACGTAGATCACTAGCCTGACGGGGATCAAAACTACCAGTAAATTGTTCATAGAGGTCGGACATCTCTCCCGACCCCTTCATGCGGTTAAAGGTGGTGGCTAAGCGCTGGTGACCTTGCTTTTTAGGATCCTGGTCAACAGCCAGCATGGCTTCGTAATAGTAGAGGGCTCCTCGGTGACTATCTAGATAGGCATCACCTGTCATTTCTTGGACCCAGTCTAGACCAACCGAATTACCAGGAAGGTCTTGCAGGTATTGGTTAATCGCGACTTCCATAGCGACCGACATCATTTTACCAGTCCGCTCTTCCTGATAAGCCCAATCGTACTTGGTTAAATAATCAAAAACTACATGGTAGCACATCTGCTTGAGACCAGCTAACATTTGGGCTGGTTTTTCATAATAGAGGTAAAAGAGCAAGGGATTAATCGCCAAATTTAAAGACAAGCCTTCAAATTCAAAAAACATGGGTTTGGCTAGTTCCGTATCCATCCGTCGGTTGATGCGGTATAAAATACCAGCAAAAAGGGCATCACTAGCGCCTTGATAGGTCCGATCTGCCATCAAGGAAGATAGCAAGAGGCCAATATACTGGTCCATTAACTGAGAAAATTTCTGCAGATCTTCCTGCTGACCATGGTTCAAAAAGGTAATATATGCTAATTCTACCTGGCCAAAATGATCTGACAGATCTTGGTAGCTTAAATTACGGGTCACATCAGCCATCATATTCTCCTAGCGGTTGGCATTAATTGCCATAGTAATATCATAGGCAGCATCAACAAATTGATCATTTTGATATAGCGCCTCCCTTAAAACTTCTAACCCCTCAGTTTCCTCATCAGTCATCAAGCGGTGAACCAGACTATATTGAATATCACCATCGACTTGACTGAAGAGGTCAGCAAAACGACTGATAAAACTATCATCGGTTAGTAATTCCGGATGGGCTACACTAAAGCTAACTAAGTCCTGGACAACGCGCTTGCGGCGAATCGGCTGCATAGCAGCTAGGCGTTCACTCAGTGATTGATCAAGTTGGTATCCGTCAGTTTGCGCCACTTCTTGGGGCTTAATGTAATCAGCCTGGTGATTTTCTAAGAAGGTTAACATCACTGCCCCTGCCTCTTCACCAATCGAGCCGTCAATTCCTTCAATCAAGAAAGCCAAGAGATCATCATCATTAAGGGCTTGAATCTGATAGCCAGCATCCTCATAGTTGTAGAAGAGGTTGGAAATCCGCTCATAAGCCCTAGGGGTTGGGTTTTTATCTCTGGTCTCATCCACCACAATAAAGTATTGGCGTCCTTCCGCTTGCAAGAATTCTATCACCAGCGGATGAATCATCGTATGACCTGGTCGCTTAGGATGGTCTTGGCTGGCAAAGCTTTCAATCCAGCTATCCAGGTTAGTACCCATCCGAATCCGCATGGTTCGGTCGTTAATCGCCATATCCCGAGAATTAGTTGCATACGAAGTGCCTTCAAAACCTTCAGTATCTGATGATGGATTTTCAGCCGTGATAATCACAACATTGTCCGGCAGTGGCGTCCCCATCAAATTGCGTTGTAACACTAGGTTCATTAATTCACCCTGAACCATAGCAACCGGCCGATTAAATTCATCTAAGAAAAGAATAACCTTGGAATCAGGATGGGCATTGGCCCAATCAATGGCTCCCTGAACTTGAGGGTTTAAATAATACTCAACCCGGTCTTCCTTAGGAATGGGCATAGTCAAATCACCTGGTTGCAAGAGGGAACAAGTAATCTCATAAAAACCATAATGATTACGGGCAGCTAAATCACCAATCAATTGTGATTTACCAATCCCCCCATGTCCAACGATATTAGGTACAATAACAGAATCTTCAGCTAAAAGTAGTTCCAAACCTTTTAGAACAGCAGGATAGGTTAATCCTGGTAAGCGGTCTGCCATAGCTTATTTCCTCCTTGGTTTATATTTATCAGTAACTGGTTTAGCAACAAAGTAGGCCCCAGCCAAACTGATTACTAGTGCGATTAAAATCCATGTTTGCCCTAGGCTAGTCCATAGCGTTAAAGCACCCGCTAAGACTAGGCCTAAACTCAAGAGCATGAGGGCAAGCGCCATTTGTCTGGCATCTCTTGGTGTCAGCTGATCACTATCTTCGTATATATTAGACTGGGTGCGATTAATTTTCCAACCGGCAAAGGCGGTTAAAAAGCCCATCGCCAACATTAAGTAGCCAAGCATGCTTTTCTTTCTCCTTTATTATAAGCGGACATGAACCCTGCTAAACTAGCTAGCGTTCTCTTCCATTTCTACCATAGTAAATAAAAAGAGCCAGCTAGACAAGTCTAAAGCTGGCTAACTGGCTGAATCCATGTAGGTAGACTAAAAGGCTTTTTCAATCGTTTCAACAAAGTGACGGGTATAAAGCGGCCCATCAACAGCCAGACCCACACGAACATTAGGCTCAGCACCATCTGCTAAGGCTGGCAGATTTTGCACGATCCGCCCTTCTTGATCACCAGACAGTGAGCGTAAACAGAAAGTTTGGCCTGTTACCCAACGTTCATCTAAGGCTACTGAAACAGCCAGTGGATCATGGAGGGCACAGCCACGTAATTCATCATAAGAGGAGTCATAAGCTTGGAAGTAATAACTCACAATATCAAAAAAGGCTTGGGCAGCTGGAGAGCCAGCTTGCCATTTATTGATATGGTCTTCTGTTAATAATGTTTGCAAGGTTACATCTAAACCTATCATGGTCATATTAATGCCGGAATCAAAAACAATATTATTGGCCTTACTATCTTTATTAAAGTTGGCCTCAGCAAAATATGAAACATTTCCAGGCACAGTAAGTGCGCCACCCATTGAAACAACCTGGCGTACAGATAGCATAGCCTCAGGATCTTTTTGGATAGCCAGAGCTAAGTTAGTCAAAGGACCAGTCGTGACAATGGTTAATTCATCACCCAGGGCCCGAGCTTGGTCGACTAAGTAGTCAACCGCATCCTGGTCTTGAACTGGAGCACCCGCTGGAAAATCGAGATTAGCTAGGCCATTACGTCCATGGAAAATCCCCGAAGCAGCCTCTTGAACATAGTCTTGGTCGGCATCTAGGGCCCGCTTGGCACCAACATAAACAGGAATATCTTCCCGTCCCAACAATTTTAAAATGGCTGCTGCATTGTCAGCCCCAGTAACAGTTTCAACATTACCAAAAACAGATGTAACTGCAAGTACTTCAGCTTCAGGATGGCCAACGGCATAGGCTAGGGCCATTGCATCATCAATACCGGTATCCAGATCAAGTATTAGCTTCATAATGAATCCTCCCTTGGATGGTTACGAAATTTATATACCAATCTTAGCAATTCCTGTAAGTGCTGTCAAAGAAATCAAGTGATTTTCATTTACTTTCTTATCCCCTACTAAGTCTATTTTTTAATAATTATCAGATTATAACAATTCTAATAACTATTTGCTGACCAATGACTAGAATCATTCTCATTTTTCCAGAAAGCTAGCTTTTGGATTCGCTTAATGGTATAGTTTTAGCTAACATGATCATGCCACAAACAAAATAACAATTGAGAATATGCCCAGTTTTATTCTCAATTAAAAAGGAGATCTTATCATGCATAAATTTACTAAGTATTCCCTAGTTCTATCTGCTGGTCTGGTACTGGCAGCTTGCGGCCAATCTAAACCTCAAGATAGTGAAAAAGCTGCTGAATCTAATGTCAGTCAAGCTGCCAGTCAAACCTCAAATGACCAGCAAGTAGACCAAGCAACTGTCACTGTAAAAGATATCCACGGTGAAGTACAAGTCCCTGTCCAACCTAAAAAAGTAGTTGCCTTGGACAACCGGACTTTTGAAACACTAGAAGATTGGGGGGTCGACTTAGTAGCTGTGCCTAAAGATGTCATGCCAGCAGATAGCGCTTATGTTAAGGATGACAAGGTTGAAAATATTGGTAACCACCGCGAACCTAACTTGGAATTAATCGCGGCGGCTGATCCTGATTTGGTTATTGTGGGTCAACGCTTTGCCAAATACTACGATGATATCAAGGCGCTAGCCCCTAATGCAGCGATTGTTGACTATTCTTGGAATACTGAAGATGCCGAGAACACTGGCCAAAGCCTAATGGAAGGTTTCAAAACTTCAACTCAAGGTTTAGGCGCTATCTTCCAAAAAGAAGACCAAGCCCAAGCCTTAATTGATAACTTAGACAAGGCAATTGCCGATGTGAAGTCAGCCTACAATGGCCAAGATAAAGTAATGTCTGTCATTGTATCTGGTGGTGAAATTGGCTATGCGGCGCCACATACCGGTCGCGTTTGGGGACCTCTATACGATTTATTTAACCTTAAACCAGCACTAGAGGTTGCTGATAGCTCATCTGACCACCAAGGTGATGATATTTCAGTTGAAGCTATCGCCCAATCTAACCCAGACTGGTTACTCGTATTAGACCGAGATGCTGCGATTACTGATACTGAAAGTCAACCAGCACAAGAAGTGATTGAAGACTCTCCTGCCCTTAAATCTCTGGATGCTGTTAAGAATAACCATGTGATTTATGCTCCTGCTGATACCTATACCAACGAATCTATCCAAACTCTAACCGAAATATTCCAAAGTATGGCTAAGGCTTTTAAAGGAGAGTAATTAGCTTTATAATGGACATAAAAGTAATGAAAGAGGTTGGTTAAATTGCTCAAGCAGACAAGCGACTCCCACAACAAAATATGGACACCTGGTTTACTGGTGACCCTCATCGTCGTCGTTGCTTTAGCCATCCTTTCAATCTTTACTGGTGCTTATGATATTATGGGCCAAGCGGACGGCTGGCAGATGGTGTTTATCACCCGTCTGCCCCGGACCTTGGCCCTTTTATTATCTGGTTCTGCCATGGCCGGTGCCGGACTGGTGATGCAACTTTTAACCCAGAATCGCTTTGCTGATGCAACGACTACAGGTACAGCTGAATGGGCCGGTCTAGGAATTATTGCAGCTTGGGCTTTTATCGATAGTCCCAGCCTAATCACCCGCATGCTCTTTGCCGCTGGCTTTGCTTTTGTCGGCGCCATGGTATTTTTTAGCCTACTCCAGCGGGTTAAATTAAAGTCATCTCTGATTGTTCCGATTTTTGGCACCATGCTAGGAGCAGTGGTTTCCGCTATTTCCACCTTTCTCGCTCTGCAATTCAATATGAGCCAGACTTTGGAAACTTGGTTTGCCGCTTCTTTTGCTCCAGTCCAAGTGGGCCGGTATGAAATTCTCTGGGGCATTGTGGCAGTTACTCTGATTATCTATCTTTTTGCTGATCGCCTGACTATTGTCGGTTTGGGTAAGGATATTGCCACCAATCTAGGCCTTAATTATCAATCTATCCTGCTAATTGGTACTGCCCTGGTTGCCATTATTGTTGGCCTAGTTTCGGCAGTTATTGGAAATCTGCCCTTTATCGGCCTCATAATTCCTAATATTGTATCGATGGTCAGAGGCGATGATGTTAAAGGGAACTTGGCCTGGGTCTGCCTGCTAGGTATGGCGGTAATTACAGCTTGTGATATCATATCGCGAACAATTATCCAGCCCTTTGAAGTCCCAGTATCAGTTATATTAGGTAGTTTCGGTGCCTTCTTCTTTATTCTGGTACTGTTTATACAGAGAAAGGGAGGCCGACCATGAGTAAGTCTAACCATCATATTAGTTTCCGTCAGCCAGGAGACCGTCGTCGTTTCTACTGGACCTTCTTCACCTGTCTGGTTTTAGCCCTCTTGGCCAGTTACGGTCTAATGACCTATAATAATCCTGTCCCAATTAGCTCACCTGCCTTTATGGCGGTAGTTAAGCGGCGTTTAGTAGCTCTAGTAGCCATGCTAATAGCTAGTGTTTGTCAGAGCCTAGCAACCATCGCTTTCCAGAGTTTAGCGACTAATCAATTGATAACACCCTCCTTGTTAGGCTTCGAGGCCCTTTATGCTTGTCTTAACACAGGAATTGTTTTCTTTTTAGGGGTTGATGCGCTCTTGTCCTTTACCGGGCCATTTGCCCTGCTAATTCAAATTATTTTAATGGTGGCTTTCAGCCTCTTAATTTACGGCTGGCTACTGACTAGCCAAAACCAAGATATCCAATGGCTACTCTTGATTGGGCTAGTCTTGGGGTCAGGTTTACGCGCGCTAGCAACTTTTATGCGCCGCCTGTTAGAACCCTCAGTCTTCGATGTTTTGCAAGCCAAACTCATGGCTTCAGTTAATAACGCAAACGCTGAAGATTTTAAACTAGCAATTCCCCTGGTTTTAATCGTTGTCGTTATTTTCTTTGTTTTAGCACGTCGCCTGAACGTAATCAGTCTAGGACCAGCTGTTGCTATCAATCTTGGGCTTAATTATCGCGCTTACACTGTCTTTTTCTTAGTGTTGGTATCAATCTTGATGGCAATTTCAACCGCCTTAGTCGGCCCGCTGACCTTCTTTGGTTTTCTAACCGCGACACTAACCTACCAATTAGCCAAGACGTATGACCACCGCTATCTTTTTGCCTTATCAATGGTCCTGGGCTTCTTAATATTAACGGCTGCCTATTTCTTTATGAACCACATTTTTAATACCCAAGGCGTGGTTTCAATTATTATTGAGCTTTTTGGTGGTCTTGCCTTTATTGTCATGATGCTTAGAAAGGGAGATTAGATGATTATTAAGGATCTCGTTAAACGCTATAGCGAAGAAGTGCAAATCGGTCCCCTAAACTTAGAAATTACTAATCCAGGCTTTACTGCCCTAGTCGGTCCTAATGGAGCAGGTAAGTCCACCCTGCTATTAATGGTTGGACGCCTTTTGGACTTTGACCAAGGACAGGTAAGCGTAGGTGGTTTAGATATCAAAACCACTCCATCACATATCCTAGCCAAAAAGATTGCTATTTTGCGCCAGGAAAATCATTTTATGACTCGGTTAACGGTTCGGCAACTCTTGGCTTTTGGCCGTTTTCCTTATAGCCAGGGACGCATAACTGAAGAAGACCAAGCCATTATTAATAAATATCTTAACTTTTTTAATTTAAGTAAACTCCAAGACCGTTATCTGGACCAACTATCAGGCGGACAGCGTCAACGTGCTTATGTTGCCATGGTCCTCTGCCAGGAGACTGACTATATCTTACTCGATGAACCCCTTAATAACCTTGATATTGCTTCATCAGTACAAATGATGAACCTGTTACGGGAGGCAGTTGATATTTTTGACCGTCGCATTATTGCAGTGCTCCATGATATCAACGTGGCTGCCCAGTATGCCGACTCCATTGTAGCCATGAAGGAAGGCCAAATTATTGCCTATGGCTCAGCTGAAGAAATTATGCAGGCTGATATCCTAACCAATATTTTTGATGCCCATATTCAAACCGTAGACTCTCCTATGGGTAAAATCGCAGTATATTAAAAAAAGTCCCTAGCAATTATTAGCTAGGGACTTTTTATTACTTGCTATTTTGTTTTACGATCGATGTCTAATTCAGTAGCATAGCTAGGTAATTCTTTTTCAAAGAGATACTCGCCATTGCGGACTGAAGCGAGACATTCCACGCGTCGACGCTGGGCATCGTAGGCTGACTCAGCATCAAGTACAATAAAGTTAGCCGGCTTACCTTCGTCTAAGCCATACGCATCATCAACTTGCATAAGTTGGGCACCATTATAAGTCACTAAGTCAAAGTTACGGTCAAAGTCTTCTTCACGCATCAATTGACTGGCGTGAATCCCATTGTCTAAAATGTTCATCATATTGCCAGAACCAGCAGGATACCAGAGGTCAACAATCGAGTCCTGACCAAAGGCAACATTAATGTCATTATCAACAAATTCTTTAACTCGAGTTAGGCCACGACGCTTAGGATAGGTATCTTGACGGCCTTGTAAGAAGAGGTTTTCAGTTGGGCAAGAGACAAAATTAAGTCCTGATTGACGGAATAGACCCATCATTCGGAAGGCATAAGCATCATTAACTGAGCCAAATGAACAGGTATGAGAGGCAGTGGTGGATTGTCCGTAGCCTTGTTTCATAGCTTCTGCATTTAATAATTCTAGGAAGCGAGCTTGGTCATCATCGGTTTCGTCACAGTGGACATCAATTAATTTATCATATTTGATAGCTAGGCGCACAATTTCTTCAATTGATTTGTAGCCATCTTGACGGGACCATTCATTATGTGGGATACCACCGACACAATCAGCACCTAATTGCAGGGCTTCTTCAACTAGGTCACGGCCAGTTTTGCCCTCTTCTTCAAAAGAATACATGCCATTTTGAGGGAAGGCGACCACTTGAATTGTGATATTATCCTTCAATTCATCGCGAACTTCCAAGGCGGCCTTAATACCAGTTAGGTTAGGATCAGTACAGTCAGTTTGAGCCCGAATATATTGGGTACCATATCCAGCTACATCCTTAACAGCTTGACGGATACGCTCTTTCATCTCTTCTTTAGTCGTACCCTTTTTATAGTCATTCCAGAGGTCAATGGCTTCAAAAAGCGTACCTGTTTCATTTTTGACCTTGTCATCCTGACCGGTAAAATAATAGTCTAAATGTAGGTGAGCATCAACATATGGGGGTAATACGAAGCGACCTTTAAGATCAATGGTTTGATCAGCTTGGCCCAAGTTCTGACCAAAAGCGACAAATTTACCATCTTCAACCAGGATTTCACTGGCTTCTGGGTGTTTGTAAATCACTGCATTAACAAATTTTTTCTTCATCAAAATACCTCCTCTTTTCACTATTATTACTTTAAGCCAATAAAATTTCTTTTGCAAGTTTTGGCTATCAATTTTCCTATCAATTCCTATGCTATAATATAAGCAGATAAGGAGATGGTTTGATGCATATAATGGTTAAAGAAGCTTTTCACTATCGTAAACCTAGTGAATTTTCAAATTGGCGCCTATTGGCAGCTGGGCTTTGTATTTTAATCGTCAACCTGACAGGTTTTTTCCTTAATAACTACCAAATCAATGCCCTTGCGAGTCTGGGCGTTTTTACTTTTCTTAACTACCAGTCTACCGACGGATCGCGCATCACGAAGCGCCTCATATCAGTGGGTGTCATGATTATTTTGGCCCACTTCTTAGGTATGGTTTCTCATTTTATAAGCTGGACCGAGCCTTTGCTTATTGCCTTAATCGCCTTCTCTAGCCGGATGATCTACCGCATGCTGCACTTCGACAAACCAGGTGATATCTTTATTATTCTAGTTGCTGCAGTCGGAACAACAATCAAAACCCCAATTGCTGCAATTCCAGCTAACACACTGTATGTCACTTTTGGTGTGGTTGTCTCAATTATCATTGGCTATTTGACTTTAAGAATTGAAGGAGCACCACGACAGGTATTATTGCCCACTCACTCTTTAAGAAATCGTATTTTTGCCGACCCGCGAATGGTAATTGATGCGTGGTTTTATGCAGTGACCCTCTTTCTGGCATCATACCTCAATTCAGCCTGGGGGCTAGGTGCCTATTCTTGGGTAACCGTATCCTGCTCAGCTATTTTGCAAGGCAACACCCTGAAACATATTATCAACCGAAATAATCAGCGAATTATCGGTACCTGTATGGGTTTGGTAGTCGCTGCCCTAGTCGTCAATATCCCCATGGCCAATCTGGTTCGTATTGGCTTGATTGTCATTCTTTATATGACCACTGAATTTTTTATGCCCCGCAACTATGCCATTGGGATTTTCTTTGTCACCATCCAGGTGATGTTCCAAATATCCCTAACTGCCCCAGAAATTGGCTATGCTATCTTGGGCGCCCGCTTTTTAGGTATTTTTATCGGTTCTCTCTTAGGTGTGATATCCGCATCTTGGCAATACCGTCTCCACCACTTCTATGCCCAATCGCTTGTCCATGAGCGGACCTATGACAAAGATCTTGAGGCTAGTCTCGATGATGAAGCCCACCAACAAGCTAATCTTCCCAACTAGTAGCCTAGCTTGACAGCAAAAAACGACCACCCTAATTAGTGGGTGGTCGTTTCCTATTTACCAAGGATTAGATTGATGAATTCAGTCTTTTCTAAGCCAGATATATATTGGTCTAAATCAATAGTATTTAAGGCCGCCTCCAAGCCCTGGCTGTCAAACTTGTGGCCAACCAAGGCTGCTTCTAAGTCACTAATTTCTTGGTTACCAAAAAAGTCACCATAAATTTTGATTGCCTTAATATAGCCTTGGTTAACTTGAAGTCTCACCTCTACAGTTCCGGCCTTAAAACGCCCATCATTTTGATAGTCATAGTCTGGTGACTGACCATAGTTCCAACTCCAGTTGCCGAATTTTTCAGCTACCAATTGATCAACCTGGGCCCATTCTTGGTCGTTTAAAAAGTAGTAGTGAGCTTGACTCAAATCATCAACACCAACTAACCGGGCCAAGATAAAATCTGAAAACTCCTCACCTGTCATATCTTGATATACAGGTGCCAAAAAGTCACGAATTGTGGTTACCCGCCGGCGCACTGACTTAACTCCTTTTGATGCTAGTTTCTTCAAATTGGGCCTAAGTGCTTTTGCCATCGCTTCAGCATCTGTATCTAGCAACAATGAGTACCCCCCATAAAGTCGACCGTGGCTGACAGAAACGGCCGCACCCGACACCTTATGGCCATCAATTTCAAGATCGTTGCGCCCAGACATGGTCACCTGGTCAACTCCTAATTCCTGTAGGGCAGCGATAGCTGGCTGGTAAATTTTCTTAAAATTATCTGCTAATCTATCTTCAGCAGCCATCTGAAACACGAAATTAATTTGACTAGGTTCCATATAAATGGCTCCTCCACCCGTTTCCCGACGAACTAAATCAATATTATTTTCGTCTAAGTAGGGTTGGTTAACTTCCGCAAAGACATTTTGAAATTTTCCAATCTGGACGGCTGGACCAACTCGGTAGGGAAAAACATAATCTTCACGCTTATCCAAATGGTTTAAGGCCCAAATTTGTAAAGCCATGGCTTGAGCTAAATCGTGACTTACCTGGCCATTTCTAATATTTTCAACAATAATCACGCAAGCATCTCCTAAGCATAAAAAAGACTAAGAATTACTGATTTGCTTCTTCAACCAGATCATCCCTGAAAACTTTACCCACCGCGTTTGGCGCATTTAAGCTAACAATAATACCATTACCAGGTTTATCAATATCTACCGCCTCAGCTATGCCAGCCATCACTTGTTCCGCGATTGCGGTTTCAACTAACATAATCACAATATCTTTTTCATCCTGGATAGCAACATTAAAAACCTTGGTTTGATCATGCAGACCAGTGCCACGGCCATGAATCACTGTTCCTCCAAAGGCTCCTTGGTCAGCGGCTGCAGTAACAACTCGCTTACCTAGTTTTCGGTCTACAACAGTGATAATGGCTTGGGTATCAGCCAGGTCTTCGCGCCTATTATCAAAGGGAATTTCCAGGTATTCATTACCATAACAGGCTGTCGTATCGAAAGAAAAGAGAACCCCTGAACCTGGTTCGTCTAGGTGGGCGTGGTCCTTAATATAATCATGAACGCGTTTTTCGTGGTCTTTAGGTAATACTGATAACAGTAGGTCCTTATGACTTTCATGAAATCCTAAAAAGTTCATGACTTTATTGTGGATAGTTCCTTCCCCTCTAAAGATTGTCGCACCGGTTGACCCTGAGTGGCGGATATGCTCGGTAAAGCGACGACTCTCGCCACCCTTAATTATGGATAGGAAAAGTACTGGATAATTTGCCATGCTAACCTCCTTATATTTTATGGTAGTCATCGACGTGAGAAATAATCCGTCCACGTTCAGTATAAATAAAATCGCGAACGCGTTTACTATCATTCATAGCAACAATTAAGCGGTCTCGGTAAGGTTCAGCTAACTCATCAAACAAGTAAGCTGATTCATCTAAGTCCAACTTAGCCCGATCAGCCTCAATTTGCCCAGCTGTCTTCAATTGGTAAGAAGTGGATGGGAGGTCCCCTTCAATCTCTCTTTCTTCTACGCGATAGACATAGTTGTCATTGTCGAGATATTTAACCTCCAGGGCACCAGTATTGGTCCGGTAGATTTCAGGTTCATATTTATCCTTTTGTAGTTCCCACCAGGCATAGATGCCGTTTAAGGCCTCTTCTTCTGTCGCATAAGAACCATGTTGCTTACGGATACCATACAAACGATTTTCCCAATAATTAGTATAGACTTTAGTCATCTGTCTCTCCTCATCTTTCTAATTCTACGATATGGCCGCCATTATCAGCATAAATGACCCGCTGGCAAATATCAATAAATAGGCCATGTTCAACAACGCCGACCAAATTAATTAACTCTTGGGCCAGTTGGTCAGGGTTATCAATCTTTTCTAAGGCTAAATCAATAATATAGTTATCATTATCAGTGCGATATTTATTTCCAGCTTCATCCAAGCGGATGCTAGGCTGGTAACCGCGGTCAGCGAACAGCTGGTAAAGTTGCTGGCTACCTTCTTTAATAACCTCTACTGGCAGTGGGAAGGCCCCTAATTGGTTAACCTTTTTAGAATCATCAGTAATCCAAATTACCTGATCAGAGTAAGTGGCCACAATTTTTTCTATTAACAGAGCGCCACCCCCGCCTTTGATACCATTCAATTGCGGATCAAACTCATCAGCACCATCGACTGTTAAATCAATCCGGTCGACCTCGTCAACGCTCTTGAGCGGGATGCCTAATTCACGCGCTTGATCAGCCGTCCGATTAGAGGTGGCCACCCCAGTTACCTTGAGCCCCTCTTCCTTGACCATCCGACCTAACTCTGCAACAAAATAATAAGCAGTTGACCCTGTCCCTAAACCCAGAATCATACCATCTTTAACATATTTAGCTGCCGCTTGTCCGACAATTTGTTTGGCTTTCATATTATGCTCCTTCAGCTTTTTTCCAAATAAATCACTTCAATGAATATAATAATTATACCTTAGATAGCTATTTTTGCAATGAAAGTCGTTTCCGCTTTCATTAGACAAACTGGTAAATCACCACATAATCCTCTGGGTCAGAACCGGTTTTTAGATTAATGATGTCCTTGATCATTAGCCAATCTTGCTGGTTTAACCAATCCTGAATCTCTTCAAGGGGGTAATAGACCAACATGTCAATTGGGCGTGGACTTTGCCAGTAGGAGGTCTGGATATTGAACAACACTCTTTGGAAGACTGGCAGACTAAATGGATTAAAAAAATAAAATAGGTTTTGCTGGCTCTTAATCTGATATTCACGGCCATCACCTGCAAAATAATCGATAGCAAGCTGCCCGCCCATTTTCCTTTGGTAGCCTACCAGGTTGCCAGCCAAGGCATCTAAGGTTATGGGATTAATTTCAATGCCTGTAGCTGGTATACCAAATTTATAATGAATATAGAACAGGACCCGACCCTTGCCACAACCAAAATCAACCAGGTGACTATTAGCGCCTGGTTGATAGCTGGTGAAAATTTCTTCTAAAACAAGATAGTCGGTCGATTCAGTCCTAGTGCCTAAATCTTGGTGCTTTTTAGGTAGGTCAATATAGCCTCGGGTATCAATTCCCAAGCGCTTGTCCCAGTGGCGGTTGACCATAAAATGATTCAAAGCTTGCATGCTTAAACTCCTTATTTGCGGTTTACTCTTTTTTTGAGTGATATTACTTAAGTTTGCTGCCAAGTACGTCGAGAGAATAAAATCAAGACTGGGTAAATCTCTAACCGACCCATAATCATCCCTAAACACATGACTAGTTTAGATGTTTTAGACAATAAGGCATAGTCATCGGCTGGACCCAACAAATCTAGCGAGCCACCTATATTAGATAGGGTTGCTATTGTCGCATTAAAAGCTGAAGCAAAGGTATCTACATCAAGAGACAAGACTAGCATAAGGGTCAGAAAAACACCTAAATAAGTAATTAAATAAAAACAGACTGAGTACAAAACACCCTTGGTAATCACCTTGCCGTCAAAAGTTAGCGGCACCACACGACTGGGTGAAATTAAGCGATGCACTTCCCGATAGATTGCCTTAATAAAAATAGCTACCCGAGCAACTTTCAAACCTGAAGTCGTAGAACCTGACATGGCCCCAGAAAACATTAAAAAGAGTAGAATTATCTGGCTAAACACCGGCCACACCGTCAAATCCATATTAGTATAAGCAGTTGTTGACATCACCGAGCTGACATTAAAAATGACATCAGTAAACCAGGTGGTCAGGTCCTGATACTGGGGCCAGACATTAAGCATAATCAAGGCCACACAAGCCAAAACAATGCCCACATACCACTTGAATTCCTCATTCTTTAACACTTGCCGCCATTTACCTTCGTAAATTAAATAGAAAAAGTTAAAATTCATACCAAAAATGAACATGCCAGCTGTCAGTACTAATTCAATATATGTGGAGTCATAATAAGCAATTGAATTGGCATGGACATTAAAGCCACCAGTACCAGAGGCCCCCATGGCTAATAGCATGGCTTCAAACCAGGCGACCCCACCCAGTCTAAGCAAAATAGTCATTGCGACAGTCATTAACAAATAAATAATATAGAGAATATATATAGTAGAAGACACCCGCGATTCCACCTTACCAAAAACTGGTCCTGGTAGCTCAGCGCGCATAATATAAACGCCTTTTGCTCCTAAATTAGGTAGGATATAGAGGATAAAAATTAGCATCCCCATCCCACCTACCATTAAAGTAAATGACCGCCAAAATAACAGGCCTTCAGGTAGGGCGGTTAAGCTAGAACCTAGGACGGAGGCCCCGGTTGTCGTAAATCCAGATACCGATTCAAAGAGGGCATCAATATAGGACGGCACAGCACCTGATATATAAAAGGGTAAAGCCCCAAATAAAGCAATCACCATCCAAGATAGTGAAACTAAGGCTAAACCCTCTTTAGCAAAAAAATCTGAGTTTTTAAGAGGACGAAAAGATATAGCAGCACCGGCTGCCCAACATAAAACCATGGCTATTAAGAATGATAGGACCACCCGATGAGAATTATCGAAGTAGAGAGATACCGCCACAGAAGGGATCATGAGTAAGCCCAAAACCATCAAAAGACGACCGATTAAGTAACGGATGATATCTAAGTTTATTCTTGCTCCCTCCCCCAATTAAGTAGACGTTGATAAAAACTTGGACTATGTTTTTTCAAAATATGGTCTAAGGTCAGCATTTTTTCTCCTACAGAGATAATGAGGACATGGTCTTCAGCCACAAAATAATCATCACCTGTCGGGAAAATCATTTCTCCATCACGGATAATGGCCCCAATAACGACGCTATCTTTAATAGGGAGGTCCTTAATTGGCGCCCTAGTCACCTCATCTGAAGCTACTACGATAAACTCTAGGGCTTCAGTCTGGTCACTATTAAGGCGCGCATAGTTAACTAAATGATTGCGATTATTGGTTGATAAGGTTCTAACGCGGCGGATTATAGAGTCAGATATCGTCAAACGCGGCGAAATCAAGGCGTCCAAATGGTCTAAATCTATTAACTCTGTTAATTGAGGTTGGTTAATTTTAGTCACATTTTTCCTTACCCCTTCATGGTAGGCAAAAAGGGAGACCATTAGGTTTTCTTCATCGTTATCAGTTAAGGCAATCACCAAATCATGGTTGCCAATGCGGTGTTCTCGTAAAAAATCTTGGTCCGTGCCATCACCTAAAATTACCTCGACACTAGTAAAACGTGAAGCTAGGGCAATGGCTCGTTCTTCATTCTGCTCAATCACTTTGGTACGAATACCGCGTGCATGAAAAGCCGGTAGGAGATAGTTGGCTACGCGACTCCCTCCTACTACTAAGGCGCTTTTAAAGCGAAGTTCATTATTATGCCCAGCCAGCTTAGCAAACTGGTCTAGAGACCGGTCAGATGCAATCACATCTAGCTCATCTTCAGCCAAGACCACCGTATCCCCACGGGGAATGATGGTCTCATAAGCTCTGGTTAAAACACAGACAACCACATTAGGCACCTGTTGGCGAATTTGTTGCATCGTCATACCGACAATTTCAGCGAAACTTGCCGCTTTAATACGGACCAGATGTATCTTTTTATGATTGAACATTTCAACATAATTGGCTGCCGGAAAATCAACTACATTAGTAATGTGCTGGGCAGTCTCCCGGTCTTGATTAATTAGGGCATTAAGGCCAAAAGTTTTTTTCATAAAAGGCTCTTGCAAGGCATAATCTTCCTTACGTGCCCTAACAATACAATATTCTGCACCCAATATTTTAGCAATATTAGAAGAAATCAGATTAATTTCATCAGATTGGGTGACAGCGATGAAGATCCGGCAGCGGTCAACATCGGCCTCCCTTTGAATATCTATTGAAGTCCCTGACCCCACTACCCCCTTGATATCCACTTCTTCTATTAATTGATCAATAATCTCAGGTCGATTATCGATTAGGGTAATTTCATGTCCCTCATCATTGAGGTCTCGACTCAGCTCGCGGCCTAGCTCTCCCCCGCCCACAATTACGATTTCCATGACTAACTCCTTTAACATAAATATTAAGCTGATTATACCAGTAAAGTGAACTAGAGATTAATTTAAATCAAAAAAGCTGGGGCAAAAACCCAGCCTATGATTAAGTCAGTTTAATTACAGTTTCCCTAACTAAATAATTTTTAGTCTTCAATTGCCTTGGTTAAAGGTGGCACTACTTGTTTTTTACGTGATACAACTCCAGGCAAGTCAAGGGTCTGTTGGTCAATTTTAGTATTAAATGCTGCTTCAAAGCTAGCCTGTAGATTTTCATTACCAACATAAAGGCCAACCGAATCATTCGTTAAGATGTTAGTTACAACTAATAAGAATGCATCATAAGAATGATCAATTGATTCTGACTGCATTACGGCAAGAATCTCATCTTTACGTTTTAAGACATCTGCAACATCAACAACGTTAATCTGTCCTATCCGAATACTATAATCTCCCATTGGGAAAGATTTAGCATCGCCCTCGGCAATTTCCAGGGCAGATTTATCATCCACATTGGCGCCGGCTTTTAAAAGGTCTAAACCAAAGGCTTGTAGGTCTATTTCAGCAATTTCAGCCAAGGCTTCAGCCGTTTTTTTGTCCTGGTCAGTTGTTGTTGGTGACTGGAATAAGAGGGTGTCAGAAACAATACCAGCAATCATTAAGCCAGCAATTTCCTTAGTTGGCTTAACTCCAGCAAATTTCATCATTTGATAGATAACAGTTTGGGTACAGCCTACTGGTAGGGCAACATAAAGAATCGGATCAGCTGTTTCAAAGTTAGCAATCCGGTGGTGGTCAACTACAGAATAAACGCTGACCTCTTTTATATCGCTGACTGACTGTTGGCTTTCATTATGGTCAACCAAGGCAACTAAATCTACTTCGTTGGCAGCAGTCTCAATCACGCGAGGTGCTGGTTGATTAAAATAGTCTAGCGCAAACTGGGTTTCAGGATTAACAGGTCCTAAAGCAACTGGTTCAGGTTCTACCTCTTGATTACTTTGGCTGAGATAGTAACTATAGGAAATAGCTGAGGTAATGGCATCGGTATCAGGATTCTGATGGCCAAAAACTAAAATCTTTTGCAAAATGAATCGCTCCTCTATCACTTGATTAAGCTTATTTTAACACAAGTTAGACCCTAACAGTAGACCAATTAAAATTCTTCATAGCTAGCTGGATTTTGAGCTGATAAGCGACCAACTGGGCTATCATAGCTTTTAATTAAATCAAGGTCGTCTTGGTCAAGTTCAAAATCAAAAACTGCTAAGTTTTCAGCCAGACGCGCTGGATTAGATGATTTAGGAATGGGCATGGTCCCAGTTTGTACTTGCCAGCGCAGCACGACTTGACCAATCGACTTTTGATGCTTAGCAGCAATTGCTTGCAGTTCAGGTAATTCAAAAATAGAAACTTCAGCTTTTTCATTAGCCCGGCCTAAAGGTGTCCAAGACTGGGTAATAATTCCTTGAGATTGATCGTAAGCAATTTGTTGGTCTTGATGAAAATAAGGATGGCGCTCAACCTGGTTAACAATCGGTTTTACACCAGTCTCTGCAACTAAGTGATCAATATATTCAGGTAAAAAATTTGAGGTCCCTAATTCCTTAATATAGCCGCGTTTTTGGGCTTCAATCATAGCTTGCCAAGCTTCCAAATACAGTCCTTGTTTGGGATTAGGCCAGTGGATCAGATAGACATCGAAGTAATCAAGGCCAGCCCGTAAAAGGGATTCCTGAATGGTCGTTAGAGTATCGTTATAACGCTGGTAACGACCTGGTAACTTAGACGCCACAATCAAGTCATCCCGGTCAACACCAGCTTGGCGGATTGCCTGACCTACCGTACCCTCATTTTCATAATTATAAGCCGTATCAATATAGCGATAACCCAAATCAATTGCAGCAGTAATGGCTTCAATACCAGCTTGTCCCTTTAGTTTAAAAGTTCCTAAACCAATTTTTGGTAGCTGTAAACCGTCATAAGTTTGATAATATTCCATAATTTACGCCTCCCTTTCTTATTTAGTATAGCAAAAATTAAAAAGGCTTCCTATTAATTAGTAAGCCTGGGAAGAAAAGAAACCAGCCCATTTAGACTGGTTCCATTATTTATTCTATTGACGACGAACATATACCTTACCGTTAGCTTTAGGAGCTTTGCCTTTACTAGTAACAAAACTAACCACCAAAATAGTTAATAGATAAGGGAATATTTTAAGTACCACGCTAGGTAATTGATTGATCACAGGAATGTAGGCGCCAATAACAGCGAGTGACTGGGCAAAGCCGAAGAAAATAGCTGCACCAGCTGCACCTAAAGGATGCCAAGCACCTAAAACCATGGCTGCCATAGCCATAAAGCCTTGACCAGCAACCGTTGTGGCTGAAAAGTCATTGGTAACAGCTTGAACTTGGATAGCGCCCCCAATACCTGCTAGAAAACCGGAAATAAGCACACCTGCATACTTCATGGCATAAACATTGATACCAACAGTTTCAGCTGCCAAAGGGTGTTCCCCAGCTGAACGCAGGTGCAAACCAAATTTAGTCTTATAAAGAATGAAACTAGCCAAAACAGCTAAGACCAAACCCAACCAAGCTGGCAAAGAAGTATGGGTGAATAATAGTGGGCCTAGTAAAGGGATACGGCTCAATACTGGGATTGTTGTTACCCCAAAAGTTTGTGCCAAGGGACCAGTTTGCGCGCGACCTAAAATAGCTCGGCAAAGAAACACCGCTAAGCCGGTAGCTGCTAGATTTAGGACAGTACCAGAAATTGTGTGGTCAGCCCGTAGCGATACTGTTGCAACAGCATGTATGAGCGAATAAAGTAAGCCTGCCAAACCACCAACAAGCAAGGCCAACCAGGGACTTAGACTAGCCGTTCCTAGTGATAGATTGACCAAGGCAGCTACAAAAGCGCCCACTACCATAATTCCTTCTAAACCAATATTTACAACACCAGACCGCTCAGAAAAAACAGCCCCGATTGCGGTAAAAATCATTGGTGCAGCATACATGAGGGCATTAGAAATAATTAGAACAATAATATCTTGAATTGTCATTATTTATTCCCCCCTTACTTGGTTTTAATTTGTTAAGCATATATTGAATCAAATAGTTAGCCCCGACAAAGAAAATAATCGCAGCAATCACAACTTGAGCGAGCTCATCAGGTACGCCACTCGCATTTGGCATGAAGCGGGATCCTGTTTGCAGGATTGAAAAAAGTCCTGAAGACAGCAGAATACCTACTGGATTATTCATCCCCAACAGGGCAACAGCAATCCCGTTAAAACCTTCTTGAGGCAAAGCGCGTTGGATAAAAATGTTATGGAAGATACCAAGGCCGTTAATAACACCGGCTAAACCAGCCAGACCACCTGACAGGGCCATAGATAGGACAATATTGGCTCGCGTATTCATACCTGCATATTCGGCCGCTAAGGGGTTCAAACCAGCTGACTTAATCTCATAGCCTAAAGTCGTTTTCGACATGACAAATATATAAAGAACAAGCACTAAAATCATGATAAAAAGTCCACCATTAAGTCGTGAGCCAGAAAAGGCCTGAGACAAAAAGTCTAGACGGAGGCTTGCCCCTTCATCAATGCTAGGACTGGCATCATTTGTTTGATAGAGGGTTGCAATAATCCAATTGGTCAAATGTAAACCAATATAATTCAGCATAATAGTAGTAATAACCTCACTGGCCCCCCGATAGGCTCGTAAAAAACCTGCTATTCCAGCCCACAAGGCGCCTGCTAGCACACCTGCTAGGCTAGCGAAAACAACTGATAACCAAGCTGGTAAATTAGGCCAAGTCAAACTCACTACAATAGCAGCCAACCAGCCCATTAGAAATTGACCAGATAAACCGATATTAAAGAAGCCTGCTTTAGAAGCCAGGGCAAAGGCCAATCCAGTTAAGGCTAAAATAGTCGCTTGACTCAGTGCTTCGCCAAAGAAATATGGGCTTGATAAAACACCCATAAACATGGCCTGGTAAGCTAAAAGCGGATTGTAGCCAAAAGCCAGCATGATTAAAGCGCCAACAAGCAATCCTAGGAGGACAGCCAGAAGGGCCACCAATAATTGTTGGCTCATTTTTAAATTTCTAGGCATGCTTCATGTCCTCCTTACTTAATTGACTAGGTTCTTGGCCAATCATCAAGAGGCCTAAATCACGCTTATCAACTTGGTCACGATTAACCACTTTAATCAGGCGACCATCATACATCACAGCAATCCGATCAGCCAGGTCTAATATTTCATCTAATTCGGAGCTAACTAAGAGAATTGCCGTTCCTGCCTGGGCTTGGTCAAGCAGTCCTTGGTGAACATACTCAATAGCCCCTACATCCAAACCTCGGGTCGGTTGGGCGGCTACTAAGAAATCTGGTTGTCGATCTAATTCACGTGCAATCACTATTTTTTGCTGGTTACCACCGGATAATTCACCAGCCAAACTGTCAATACCAGGTGTTCTGATATCGAATTTTTTCACCAGGTCATTGGCATACTGGTTGATTGCATCAAAATTAAAAATGCCCTTATGGCTGAAAGGCGTTTGATAATAAGTTTGCATAATCATATTATCTGCGACCGATAAACTCAGCTGTAAACCACGTTGATGGCGGTCTTCTGGGATATGGCTTAATTTATGCGCTAATAACTGACGCACTGAGGCAGACTTAAGGGACTGACCTTTAAGGTAAAAATCACCTTGGTCAACCCTACGCAAACCTGTTATAGCTTCTACTAATT
This sequence comes from Aerococcus urinaehominis, assembly GCF_001543245.1. GTDB lineage: Bacteria > Bacillota > Bacilli > Lactobacillales > Aerococcaceae > Aerococcus > Aerococcus urinaehominis. The sequence continues at coordinate 252,367 of NZ_CP014163.1, forward strand.
CCGTCTGCCCGTTTCCTTCAATACCAGCTAACCCCACAATTTCCCCTGCATGGATAGTCAGGTTAACGTCTTTTACAGCAGGCAACTTCCTGTTGTCTTTTACATGCAAATCTTTTACTTGTAATACTGGTTCCCCCACATCTTGGCGGTCAGCCTGTACATGGAAGTTAACACTGCGACCAATCATTAGTTCAGCCAAGCTATCAGCATCCACCTGACTACGATCTAGGGTAGCAATTTTTTGCCCCCGTCTAATCACAGTAATCCGATCAGCAACTTTCATAATTTCATCTAACTTATGGGAAATAAAAATAATAGATTTACCAGCTGCTTTTAAATCAGCCATAGTAATCATCAGCTGGTCAATTTCTTGCGGTGTTAGTACTGCGGTTGGCTCATCAAAAATGATGATATCTGCGCCCCGGTAAAGGGTCTTTAAAATTTCAACACGTTGTTGTTGACCTACCGAAATATCCGCCACTAGGTCATCACCATTAACTGGTAATTGATACTTGTGGCTAAGTGTCTGGATTGCTTCATTGATACTATCCATGTCCAGATAACCAAGTCCTTGAGTCAATTCTTGCCCCAACATAATATTTTCAGCAACAGTAAACTGGTCAATTAACATAAAGTGTTGGTAGACCATACCAATGCCCAAGGCTTGAGAAGCCTTGGGCGAATCGATAATTACTGCTTGGCCTTTAAGAAAGATATCACCTGAGCTCGGTTGAATTAAACCTGCTAACATAGACATCAAAGTCGACTTACCGGCACCATTTTCACCTAAGAGCGCATGGATTTCTCCAGCTTTAAGGTCAAAATCAATGGCATCATTAGCAGTAAAATCACCAAATCGCTTGGTGATTTTACGCATTTCTAAAATATTTTCACTCATTAAACTCATTCAGTTACCGCCTATTATTTACTTTCTGGTATCTTAATCGCTCCAGATAGAATATCTTGTTCAGCTTTCTCTACTGCTGTTAAAACCTCAGCTGGAAGATAGTCCTTGACAATACCAACGCCACCATTCTCTAGGTTAGAAACAATATGTTGGCCACCGTGGTATTCATCTTTCATAGCAGCATTGGTTTCATCCTCAATTGCCTTACCTAAGTGTTTTAAAGTTGAAGTCAACATAAAGTTACCACCCTTATATTCACCCTCAGCATGTTGGTCACGGTCAGCACCGATAACCCAGATATCTTTATTTTGACCAGATTCCAAACGGTTACGTGCTTCAGTATTAACACCATTACCAGCACCACCAGCTGCATGGAAGATAACGTCACTGCCATTAGCAAACATGGCAGAGGCAATCTGTTGGGCAACACCAGCATCGGTAAAGCTTTGCGTATACTGTACGTCAATTTCAATATCAGGTTTTACTGATTTAGCACCAGCAATATAACCAATTTCAAACTTGTCAACGGCAGGTGTTGATTGACCACCTACAAAGCCAATTTTATTAGTTTTAGATTGGCTAGCTGCGGCTACACCAGCAAGGAAAGCTGACTCATTATCAGCAAAGGTAATTGACACCACATTATCCTTACCTTCAATGTTAGCATCGAGCAAGCCAAATTTTTGGTCTGGATGTTGGTCGGCCATTTCGGCTACTGAGTCCGTCAACATAAAGCCGATACCGTAAATAATATCGTACTGGTCTTGGATGGCTGTGTTTAGATTTGGTAAGAAATCATTTTCACTGCTTGATTGGTAGTATTGAACTGCGCTTTCAGGTAACTGATTATTCTTAGCCCAAACTTGCATACCTTCCCAAGCTGATTGGTTAAATGAGCGGTCATCTACGCCATTTCCGTCGGTTACCATAGCGATTTTATAATTCGCTTCGCTATTTTGGTTTTCTTGACTGCTTTGACCGGCATTTTGGCCTTGACAAGCAGCTAATGTGGCAGTGGCTAATAAGGCAGTGACTAATTTTTTTAATGACATGATTTTCCCCCTAGTTAATATTGGCTAAAACTTCTAATAATACTTGTTTAAACTTAGCACCATCAACGGCTTCAACGACACGAATATTGGCAGGTTTGCCAAGATCACCCTCTACATCGACAATATTGTAACCCTTAGTTAGGCCATCTTTTAATTCAATGTCAACATAGTAACTCGTAGCTTGGCTAATTAAATCTGGATTGGCTGCTAGCGCTAGGGTAACAGAATCAGGACAAGTCACCCCATCGACGCCCCGTTTCTTAAACTCAAAGGCCTTGGTATGTAAGTTAACCTTTAAGAAAAACTCTGACCCCTTGCTATTCAAGGCCTCAATGTCAGCTAGGTCATCGTCATACATGACCGCATGACGTAGGGCTTGTTCCCAAGTTACCATGGTCATATCGATTCCTGAATGTAACACAATTTTTACAGCCTCAGGATCAGTATAAAAGTTAAACTCTGCACCAGCATTTATATTACCTGGTGCATGATTAGTACCACCCATAATCCATAAATGCTTGATTTGACTGATAATAGACGGATCTCGCTTTATTGCCATGGCAATATTGGTTAGCGGACCAATTGCAGCTATCTCAAGCTGACCCGGATAACGATGGATACTTTCAATTATGAAATCGACAGCATGCTGGTCCTCGGGCCGCTGCTGGGCCTTAGGAAAATTTGCGCCTCCCATGCCATCGCTAGCAAAAATCCGTTCTTCAGTTTGATGTCTATCTCCCTCGAGTGTCATAATAGGATCAGGATGTTCCTTATAAACAGGGATTTTTTGGTCAGTTTGAGCTAACTCTAAGGTATAGAGTGCATTTTCAACCATTTGGTCAAAACTGATATTCCCCCCCACTACGGTTACTCCTAACACATCAAAGAAGTGCAAGGCTGTAAGGATAGCTGTTGAATCATCTCCAGCTGTATCCGTATCAATAATTAATTTTCTTGACATTAAGTGCTTCACCTTTCCGCTTACGAACTATACCATCTAATATACCTTTATCGTTCGCTTTTAATACCAGTATCTTAACCGGTTACGGGGCAATTGTCCAGTGTTTTTCTATTAAATTCCAAAATTTTTAATTGAAAACGTTTTTAAAGTTCGGTTTTAACAAAAAAGGCTGGAACCTAAGTTCCAGCCTTTTAGCATTTTAAATCACATTTCACGATAGCCTTGGTATTGTTCGGTTTTTAAAATACGGTTAGCGTTAGCAACCCGATCTTCTGTCGGTGGCTCTACGCCATCAAGGGGATAGCGAATTCCCATCTCCCGATATTTATATACGCCCATGGTATGATAAGGCAAAATTTCTACTTTTTTAACAATATCTCCCAGTGATTCAATGTATTCAGATAATTTTTCTAAATCTTCATCAAAGTCGCTACGAGTAGGTACGAGGACATGACGGATCCAAATCGGCTGCCCCTTTTCCTTTAAATACTGTGCCATATCGAGGATTGTATCATTTTTCCATGTCGTTAATTTACGATGACGCTCGGGATTAATTTGTTTGATATCTAAAAGAATCAAATCAGTCACTTCTAATAGCCGGTCGAACTTCTCTAACCACTCTGGATCACGATTGAACGGTGCGCCACAAGAATCTAATGTAGTATTAACGCCATGCTTTTTGCACAGAGTAAAATATTCAATCAGAAAATCAATCTGTAGCAGTGGTTCGCCACCAGAACAGGTAACCCCACCCTTACCTCGCCAATAAGGACGGTATTTAATAGCTTCATTAAATAGCTCCTTAGCTGTGTAAGGCGTACCAGCATTAATTTTCCAGGTATCTGGATTATGACAAAATTGGCACCGCATCCGGCAACCTTGGAGGAAAGAAACGAACCGAATCCCAGGTCCATCAACTGAGCCAAAGGATTCTAATGAATGAACGTAACCGACTGTTGGCTCGGTCATATAATCACTCCTTATCTATAAACAACAAGAGAGGCTGGGTGTGGGTCCAGCCTCTCACTTATTATAACAGGTATTGTATGATAATTACATACCTGAGTGCATGGTCCGGTGGATAACTTCTAATTGTTGTTCACGAGTTAATTTAACGAAGTTAACCGCATAACCTGATACACGGATAGTTAATTGAGGGTACTCTTCTGGATGCTCCATTGCATCATATAAAGTATCCCGGTCAAAGACGTTGATGTTTAAGTGGTGACCACCTTGAGTGGTGTAACCATCTAACATAGCAACTAAGTTAGCAATCTTAGTTTCTTGGTCTTTACCTAAAGCCTTAGGCACAATTGAGAAGGTATTTGAGATACCATCTAATGAGAATTCATAAGGCATTTTAGCTACTGATGATAATGAAGCCAAGGCACCATTTTCATCACGGCCGTGCATTGGGTTAGCACCTGGTGCGAAGGCTACCCCTGCATCACGTCCATCTGGTGTTGCACCAGTATTCTTACCATAAACCACGTTTGAAGTAATTGTAAGAATTGAAGTTGTATGGATAGCATTGCGGTATGTAGGTGTCTTCCGTACCTTAGTCATGAAGGCTTTCAACAAGTTCACACCAATTTGGTCAGCACGGTCATCGTTGTTACCATATTTAGGATAGTCACCTTCAATTTCGAAATCAACAGCAATACCTTGTTCGTTACGGATTGGTTTTACTTTAGCATATTTAATTGCTGAAAGCGAGTCGATGGCTACAGAGAAGCCAGCAATACCAGTTGCCATAGTCCGTTTTACATGCGTATCATGTAGAGCCATTTCAAGGTTTTCATAAGAATATTTGTCGTGCATGTAATGGATGATATTCAATGTATTGACATACAATTCAGCAATCCAGTCCATCATGACATCAAATTTTTCCATTACTTCGTCGTAATCTAAGTATTCAGAAGTAATTCCTTGATATTTAGGCGCTACTTGTTGGCCTGAAACTTCATCCACGCCACCATTGATTGCGTAAAGTAAAGTCTTAGCTAAGTTAGCACGAGCACCGAAGAATTGCATTTGTTTACCAATTTCCATAGCAGACACACAGCAAGCAATACCGTAGTCATCGCCATAAACTGGACGCATTGCCTCATCATTTTCATATTGGATTGATGAAGTCTTGATTGAAATATCAGCACAGAAGTTTTTAAAGCCTTCTGGTAAGTGTTCAGACCATAATACAGTTAAGTTAGGCTCAGGTGCAGTACCCATGTTGTGTAGTGTTTGTAGATAACGGAATGAGTTCTTAGTAACTAATGAACGGCCGTCAGTACCCATACCAGCAATAGATTCAGTAACCCATGTTGGGTCCCCTGAGAATAATTCGTTATAGTCAGGAGTCCGAGAGAACTTAACGATACGTAATTTCATGATCAAGTGGTCAATCATTTCTTGGGCTTCAACTTCGGTGATTAAACCTTTATCTAAATCACGTTGGATATAAATATCTAGGAAGGTAGAAGTCCGACCAAATGACATAGCCGCACCATTTTGTTGCTTAACAGCAGCTAGGTAAGCTAAGTATAACCATTGAATCGCTTCTTGGGCAGTTTCAGCTGGACGGCTTAAATCGAAGCCATAGCTTTCACCCATTTGTTTTAATTCACCTAATGCACGATATTGTTCTGACATTTCTTCACGAAGTTGGATAATATCGTCAGACATTGTTTTGCCGAAAGCATTATTGAATTCGTCAAGTTTCTGATCCATTAAGTAATCAACACCATACAAGGCAACACGACGGTAGTCACCGATAATCCGGCCACGACCATAAGCATCTGGTAAACCAGTGATTACCTTGTTAGAGCGAGCTTTACGCATTTCAGGTGTATAAGCATCGAATACCCCTTGGTTATGAGTCTTACGGAAGTCACGGAAGATGTGTGATACTTCTTTATCAACTTCATAGCCGTAAGCATGAGCAGCTTGTTCAGACATCCGGATACCACCAAATGGTTGTAATGAACGTTTGAACGGCTCATCAGTTTGCACACCTACAATTTTTTCAAGGTCTTTGTTTAAGTAGCCAGGACCATGTGAAGTGATAGTTGAAACAACCTTAGTATCCATATCTAGGACACCACCAGCTTCACGTTCTTTCTTAGTTAGGTCCATTACTTGGGCCCATAATTTATCAGTTGCTTCTGTGGCACCCTCTAAGAAAGAGTCATCACCACGATATTCAGTATAGTTATTTTGGATAAAATCGCGAACATTTACTTCATTTTGCCATTCAGTACCTTGGAATCCTTCCCATTGTGGGAAACGTACATCTGCCATATAATTTTTCCTCCTTGAATTGTCTTTCACAATTTCTTTCTGAGTACATAGTATAAAAAATCACAAGTATTAACAAGAATTTTGTGATAAAAGTTCAAAAAAATACTATCGTTATTTTTTTGTTTTTTGAAAGCCCCATCAAAAGCTTGTTATCAGTGGTTTTTGACTTGCTCACTTGCTCACTTAATTGAGAATGGTTTTCAATTAAGATAACAAAAGTACAAAAATACTCATATTTTGTATTTTTAAAATCTGTTATTGTAACAGTTTTTCCATATGACTAATACAGTTGAGGCCTGTTTTCATAGGTTTTAATTAATAATTCCTTTAAAAAATATAACAACTAACTTATGCCTAATTAAAATAGCATTTTGCGTAGACACAAGAACTTTGCATAAGAAATTGTTCTAATTAAAAGAGCCTGGGAAATAAATCCCAGGCTCGCGCCATTATAAACGTTTTAACATCATCGGTGTGTGTTAGTCAGCATTGTTATTTAAAATGCTTAAATAATATAAACCTGCTTTTAAAGTACTTTAAAAGCACTAATCGCATGCAATCATACTATTATTCTCTAGTTAATATACCGCCAGACTAATGGTCAAATAAGTTCAATAATTTAGTAACTAATATCACTTGACCATGGATGGTCTCATCAATCAAGGCAGAACCATTGGACGTTCGATTAGCTAGATTAACATCCCCTGCCATCAACGTCAGCAAATCACCTTGGCTAGTATAAGCCTGATAGCGATCTTTAAGATTATCAATTTGATATGCAGCCACTAGATAGTGTGGTTTAGTTTTTAGAGTTTTTAATACTTGGAGACCACGTTTAGCCCGGCCTAAGACTGATATTTCTTCCCAATTCATTCGCTTAACATGGCCACGTTGCGTAAAGACGATCACCTGGGCTTGATCATTCACTTGATTTTGATAAGCCAAGCCCACAACCTGGTCGCCAGCTTTCAAATTAATTGATTTCACCCCTTTAGCCCGGCTACCCACAGTAGAAATTTCGCCCAAGCTATAACGGAGGGCGAAGCCAAATTTACTAAAGAGAATAACCTGAGCCTGGTCTGGGTCAACCTGGTCTTCTATTCTGTACACTTGGATGACTTGGTCACTTGGCGACTGGAGATTCATAGCAAGGGCCATTTTCTTTTTATAGCCTCTGAATGATTTAAAGTCAGCAAGAGGGGTTTGTTTAATCATGCCTTCCTGAGATGCTAATAAAAGTTTAGCCTGACTATCTTCTAAGTAGGGTGTAACAAAGATAATCCGTTCATCCGCTTGAAGTGGTAAGCGTTGGGAGGCATGCTCACCTAAATCTTTCCAACGAATTTCCTGAAGCTCATAAACCGGCTGGTAAATATAGTTACCCTTTGAAGTAATCATGATCAAATTGTCGGTTGTCTGCATTTCAGCCATATAAACCAGCTGGTCGCCCTCTCTGAGACCAACTTCTTCAGGCTTAGAAGCGCCAAATGATCGTAGCGATGACCGCTTGATATAGCCATTGCGGGTCACTGTAACCATGGCATCCTCAACTGGAATTAGCAGTTGCTTCTCAACAACAACTTCTTCAATCTCTGCTTCGATGCTGGTCCGTCGTGGACTAGCATAGTTGGTTTTGATTGTTTTAAGTTCTTGCTTCATCAGCTTAAAGAGAGCTTTTTCATCACTCAAAATAGTGTGAAAGCGAGCGAGATCTTCATTCAAGTCCAAACGCTCATCCTGCAAACTCTTAATATCAGTATTAGTTAAACGATATAACTGTAAACTAACGATTGCTTCAGCTTGGACTTCTGAAAACTCAAACTGATTAGCCAGGTTCTTTTTAGCATCGGCCTTATTTTTTGAATTACGGATCGTCGTAATAATTTCGTCCAGGATGGAAACAGCCTTAATCAAACCATCTACAATATGCAAGCGACGCTGGGCCTTGTTGCGGTCAAAGCTAGTCCGTCGGCGGATAATTTCGGCCCGATGGTCAATAAAAGCCTGCAACATTGCTCTTAAGCCAACCTGTTCTGGCCGTTGCTGATTGATTGCTACCATATTAAAGTTATAGTTAACCTGGAGATCCGTATTTTTGTAAAAATATTGGAGAATCGCATCGATATTAGCTTCTTTTTTAAGTTCAATAACGATGCGTAACCCGTTACGGTCAGATTCATCCCGGATTTCACTGATGCCATCAACAGAATGATCTAACCGCAATTCATCCATGCGTCGGACAAGGTTAGATTTATTAACCTCAAAAGGAATTTCATTAATGACAATTTGCTGGCGTCCTGATCTCAGGCTTTCTAACTCATGACGAGAACGGACAACTACGCGCCCCCGCCCGGTCTCATAAGCTTTTTTTAATTCTGCCTGACCTTGAATGACAGCACCAGTTGGAAAATCTGGTCCGGGCATCAAGCTTAGCAATTTATCCAAGGAGGCTTGGGGATGATCAATTAGATAAGTTGTGGCGTCAATCACCTCACCCAAATTGTGTGTAGGAATCTCGGTAGCATACCCTGCCGAAATACCAGAAGCCCCGTTGACCAGGAGGTTGGGAAAACCAGCCGGTAAGACAGTTGGTTCTTCCTCAGTGTCATCAAAATTCAGCATATACTCTACGGTATCCTTATCCAAATCATGGAGAAGTTCATCGGCAATTTTAGACAGACGGGCTTCAGTGTAACGCATGGCAGCAGCCGGATCGCCATCCATAGACCCATTATTGCCATGCATCTCAATCAAAACTTCACGATTCTTCCATTCTTGGCTCATCCTCACCATGGCGTCATAAACTGAGATATCGCCATGAGGATGATAATTACCAATAACATTGCCCACTGTTTTTGCTGCCTTACGGAAATTACTATTTGAGGTATTGCCCTCACGATACATGGCGTATAAGATGCGCCTTTGAACCGGTTTTAAACCATCCCTGATGTCCGGTAGGGCACGATCTTGGATGATATATTTGGAATAGCGGCCAAATCGATCACCCATTACTTCTGCTAGTGATAATTCTTGAATATCTACCATATCTACCCTCTAATCTCTATTTGCCTGCTTGGTTTTGCTGGGCTAATTCTACTTCTATTTCTTCTGTTTTGTCTTGACTAGCATCATCATTAGCCTGTTCTAACAACTTATCTGCCTCATCCATAGTAAAAGCAACATGACTTTCTATCCAGTGACGTCTTGGTTCAACCTTGTTACCCATCAATACAGAAACACGCTTCTCAGCTAAAGACAAATCATCTAAGGTAACTCGGATGAGCGTACGAGTCTCAGGATCCATAGTGGTTTCCCAAAGCTGGTCTGCATTCATTTCCCCCAGACCCTTGTACCTTTGAAGTGTGTAGCCTTTACCCACTTCTTTAATAGCACGGTCCAACTCTTGGTCAGTCCAAGCATAGGCAATTTTCTCTTTTTTTCCTTTGCCCTTAGAAACCTTATAGAGTGGTGGCATGGCTAGGTAGACCCGGCCCGCCTCTACTAGGGGGCGCATGTAGCGATAGAAGAAGGTTAATAATAAAACTTGAATATGGGCCCCGTCAGTATCAGCATCGGTCATGATAATTACCTTATCATAATTTGCGTCATCTAGATCGAACTCGGCCCCAACACCAGCGCCAATTGTATAAATGATAGTCGCCAATTCTTCGTTTTTTAAAACATCTTGGATTGACGCCTTTTCAGTATTTAATACTTTACCCCGCAAGGGTAAGATGGCCTGGAACTTACGGTCCCGTCCTTGCTTAGCTGAACCACCTGCTGAATCACCCTCGACTAGGAAGAGTTCATTTTTTTGGTGATTTTTCCCCTGAGCTGGTGTCAGTTTGCCCGATAGTAAAGTTTCCTGTTTTCGCTTACTTTTTCCGGTTCGTGAAGCTTCACGGGCCTTACGAGCTGCGTCACGAGCTTCACGGGCTTTGAGCGCCTTTTTAACCAGCATCTGGCCAATTTCCCCGTTTTCCATTAAATAGATAGAAAGGCGGTCAGACACCATAGCTTCTACTGCTGACCGAGCTTGGGGAGTTCCCAATTTAGACTTGGTTTGCCCTTCAAATTGTAGCATTTCTTCAGGCACTCGGATTGACAGAACTGCTGTAAACCCTTCCCGCACATCGCTACCCTCCAAGTTCTTTTCTTTGGGTTTAATAAGATTAACACGACGGGCATACTCATTAAAGGTCTTGGTCAAAGCCGTTTTGAGTCCTACTTCATGCGTCCCACCATCTCCGGTACGAACATTATTAACGAAGGAAAGGATTGTTTCTGAATAACCGTCATTGTATTGGAAGGCCAGTTCCATAGCAATACCAGCTTCCTTATTTTCAAAATAAACAGTTGGGTGTAATTGATCCTTGTCTTCATTTAAATAATCAACGAAAGAGACAATCCCATCTGGATAGTGAAAAGTCTCCTCGCTCCCATTTAATTCATCAATAAAAATAATTTCTAAATCTTTAAGTAAGAAGGCGGACTCCCGCAAATGCTGGCGGATAATATCAGGGTCAAACTGGGCCTCCTTAAAGATACTGGCATCTGGTTTAAAACGTATCACTGTACCTGTTTGTTTCCCTTTATAGGTGGTTGTTTTAGGTTTTTGTGGTTGACCACCATTGATAAAGGTTTGCTCATATTTTTTACCATCCCGGTAAACTGTAACAGTCATTTTTTCTGAAAGGGCATTAACTACTGAAGAGCCAACCCCGTGTAGCCCGCCTGAGGTCTTGTAGCCACCGCCACCAAATTTACCACCGGCATGCAGAACAGTCAAAATAACTTCTACTGTAGGTTTACCTGATGCGTGCTTACCAATTGGCATGCCCCGTCCTTGGTCGCTGACTTCTACAGAGCCGTCAGCTTTTAAAGTCACTTTAATTTGCTGGCCATATCCCGCCAAGGCCTCATCAACAGAGTTATCAACTATCTCATAAATCAAATGATGAAGGCCACGATTATCCGTTGAGCCAATGTACATACCGGGTCGTTTACGGACTGCTTCTAGACCTTCTAGCACTTGGATGGATGATTCATTATATTGGTTATTATTTTTGGCCATTAAACCGCTCCTTATTTTTTCTAGTCTATATCATATCATAGCTTAAAATAATTTCATGAAACAAGTCATTAATTCTTAGGTTATAAGTTGAAAAATTTACTGACAGAAGTCAGGTCAATTGGATTTATTTTTTACGCTTATTTACGCTGTAATCATGGTATAATAAGGTTAATTATGCGCAACAATATTTAAGGAGGCGGTCTAACTGCTATTATCAATAATCACCCTGCTGGTAGCCTACATCATTGGATCCATTCCCTCAGGTATTCTACTAGGCAAGTACGTCTATCATAAAGACCCCCGTCAATTTGGTTCAGGTAATATTGGCACGACTAATGCTTTTCGAGTTTTTGGTGTTAAGGGAGGCCTCATCGTTTTCCTATGCGATGCCCTCAAAGGAGCAATTCCTGTTTGGCTAGCAATGTGGCTAAATCCTCAGGTCCACCCGCTCTTGGTTGGCATCGTAGCCGTTATCGGTCATTCCTTCTCCTTATTTTTAAACTTTAAAGGAGGAAAAGCTGTCGCTACCAGCTTCGGTGTTGCCTTTGCCTTCCTTCCCATTTTCGCCTTGCTGGCAATTGGTGTCTTCTTTGTTTGCCTCTACTTTAGCCGGATGGTCAGTCTATCCAGCTTAGTTGGGACTGGTGCAGCCTTTTTCATGTCATTTTACTATCAAGACTGGCTATTTAGTCTGATTGTTGGCCTTATTTGGTTGCTTATGATTATCCGCCACCGGCCTAACCTTGAGCGCATTAAAAATGGTACCGAATCAAAGGTACCATTTGGTTGGGGATATAAGAAAAATCAATAAAAGCTAGCTAAATATTTAGAGCTTAAGGTGTATGCCTTAAGCTCTTTTTTCTATAAGCTGACTTTTTGCAAGGTAGCTTTCAACATTTTAAAATTTTCGACGCTCTTGACGTCTATAAAAGTCCCCTTCATGCCGAGTGAACGAGAGCGGATAACCCCGGCTGATTCTAATTTGCGCAGTGCGTTTACAATTACAGACCGCGTAATATTCTTTTGCTCAGCAATTTTTGAAGCAGTAATACGGAAGCTTTCAGCCGGTTGCCGGTCAAAAATTACATTTAGGGCTTCTAATTCAGAATAGGACAAGGAATGGACTGCCATATCTACTAAGTTTTGCTGGCGAATTATTTTTTGCTTCGATTCATTTTGTACATGCTCCATCTCGATAGCTATCACTGTTGCAATATATTCGGCCAAAATCATATCTGCTGTATTAAATGGCCCGTTGAGTCTTGTTAGCATGAGGTAGCCAATAACTTCGCCTGATGATTGAATGGGCACGATAGCTGTTTTCCCGTCCGGAAATTCATCACGATACTCGATAGGAAACATGGTACGGTCGTCAGAAATTGGCACGTTAGCTAGGGTTTCATCAAGATTATTAAGATTATCCATGTAAGCTTTTGGCACTTTACGCGCAGCCATCATTTCAGTGATCCTAGCAGAATGAGCTGCCTCGTATGGAAGATGGAAGCCAAGTATTTTGCCATCTGCCTGAAGCAGATAAGCATTCGCTTGAACCTTCTCGGCTAATTCTTTAACCATGGGTTCAAAGGAAAGATCATCTGCTTGATCAACAATATCAGAATGTTGCATGAAAGCTTTTATTTCACGAATTTTACCTAATAATTCTTCCATTTCATTAGTCCTTTCTATCGGCGCCCTCATCAAGGTGGGCTCGGGGATGAAAATTCATATAAGACTGGCGAAGTGATTCTTTGGATATGTGGGTATAAATTTGGGTGGTAGACAGACTAGCATGCCCCAATAATTCTTGGACTGTTCGTATATCAGCACCATGGTTAAGCAAATGGCTAGCAAAAGAATGCCTAATCTTATGGGGATGGATGGCCAAATTAGAAGTCGATCTTTTTATCAACTGGTCTAGTATAAAAGCAATACCAGCGCTGGTCAATTGCTGTCCATGATGATTAACAAAAACATAAGGATGGTCAGCCCCTGTAATTGCCATTAACTCCTGGCGGGGACCTGACAAGTAATCTTTTAGCGCATCCTGACACGCCTGTCCAAACGGTATATAGCGGTCCCGACCACCCTTACCATGAATTAATACCATGCGACTCTCAAAATCTAACATGTCCAAAGTCAAATCACGGCATTCAGCTACCCGAGCACCGGTTGCATAAAGAAACTCTAATAGGGCTAAATTTCGTCGATCTAAATCTCGCTCTCCTTGAGCGGCCTGGAATAGCGGAACAAGCTCTTCCTCATAAAAGAACTCAGGAAGCTTTTTCTCAGCCTTAGCCCCTTGAATATAGGCAAAAGGATTATCATTAACCCCTTTAATCGTGACAAAATGGCGATAAGCCGATCTTAGTGAGGAAAGGTGACGGTTAATACTGGATCGCTTAATCCCTTTAGCCTGAAGCTGACTCAGGTATAGGCGGATATCTCGGTAGGCCACTTGATTAAAATGACACAAACCTTGGTCCGACATAAAAGTCATAAATTGGTCTAAATCATCTAAATAGGCCTTAACTGTTTGCTGACTATAATGTCGCTCATCCACAATATAGTCCATAAAAGATTGGCGTAATTCTTGGTTAGTCATAGCAGCCTTCTTTAAGTTTGTAAATTTTTAAACATTCGCAATATTCTCTTAATATAATACAATTATATCATAGTCTACAAATTAATAAAGTAAACCTTTTCATTTTCAGATTGATTAATTTTTTATTAAAAATGAAGAAGCTGTGACCTCTGCCACAGCTTCTATCTCAAATCATCTAAATGGTCAGCACTTTTAACTTAATCAGTCGTCGCCCTTTTGAACATCTTCCTTATAATCGCAGTTAGAGCAAACGACTTGTTTTTTACCTCGGGATTTCTTCTCAACCAAGAAATGCTGGCAGACTGGACAGTCTCGTCCAATCGGCTTGTCCCAAGAAACAAAGTCACAATCCGGATAACGTGAGCAGCCATAAAAGAGGCGATTTTTCTTAGATTTACGCTCAATTACTTGACCTTCCTTACAGGTTGGGCAGGTAACACCAATTTCTTTAACGATTGCCTTTGTGTTGTGACACTCGGGGAAATTAGAGCAGGCATAAAATTTTCCATATCGGCCTAACTTGATGACCATGGGGTGACCACACTGGTCACAGTCAAAACCGGCTGGCTCATCTTTAATCACTACCTTTTCCATCTTCTCCTCAGCCTCTTCAAGCTCCTTGGAAAATGGCTTATAGAAACTATCGATAACCTTAACCCATTCCTTTTTACCAGTTTCGATATTATCCAACTCTTCTTCTAGATGTGCTGTAAACTCTATATTAACAATATCAGGGAAGAACCTGCTAATCAGGTCATTAACAATCTCTCCTAATTCCGTAGGCTCAAAACGTTTAGCTTCTAATTTAACATAGTAGCGTTTAATTAAGGTTTCTATGGTAGGTGAATAGGTCGATGGACGTCCTACCCCATTTTCTTCTAAACTCTTAATCAAACTGGCCTCGGTATAGCGGGCTGGTGGCTGGGTAAAATGTTGACTAGGTTCAATTTCGACACTCTTCACCACATCTCCATTGGCTAACTCGGGCAGAATATTATTTTTCTCAGATCGATCAGGGTAAACTTTTAAAAAGCCTTCGAACTTAATTTTAGATCCATTGGCCCTGAAGCTGGCACCATTTTGAATTAAGTCGCAGGCCACGGTATCAAAAACTGCCGGTGCCATCTGACTAGCAGCAAATCGTGACCAGATTAAACTATATAGCTTGTACTGATCCTTGGTTAAATAGCCTTCAATATCTTGAGGCGTCCGGCTGATATCAGTGGGGCGTATCGCTTCATGGGCATCTTGGGCGCCACCACCTCCACTCGTTTGACTGCCTAAATAGTCCTTACCATACTGGTCAGTAATAAAATCTTTAGCAGCTGTCTGAGCTGATGCAGAAATCCGGGTAGAATCGGTACGCATATAAGTAATCAGACCAACTGCGCCTCCACGTCCTAAAGACACCCCTTCATAGAGCTGCTGGGCAACCATCATGGTTTTTCTGGTACGGAAATTTATACGGCGGGCAGCTTCCTGCTGCATTGATGAAGTTGTAAATGGTTTTTGCGGGTTACGCTTTCTTTCTTTTTCTACCAAATTGGCTACCGTAAAATCTTTATCTTTAATTTCAGCCATAAACTTTTGCGCATCGGCTTCCGTTTTCATATCAACTTTTTTGCCATGCAATTTATTAGCCTGAGCGGTAAATTTTTTACGATTTTTTAAAAAAGTCCCTTCAATTGTCCAGTATTCTTCCGGCTTAAAGTTACGTATTTCATTTTCCCGGTCAATAATCATCTTAAGGGCTACTGACTGGACACGTCCAGCTGATAAGCCACGTTTAACTTTTTGCCAGAGCATTGGGGAGAGGTTGTAACCAACCAACCGATCAAGAACTCGGCGAGCCTGTTGGGCATCCACCAAGTCCATATCAATTGGCCGAGGGTTTTTAACAGCCTCTTTAACTGCATCCTTAGTAATTTCATTATAGGTTACCCGGATATTGTCATTAGGATCAAGACCAAGCAGGTAAGCTAAATGCCAAGCAATTGCCTCTCCCTCTCGGTCCGGGTCGGAAGCAAGGAAGACTTTTTCCGCTTTTTTAGCATCTTTTTTAAGTTCTTTAATAATTGGCCCCTTGCCTCGAATCGAAATATAATAAGGATCATAGTTATTCTCCAAATCAATCCCCATCTTACTCTTAGGCAGGTCACGTAAATGACCCTTAGAGGCAACAACCTTGTAATTGCGACCTAGGTATTTTTGTATGGTTTTCGCTTTAGTTGGCGATTCCACAATGATTAGATATTTATAAGCCACCTACAGGCTCCTCTCTGAATTGGTAAATCGCTATTCATATTAGGTCAACAATTTATTCTTGTCAAATATTTTTAATTCAGATAGTTTTGTTAGCTCTAACTTCTTCATTTTTTAATATTAAAAGTAACTAGGCAAGGCTGCCAACAAGTCTTCTGAGCTGGCTACTAAACTTGCGCCCTCTTGGATAAGGCGGTTAGAACCCGCATAGGCTGCATCCGTAATTGGCCCTGGGATGGCTAAAACTTGACGGTTTTCATTTAAGGCATGGTGGGCGGTAATCAGAGTCCCCGATTTTTCCTTAGCCTGGACTACCAAGCAAGCTAAGGACAAACCTGCGATTACTCGATTACGATAGGGAAAATGCCAACGTTGAACGTCCGCCTGACATGGCAAGGGCGAAACAACCAGTTGATCTTTTGCTAGCTGTGCTTGGATATTTTTATGATGACGAGGATAAGCATGGTTTAAGCCTGTACCTATGACTGCAATAGTTCTACCCTTGCCCTTCACCGCCTCCTGATGAGCAGTCACATCTGCTCCCTTAGCCAGACCAGATGTAATCGTCCAAGCGGAAAGTACTGGTGGTAAAAGCCTAGATAAAGCCTGGTAGCCATAGGGCGTTAAATCACGGCTGCCTACTACGGCTAGCTGTGGTGTATGTAGTAACCGCCAATCGCCTTGGCAAAAAAGCACCTGAGCAGGTTGATAACTGGCTCTTAAAAGTTCAGGGTATTGGGCTTGGTCTAGAGAAATAGCTTGAATATTTTGGTCTGCATAGGCAGCTTGACAAGCTGGCCAAGATAAACGGTCTGGTAATTTGCCTAAATTAGTAACTTTCCTTGCTAGATCATTCAACTGTTTAGTTGTCAAGTCTTTCTGTAAATTGCCACCTACATGCCAATCAGAAGCAAGTGACTGCTTATTGTTCCCGATATTTAATCCAGAGTTCCGATAGATAGCAACTAAAGCCTCTCGGTCTTGATAGGAAAACAACCCGCTCTCAAGACTATGCACATATATCTCATGGGCGCTGGTATAGTTTGTCTGTAGATAATCAACGATTCGATTTAACATAAAAAACCTCCTATAACATTACATACGTAAAAGGAGGTCAATTTACTTTTATATTTTTTGTTACTTAGTCATTAGCGGATGGCTGCCTTAACTGGTGCAAAGCTGAGCCTATGAATCGGGCAAGGACCAAATTTAGCTAAAGCAGCTAAATGTTTTTTCGTCCCGTAACCCGCATTATTAATAAAATCGTAGGCTGGATAAAGGTCATGGTACTGAGCCATAAGGCGGTCGCGATATACCTTAGCATATATGGAGGCGGCCGCAATACTATAAACACTAGCATCTCCTTTGATAATTGCCTGGTGGTCAATAGTCAAAGTAGGCAAGCTAACCGCATCAATCAAGGCCATATCAGGACGAGGACATAAGGCTAAAATAGCCTGGCTCATAGCCGCTTTTGTAGCTTGTAGAATATTAGTTTCGTCAATCTGCTGGGCTGATACCTCAGCTACTTGAACGTCTATCGCATATTGATCAATTGCTGCCACCAGCTTTTGGCGTTGACTCAGACTCACTTGCTTAGAATCATCAAAATCTATCAAGGGCATATCTGCTGGCAGTACCAAGGCACAGGCAACAACAGGCCCCGCCAAGGGGCCCCGCCCTACTTCGTCAACCCCTGCAATCACCTGGTAGCCGGCTTGCATGAGCGCCTCTTCACGGCTACGCATGGCTTGAATATGGGCACGTCGAAGCGACTCTTTAGCGCGCTGACGGTCAAATGCAGTCAAAGCCTGATGTACCCCTTTTCTGGAATCAAGCACTAGGCTTTCTCGGTCCGCCTGAGACAAGTCCTGGTTATTCCCCTGCAAATTAGTCAAGTAACTTTTGACCTGGCCTACCGTCATACTTTTAAATTCATTCATTATCATTAACCCCAACTTGGACATCGCTTACTTCATAACAATCTTCAACTCGGTCTAAAGTCATCCGTCCTAAGCGGCCTGCCCTAAAATCAAGGATTAATTTATTGGCAGCTCGTTCATAATCATCTTTAAAACCTTGGCGCGCTGTGATAATCATCAGAACCTCCGCATAAGGTGGATGGGCCTCATCTGGAGTAAGAGCTAGTTTATCTACTAAGTAATCAGGATAGTATCGTCCCATGAACTCTAAGGCAAACAGGGCGATATCATCATCATAGTAGTGAGTATCCTTAATTGCACCCGACAATGCCAAAGCCTGCGCCCGATCCTGGTCTTCAAATTTTGGCCAAAGAATGCCGGGCGTGTCTAAGAGTTCAAAGTCATCATCTATTTTAAGCCACTGCTGCCCCTTGGTCACACCGGGCTTGTTACCAACATCGGCGCGTTTCTTACCAGTAAATTGATTGATAAAGGTTGATTTACCAACGTTGGGAATACCCACGACCATTAAGCGAATAGGTTTATGTTTAACCCCCTTATCAGCCCACTTTTGGCGCAAAGGCTGAGTAAAATCAGTTAAGACCTTACGTACTTTCTTAATATCTCGTGGATTTTTGGCATCCAAAGCATAAGCTTGAACCTGACTACCAGTCAATTTCTCTACCCAAGCTTGACTTTGACGAGGGTCAGCTAAATCAGCCTTATTGAGAACGATAAAGCGCGCCTTATCGCCTATGATAGCGTCAATCATTGGGTTTTTTGAACTATCCGGTAAACGCGCATCTCGCACCTCCACCACTACATCTACTTTCTTTATCTGTTCCTGTACCTCACGCTTGGCCTTGGCCATATGTCCTGGGTACCATTGAATCAATGCCATGGTTTCTCTCCCTCCTCAATTTAATTTGCTTGTAAGGTCTTAACTGCTGCCTCCAATTGACTATCATTAGCCTTAATATGGTCACGCATAGCTTGGACTAAGCCATAAGCCGTCTGTCCATCTACCTGGCCAGTTGTTGATAAATTATGATCAGTCTGGAAGCTTCTGACTGCCTGAACAGTTTGGTCATCATAAAGGTCATTAGGATGAGCCTGGTCACTATAGCCTAATACATATAAAATACGCTTAATATTTAAGACTGCCTCGCCAGCAGCACCAAGCTGATAATCTTGGCTGGCATCTATGAGCGTCAAACTAGCATAGTCAGGCAGGCTAACTGTCACGTTAGGTTTTATTCCCTTTTCATTAATCCAATCGCCATTTGGAGTGAGCCAATGAGCAGTCGTAATTTTTAGATCGCCAGCCGAACCAATTGGCACAACAGACTGGACAGTCCCCTTACCAAAAGAATTTTGGCCGACGACTTGCATCTTAGCTGATTGTTGCAAGGCCCCAGCTAAAATTTCTGATGCTGAAGCAGAGCCTTCATCGATAAGCACACTTACGGGTTCTGTCACCTTAAAATCTCCGTATTCTTGATTCGAAGCCTTCAGTGACTCTTGATGAGCCTGACCATCCTCTGTTTTAACAATAACATCACCATCAGTTAGAAATATATTAGCAATTTTAACGACCGAAGTTAGCAAGCCACCAGGATTGCCTCGCAGGTCTAAGACAAAAGATTTTGCGCCTTGTTGACGCAGATTCTCAATAGTGGTGACCAATTCGTCATAGGTGGTCTCTGCAAAAGAGCTGATTTGAATATGGCCGATACTAGAATCTGATAGGATTTGACCTTTCACAGTTTCCAGTGGAATCGTATCGCGTGTGATTGCTACTTTTTGATTACTATCTCCCCGCTTGATTTCAAGGGTTACTTGACTGCCCGCTTGGCCTCTAATCAAGGCGACAGCCTCCTCACTGGTTTTACCAGCTAGTGATTGACCATCTACTGAAAGAATGACGTCATTGGCCTGCAGACCCGCACGCTCAGCCGGCGAGTCCTGGATAGGGGAAACAATTACAATTTGGTCATCCAAGCTCATAATCTCGGCACCAATCCCATCGAATGACCCATCCATACTCTCATTCAAGGCCTGAGATTGTTTTTGGTCTAAAAAGGCTGAATAAGAATCTTCAAGGGCTTGAACCATACCAGAGAGAGCCCCAGTCAATAACTGGTCACTGCTTATATCTTGGTAAGACAAAGCTTGAATAGTCGTTCCCGCTTTTTGTAAATTACGAATCTGACTGGCAGAAAAACTAGAGCCTAAGTTGACAAAAGGTAGACTAGCCGTGTAGTAATAACGGGTACCCATAAAGACTAGGACCAAAGATATCAGCCAAACTACTAGACGCTTAAGTCTGGCACCACCCGCCTTGCTTGTACTAGCTAAGTCTGGTGTATCTGGATTATCATTCATAAATCATTCTTCTTTCTATATCACGCAATTATTTAGCTCGTATATTCCTGCCAAATTTCATCAAAGGTTGCTACATAGTCCGAATAGCGGTCGTTTTCTTCAATATACCGACTGATACTATCAAAATCTCGCCCAGTGCGCGGAAAATCAGTATCTAAAAAGACACTTTCGGCAAACTCGGTCCACTTTTGATCCTGGAGGTCAGAATGACCCCGGTATCGCTGTACATATTGATAAAAGTTTTCCATAAACAACCTCTACTTCACATTAGCTTCAATTTGTTCAGCAATAAACTTTGTTGGGATATCAAAATTAATATCAATCCGATCATTAGCCAAGTCAATATATTGGGCTGACACCTCAACTGGTAATTGTTGAGAAGCCTGGTCTAAACGGACAGTTAATACTTGATCAGCAGCATCGACGTCCAAGGGAACCTGACTATCAATCAGACCGGCAAAAGCTTGCATGACTAGTGAAGTCGGTAGGTCAAGACCACCCAGCTCGATGCGATTGATATCAATGGCAATATTTTGCTGCTCATCAACCCGCGGATCACCGGCAATTTCAATACCTATTTCTTGCCCAAGTAAACTAACCTTGCTTTCAAAATTGACTTGATCGTCTACATAAATCCGATAGGGTGACTGGTCATCAGCCAATAGCGCATTTAATAATTGGTTAAAGGAATCTCGAGACATAGAAGATTCGGTATTTATTACCTGACCCGATTCATACGGGACAGTAGCTTGATTACTAGTTTGATTGGTTGTTTGGCCGGCAAAAAGACTAGTAAAGACTACAACCAAGCCAATAATCATCAGTGACACTAAACCGATGAAGGCCCATTTCCAGCCGTTAAATCTACGGCCCTTGTTAGAAATTTTTACAGACATACTCTACTCCTATCTTTTTCTATAAAATTCAAAGCGGTAGGGATAAGCGTGCTGGTCATCAACTGGGTGATCGACACTGTGATAAAGACTAAAGGTCGATAAGTCTGGGTTAAAATATGTACCCCCTACTATATCAGCCATGACCAAGGTACGGCGTAATTCATCTAAATAAGGCCAAAACAGTTGATAGACACTGGCACCGCCCATGATAAAAACATCTTGTTTTTGCGCCCGACTTAAAATGTCTTCAATTTGATCGGTAATAATCACATCAGATTGATCATAATCCGACTCAAAAAATTGAGCTTGCCGGCTAAGGATAATATTTTCCCGCTGAGGCAAGGGTCGATAGTTCATAGAGGCAAATGTCCGACGTCCCATCACCACTGGATGACCTTGTGTTTGGTCCTTAAAAAATTTCAAATCGTTGGGTAGCCGCCAAGGTAATTGATTGTCGCGGCCTATCACGCCATTTTGTGATTGGGCCCATATCGCAATTAGCATAGTTTACCTCCCTAGACAGCCACTGGCGCCTTAATAGCTGGATGTGGATCATATCCTTCTAACTTGATATCCGCCTTTTCCAATTCAAAAATTGATTTACCGTCAGCGGCAGAATCAATAACCAACTGCGGGAAGCCCTTAGGCTGGCGGGTCAACTGCTCTTTAACTTGGTCGACATGGTTAGTATAGATATGAACATCGCCAAAGGTATGAATAAATTCACCCACTTCTAAATTAGCTTCCCGCGCTAATAAATGAGTTAAGAGCGCGTAAGAGGCAATATTAAAAGGTACACCCAGGAACACATCGCCCGAACGCTGGTAAAGCTGACAGGATAATTTGCCATCTTGGACATAAAACTGGCTCATAGTATGGCAAGGTGGTAGGGCCATATTAGGAATATCTTCGGGATTCCAGGCTGACAGGATAATTCGCCGAGAATCTGGATTATTTTTTAGCTGGTCGATAATATTAGCGATTTGATCAATATAGCCCCCATCGCGTGTTTCCCAGTGACGCCATTGCTTGCCGTAAACATTGCCTAAATCACCATATTTATTAGCAAAATTGGCATCATGCAGCACTTTATTCTGGAAAATCTTCATTTGTTCTTGGTAAAGCTGATTAAATTCAGGGTCCTGGTTAGCTCGTAAGCCAAAATCAGTCATGTCAGGTCCTTGATAATCTGCTGACTCTACCCAATTCTTAAATGCCCATTCATCCCAAATATGATTATTATTTTCTAACAGGTAGCGGACATTGGTGTCACCCTTCAAAAACCACAATAGTTCCGAAGTAATCAAGCCCATGGGTACCCGCTTGGTCGTTAGAAGAGGGAAACCCTGACTAAGATCAAACCGCATTTGATAACCAAAGGTCGAAATCGTCCCGACACCGGTTCGGTCAGATTTTTCTTGGCCATGATCTAAAATATGTTGTAGTAAATCTAAATAAGCTTGTTCCATAAATACGCCCCTTCTAAATTTGAAAATCTACTAGTTTATTCCGCTAATTCTGCTAACTCTTCCCAATAAATCATCTTAGCCTCTAGGTCAATCTCAATTGCTTCTTTCTCTCTTTGCAGGTCAGCCAACTTACCGTAGTCAGACCCGGAGACAGTCATCTCTTCATCAATCTGACTAAGTCGGTCTTCCAATGCAGAAATTTGGTCTTCAATCACAGCCCAATCTTGCTTTTCTTGCCAGGTCATTCGGCGTTTCTTGGCTGCATCTGAACCACTTTTTTCTTGACTTGAAACATGTTTAGTTGGTTCTTGTTTTTTATCGGAAACTGGCTGACTTGCCATAGCATGGTCAGCCTGGCTGGCTTCATAGTCGCTGTAATTGCCATAGAAAAGGTGTGTTGTCCGACTGGTACGGTCAGCAACAAGTAGCTTGTCGGCTAATTTGTCTAAGAAGTAGCGATCATGAGAAACGGTGATGACAGCTCCAGCAAAATCAGCCAAATAGTCTTCTAAAACAGTTAAAGTATCGATATCTAAATCATTGGTTGGCTCATCTAGGAAGAGCACATTCGGCCGTTGCATCAGTAATTGCAGGAGATAAAGTCGTTTCTTTTCTCCTCCTGACAGGCTAGCGATTAAAGCACCGTGGCTAGGCCGTGGGAAAAGAAAGGTTTCTAGCATCTGGGCTGCTGACAAAGACCGCCCATCAGCGTAAACATATTCATTGGCTACTTCCTGAATATAGTTAATTAAGCGCTCATCTTCAGGCAAATCAACTGCTAACTGGTCAAAATAGGCCAAGCGAACCGTCTCACCAAGCTCAATTGTCCCTGCTAGGGGTGGGATTAAGCCTGCAATTGTGTTTAAAAGCGTAGATTTTCCCACACCATTATCACCGATAATACCAATTCTATCCCGATTTTGAACCAGCAAATTGATATCTTTTAAGAGGGGGTGACTTGCTTCATAGCCAACGGCTACCTGTTCAAGACTAATTACCTTATTCCCTAGACGCTGACCTTCAAAATCTAAATTGAGGTCTTGACTAGCTGTTTTTCCTTTAAGAGATTCTTCTAAATTTTCAAAACGATTAATTCGGGCCTGCTGCTTAGTTGTCCGTGCTTTAGCACCCTTACGCATCCAGGCTAATTCTTGTTGATACAGCTTTTTTTGTTTCGCCAAATGGGATGCTTGGTGGGCTTCTTCTTCCGCTCGCTGAGTCAGGTAGTCCTGGTAATTACCTTGATATTCCTTTAGCTGACCATCTTGCAAAGCAAACATGCGATCAGCAACCCGATCTAAAAAATAGCGATCATGGGTTACCACTAAAACTGACTTTTTATAATTATGAATATAATCCTCTAACCACTTTACCATGTCAAAATCTAGGTGGTTAGTCGGTTCGTCCATGAGTAGAAGATCAGGCTCATCAATCAATACCTTGGCTAGTCCAATGCGCTTACGTTGGCCACCAGAAAGTTCACTTACCTGTTGGTCAAGCTGGTTAATACCGAGCTTATTTAAAATTGTACGGATTTTAGTATCCAACTGCCAGCCAGCTTCCTGGTTCATGCGTTGCTCTAGTTGGCTAAAGCGTTGCTGACACGTTAGATCATCAGGCGCTAATGCTAAAGCATTAGTTGCTTCTTCATAAGCCTTGACTAGGGCTACTTGCGGACTATCCCCGGCATAAATGGTCTCAAAAATGGTTAACTTAGGATTTAAATCAGGATCTTGAGCAACTAAGGCAACCGTGAAATCTTTAGCTTTCTCGGTATCGCCCGCATCAACCTCATCCTGACCAGATAAGATTTGCAGCAGCGTAGACTTACCTGAACCATTGGCTCCCACTAAACCGATATGGTCTCCACCCTTTATAAAGAAGGAAACATTATCTAATAATTGCTTGATGCCATAGGTCTTGGACCAATTTTCGGCTTTAAAATCTTTCACGAGCGTAACTGCCCCTTTCTAAATCATCCCTACCATTTTAGCATAAGCCAAATAGATTGGCATTAAAAGCCCACTTGACCCGATTCAGAAATTATTTACTATCAAAAAAGCCGGTAGGATAATTCTACCGGCTGGTTATCGGCTATAAAATTATTAAAACAGGCCTTTAATATTACCCTTGCTATCCACGTCCATATTCATGGCAGCCGGCTGCTTGGGCAGGCCAGGCATGGTTAAGACATTACCAGTCAAGGCAACTATAAAACCGGCTCCGATTTTTGGCACGAGTTCGCGCACTTGGATATCAAATCCCTGAGGCCGTCCTACTGCTGTGGCATCATCAGATAGAGAATACTGGGTTTTCGCCATACAAACTGGCAACTGGCCCCAGCCGTTCTTCTCAAAAGCTTTAACTTGGCCCTGAGCCTTTTTAGACAAGGCGACTCGATTACCGCCGTACACAGTCTCCACAATCGCATTCATTTTGTCGACTAGGCTGGTTTCTTCAGCCTTATAAAGCGGCATAAAGTCAGCAGCTTGCTGGTTCTCAACCAAGTCAACAAGGGCCTGAGCTAGGGCGACACCGCCCTGCCCCCCATCAGCCCAAACAGTTGATGGTAGACAATCCACCCCATATTCCGCGCAACCAGCTACAACTGCAGCAATTTCAGCCTCGGTATCCTGACTAAAACAATTAAGAGCGACGACAACTGGTAGCTGATAGGCCTGCATCGATTCAATATGTTTGGCCAAATTTGTTAGACCAGCTTTAACCGCTGCCACATCTTCACCCTTTTCCAGATCAGCCTGAGCGTCGCCACCATGTAGTTTAAGTGAGCGAATAGTAGCCACAATAACTACGGCATCTGGTGCCTTACCTAGAACAGGTACTTTTATATCTAAGAATTTCTCTCCACCCAAGTCAGCACCGAAACCAGCTTCAGTCACAACATAATCAGCAAGTTTTAAGGCTGCACGTGTAGCAATCACAGAGCTACAACCGTGCGCAATATTAGCGAAGGGACCGCCATGAACAAAGGCTGGCGTATGTTCAAGTGATTGCACCAAGTTAGGAGCAAGCGCATCCTTGAGTAATAAAGTTAAGGCGCCCTGACAGCCTAAGTCTTTAACAGTAACAGGCTCCCGGTCCAAATTATCGCCAATGACAATGCGACCCAAGCGCTCACGCATGTCTTCTAAATCGGTTGCTAAGCATAGAATTGCCATAATTTCTGAAGCAACAGTAATGTCAAAACCATCTTGACGTGGGTAACCATTTAGGGGACCACCTAAGCCAACCGTTACCTGGCGTAAGGCACGATCATTTAAGTCAACCACCCGCTTCCAGGTTACCCGGCGGCTATCAATTCTAAGACTATTACCATGATGGATGTGGTTATCAATCATCGCTGACAAGGCATTGTTAGCTGTGGTAATGGCATGCATGTCCCCTGTAAAGTGCAGGTTAATATCTTCCATAGGTACAATTTGCGCATAACCACCACCAGCAGCGCCCCCTTTGATGCCCATGGTCGGCCCTAATGATGGCTCACGCAAGGCCACCATAGCTTGTTTACCCAAGCGATTTAAAGCATCCCCTAGGCCAACGGTCGTGGTCGTTTTACCTTCACCAGCTGGGGTCGGATTGATAGCTGTTACTAGTATTAGTTTCCCATCATTTTTATTTTCAAACTGGTCCAAAGTGGCTAAAGGTATTTTAGCCTTATAATTACCATACATATCAATTTCATCTCGATCAATGCCAAGCTTTTCGGCAATTTTACGAATAGGTAGTTTCTTATTATTTTGCGCAATTTCAATATCTGTTAGCATGGATATCCCTCACTTTTGTTTTCATTCCTCGCTCATTTTACCATAGACTATAAAAAAGAGGACGGGTAAACCATCCTCAAGTCAAAATATTATTTTCACAATTAGCGATTATCTTCATCATCCATGTCAAGAATAGCTAAGAAGGCTTCTTGCGGCACTTCTACTGAACCAATCGCTTTCATCCGCTTCTTACCTTCCTTTTGCTTCTCTAGCAGTTTACGCTTACGAGATACATCCCCACCATAACACTTAGCCAAAACATTCTTGCGTAAGGCTTTAATATTGGTACGGGCAATAATCTTGTGACCAATAGCTGCCTGAATAGGAATTTCAAATTGTTGGCGTGGGATAACTTCTTTTAATTTTGATGTCAAGGCTCGACCGCGGTCATAGGCAAAGTCCTTGTGCACAATAATAGACAGGGCATCGACTACTTCACCATTTAGTAAAATGTCTAATTTTACCAACTGAGAAGGTTGGTAACCGATGATTTCATAATCTAATGAAGCATAGCCTCGAGTAGAAGATTTCAACCGATCAAAGAAGTCAAACACGATCTCTCCTAGAGGAATTTCATAAATCACATTAACCCGGATATCATCTAGATAGTTCATGGTCACAAAGTTGCCCCGCTTACGTTGGGCCAGCTCCATAACTGCCCCGATATAGTCCTGGGGCACCATGATTTCAGCCTTTACATAAGGTTCTTCAATATGGTCGATTTCAGTAGCATCAGGCATCTCTGACGGGTTAGCGACATCAACCACTGTGCCATCAGTTTTATAAGCCTTATAGATAACTGATGGTGAAGTCATGATTAGGTCTAGGTCAAATTCCCGTTCCAAACGCTCCTGGATAACATCCATATGTAAGAGTCCTAAAAATCCACAACGGAAGCCGAAGCCTAAAGCCTGAGAAGATTCTGGTTCAAAATCTAAGGAAGCATCATTTAATTGTAGTCGCTCTAGGGCTTCCCGCAAATCACTGTAATCAGATGAATCTACTGGGTAGAGGCCACAGTAAACCATGGGATTCATTTTTTGATAACCAGGTAGGGCTTCTTCTGCCGGCCGATCGGCTAGTGTAATCGTATCACCAACCTGAGTATCCTGAATGGTCTTAATCGCCGCCGCTAAATACCCCACATCACCAGTCGTTAAATAATCGCGAGGCACTGGATTAGGTGACATGACGCCAACCTCAGTCACCTCAAAAGTCTTGCCATTAGACATCAATTGAATGGTGTCACCCGGCTTGACCATGCCGTTTTGAACATTGATAGATAAGATAACACCCCGGTAAGCGTCGTAGACAGAGTCAAAGATTAAAGCTTGTAAGGGTTCATCTATGTCACCAGCCGGTGCTGGCACTTTATCAACAATTTGCTCAAGAATTTCTTCAATCCCGATACCTGCCTTGGCAGAGGCCAATACTGCCTCTGAAGCATCTAAGCCTATAACATCTTCAATTTCTTGACGAACCCGCTCAGGATCAGCGGCAGGCAGGTCAATTTTATTGATAACAGGAATCAATTCCAAGTCATTATCAAGGGCCAGATATACATTAGCTAGGGTCTGAGCCTCAATACCTTGGGCGGCATCGACAACTAAGATTGCCCCTTCACAAGCAGCCAAAGACCGTGAAACTTCATAAGAAAAATCCACATGACCCGGTGTGTCAATTAAATGGAAGATATAGGTTTCTCCGTCCTGGGCCTTATATTCCAATTCGACAGCATTTAATTTAATGGTAATGCCCCGCTCCTGTTCTAGATCCATAGAGTCCAACAGCTGGTCATGCATCTCACGATCTGACACCGTGCCCGTTTTCTGTAAAATACGGTCTGCTAGCGTAGACTTACCGTGGTCGATATGGGCAATGATGGAAAAATTCCTAATCTTATCTTGTCTTTTTTTTATTTCATTTTTATTCATTGTCCATCTCCTTAACTTGATTCAGCATGCTATATTATAGCAAAAGTCTCTCAGACTAGCAATTTAATCCCTAGTATTACCCATTCATTACAAAAGGAGCCAATTAAGGCTCCTTGGTTAATAGTTTCATAGCTATTTACAATATCCTGGCTCTCGACTCTATTGATTTACAATTGACGCAAAACCATCTTGTAAAGCCTGGTTATCTGTAATCGTGAAGTAGAAATAATTATGCTCATTACCCTGATTTTGACCAGAGTAGAGCACTAGTGGCTCTCCTTGGTGGATAACGAAAAGATATAGGTGCGCAGCAGGTTCATTACTGGTCTCAATATCCGAGTAGACAGCTACAATTTGATAATTATCAGCAGAGCGACCGACCTGATACCAAGACATATTAACAAGCTGGTCATTTAATACTGGCCTAATATGTGAATTTTCAGCAATTAAAGCATCTGGTACTAGTGGGCCATAAAAGCTAACCGGATTATCAGGACTATAAGCAAGGTAACTTTGCCCCATCTCTGCTCCCCAGCTGGCCATAAAATCAGCTAATTGGATATCTTTTTCAGCTGACCAATACACAGGATTTTGGTCTTGATTAGTCGACTGTTCTTGGTTAATTTGACCACTAGTCATCTGATTATTGTCACCAATCTGACTTTCAGATTCTGACTGCATCACCGAATGAGACTGGCTAGCCCCTTTAGCAGGTTTAACTGTTTGGGCACTTGAACTAGGCTTAGCAGCTTCTGATTCATTTGCTCCATGGTCAGTTTGCTTTTGGCACCCTGCTAAAGACACCAAGGCTAGTAGTAAACAAAGTTTCTCTTTCATTATAATCCCTCCTTATATAGCTAAAGTAACAAATAAGCGTGTCAGTAGGCACCCTAAATATATCCCATGCCTAGCCAATCGGCAAGCACTAACTGAGCTTTTCCAGATTGTTTTTAAAGTTTTAAACGAGTCATTTTATTTATCAGCAAAACTTATCTACAAGCAAATTATCATCAAAAAACCACCAAATCTCCTTTACTTGGATTCGGTGGCTTCTGGTCTAACTAATTATTGTAAAATCTAAACTACTTATCATAATTTAATCCAAAACCATATTTGTAGACATTACCTTGGCTGTCCTTATAAGCATAAGGTATCTCCATATGTTTTTCTTTATCGTAACCAGGTACATCATTAGGCGATACACATTGGCCATTTTCATCGACAGCCACTGCTTCATTAGAAGCTGGTAAGGTAATCGGTAATCTACCCTTGGCCTCAGCTTGACCTGTTTGTACCTCTAGGATAGCTTCTAAATAAGTATCGAAGGAAGCTGTCATGGCATCAGCTAGCGGCTCGACTTGGTCAACAATAAATGGCATGTCAAAGTTCACATTAACTACCAACTGATCAACATATTGGCGGATATCCGCTAAACGTTCCGTGTCAACTTGAGTAGCCTGATGAACCTGTAGATCAAGATAGTCATCTGTCGCTTCAAAGTATGAGCCAGAAACTGGTTCAGCAAAGACAAAAGCGATATCAGCTTGCGTATAATCATCAACCAATTCCCAATCAGGGAAGCTTGCCTGGATTTTTTCGCGTAGGTCCTGATTATAGGCTGCCAGGCTATCTGGTTCCCCTTCTTTAACTTTTTCAGGGTCAATTTCCTGGGTCATTAATTCCACATAGACTTTTTTACCTTTAGTTTGGTCAGCTTTCAATGGCAAGGTCTTGTTTTCATTTTTCAATAGTACAACTGAGTCTTGGTGGGCTTGCTTAGCCGTTGCTAGACTTTCAGGTGTACGCAGAGCATCATCAGCCCCCTCCAAGTCAGCATAAGGATCTTCAAATAGACCCAATTGGAAGAGTTCTGTTAAGCTTTCAACCACGCGTTGGTTAACCGTGGCCTCATCCACTTGCCCAGATTCGATGGCCTCTTGGAAAACCTCTACTTCATTAGTGCCTGATACCACACTAGAACCTGCTTCAAGCATCTTGGCTGCCCGTTCAACTTTGTTTAAGTCCTCAGCACCCCAGGCCATACCGTCAAGTACCCCTGTATCTGTATTCACATAGCCTTTAAAGCCCATTTTATCGCGTAAAAGCTCTTGAATGAACTGGTGATTATAAGCAAATGCTACTTCCTCATCAAATTCACCCTTGAACGGGGCTTGAGGCGTGTGAGATTTATCGTTAGACGGAATAGCGTAATAAGGCATGATTGAGCTCGTGCCAGCATCAATAGCCGCTTGGAATGGAGGCAAGTGGTAGGCCTCTAAACTGCCTTCAGTGGCATAAACATTAAATTTACCTTCTTCATAGTGGGGATCAAAACCATTCTCGCGGGCACCACCACCAGGGAAGTGTTTAGTAGTTAGGGCAACTGAATTTTCATTTAGGCTTTCGCCTTGATAGTTTGGAATAATGGTTTTGATATATGTGCTGATTTGGTCAGGGTTTTCACCAAAGGTTCCGTAAGTTCGATACCAACGTGGATCGGTTGCAGTATCAACCATGTACATATAGCCCTTACGGATATTGCTAGCCATAAATTCTTGGTGACCAATTTGGGCAAATTGACTAATCATATCTTGGTTGTCACCAGCCGCTAAACCAAGGGTACCGGGGAAACGGGTGAAGTGGTGGTTATCACTCTCAGCATTGTATTTGGCTTTATCATTTTCATTACGGGAGTTGGAAGCTACAATGACTGGAATACCCAAACGTGACTCTTCAGCTACTTCTTGTAAGGTATTAATCCAGGTCGCAATTTCTTCAGCTGACTTATCTTCCCTCACAATAAAGTGGCGGATATGCTTATCATTAAGCATCACTGTAGTTGGATATTGGGTCTGTCCCTTGAATGGCCCTTCTTCATGGACTTTTTCAACCTCTAAGAGAATACCATCATGGCTGGTTTCCTCTCCTTCTTTAGCTGAGGCCCCCATAGGCAGATCATAAATAACCATTTGACCAGCTTTTTCCGCAGGTGTCATGAGTGAAACAAGGTTTTCTGCCCTTTCTCTAGGCGTTAAACGCCAGTCTTCATAGGGTGTCAATTCACCATCCTTATTCAAATCCTTGAAGGCTAGGCCATCAACCTCGATGGTTTGCGCTGAACGAGACTCAAACTGACGTTGGTCTTTCTCATTTTTATAGGCCGTCTCGACCTTGGTCTCACTTTGGCTGCTAGTCTGGTCGTCCCCAGATTGACCTTGGCAGGCTGCCAATAAAAAGGCTGCTGCTGTGACTAGATAAAATGATTTTCTCATTTTAATCCCCCTCTATAAATTGTGATAAGTCTAGTATAGTATAGCGCTTACATTTTTTGCAAGTGAATATTAAAACAAACTTATCTTTGTAAGGTTTTTCCAATAAATTATTTTACTATTAAAATAAGTGACTGTTACTAGAGACAGACTATATGCCTGTGATCAACCACACGCATTAGCTAATCGTGGCTAACCATTAATCTTGATTAGCTTCCAGGATAGCTAATACTGGTTGCAAGGTCTCTTCAATATCAGCCTGGATAAATAGTTCGTCAGATCGGCTTTGTCCTAATCTTTGCTGATTTATGACAACAGTCTTCTGGCCATGAAAGTAATTAATTAGCTGGTTGGCGGGCGCTACTTGCAGGGAAGTCCCAGCAATAATTAATAAGTCAGCTGCCTGAATAGCAGAGACTGCTCCCTTTAAAGTATCGCCATCCAATCCTTCACCGAATAAAACTGCTGTTGACCGGACTAGTCCTTGATCATAGGGGCAATATGGTATTTTTTTATCACTCAAGTCTAATTCCTGGTAGATATAATGTCTGCCACATCGACAACAATAAAAATCATACTGGTTGCCATGTAATGCCATGACTCGACTGGAGCCGGCCCGCTGGTGGAGACCATCTGCATTTTGAGTGACCACAGTGACCTGCTTGCCCAATTCTTCCAAGCGGACTGGAAATTCATGGGCAAGACTGGGTTCAATATCTGGATGGTACATATACTGCCATTGAAACTGGTAAAAGGCCTGGGGATGGTTGGCCAGACAGTCTTTACTCAACATATATTCAGGGGGCTGGTTAAAATGACCAGTAACTTGGTTATAGAGACCGTCTGCTGATCTAAAATCAGGTATATCAGCTGCCGTAGAGACACCAGCTCCAGTAAAGTAAACAATTTTTTCGTTTTCAATAATTAAATCAACTAGTACTTGTACATTGTCTGTCATTAATGAAACTCCTTCCATTTATTAGGTCAGTTTTAACTAAGCTATACGTCTACTATAGGATAAAAAGCTGACCTTTCTCTAGTAAAAGTTTTTAGTAGATTAATTTAGCCATTAAGAATAAATATGTTCGCATGTCTATCGTAAGCTGACTGGAGCGAGTATATATATAAAAAACCGCTAGCTTATCGCTAGCGGTTAAATTAAGTCAGTACTATTGATGTTTAGCTAAGATTTCTTTTAATTGCTCTTTTGGGGTAAAACCGATTAATTGATCTACCACTTGACCATCTTTTTTAATTAATAGGGTTGGAATTGACATAATTTTAAAACTGCGGGCAGTATCAGGGTTTTCATCAACATCCATTTTTACAAATTTAACCTGATCACCCATTTCATCATCTAACTGGTCGATAACGGGCCCTTGCATCCGACAAGGCCCACACCACTCAGCCCAAAAATCGATTAGGACTAGACCGTCATTAGTTTCTGTTTGAAAATCTTTATCTGTTACTGCTTGTACCATGGGGCACACTCCTTTTCTATTGCTATCATAAGCTTATTATAGCAAGTTTTTAATTCAGCTTCAGCTATTCTGCTTGACCGGAGTCTTTATCCACAAAATGGGCAATTGTGGCACCGTTACCCCCCTGGTTATAGGGCGCAAATTCAAATGATTTGACTCTTGGATGTTTACGCAGATATTTCTGCACACCCTCTCTCAAGGCGCCAGTACCATGGCCATGAACGATTGTCACCCGGGGATGATTTGCTAGCAGAGCAGCATCTATGAATTGATCTAAACGATTTAAAGCTGCCTCATAACGCTCGCCGCGTAAGTCCAACTGGGTCGATACACCTTTCGACTTAGAGCGTTGAACTTGAGCTTTAGGAGCTGGCCCCTTATCTGGGCTAGCAATTTTCTCCAAATCGCTAGCAGGCAGTTCCATCTTCAATATACCCATCTGGACAATAAATTGATTATCATCACGTGCTTCAACCACTTCACCAGTTTGACCATAAGGGATAACTTTGACCTGGTCACCAACTTGAATTTGATCAACTTTTTCCTTATTACGTTTGGCTTTTCTTAGAACCTTATTAGACTTCAGTTGGCGCGCTTCTGGACTAAGTGTTTCAAATGCCTTGCGCTGGTCAATCAGTTGGTGCTCTTTAATATGTTGTCCCTGGTTACCAAGTTCAGTTTGCCAGGCACGAATCTCAGCCATTAAGCGATCAGCCTCTGATTTTTTCTGGTCCACATATTCTTTGGCCTCTTGCCGGGCCCGGTCCATATACTTGTCCTTATCATCTTGCATAGCTTGATGGGCAACTTTCAGGTCATGCAGGAGGCGGTCAGCCTTATTAAGTCGCTGATTAATCATTTTTTCCTTATTTTCATAGTCCTGACGTTGGTCTTCCAAATCTAGAAGCATGTCATTTAAATTACGCGCATCCTGGTCTACTTGACTGCGTGCTTGGGCTACTATATCAGGATCTAAACCTAAACGAGCCGAAATATCAAAGGCATTAGACCGCCCCGGCACGCCGATTAGGAGTTGATAAGTTGGTCTTAGACTAATTTCATCAAAAACCATGGAAGCATTGGTCACTTGGTCGTGATCATAAGCATAAAGCTTAAGCTCTGGATAATGGGTCGTAGCTAAGACAGTTACCTCATGAGCTGCAAAGCGGTCTAAAATGGCCATGGCTAATGCGGCCCCTTCCTGGGGATCAGTTCCCGAACCTAACTCATCAACTAGAACCAAGCTATCCTGGTCAGCCTGGTTGAGAATTGAAATCACATTAGTCATATGTCCCGAGAAGGTCGATAAATTTTGCTCAATAGACTGTTCATCACCAATGTCAGCGAAAATTTCTTTAAAAATATTGATTTTTGACCCTGCCTGAGCAGTAATATATAAACCCGATTGCCCCATTAGATGAAGGAGGCCTACTGTTTTCAAGGTGATGGTCTTACCCCCAGTATTAGGGCCGGTAATCAAAAGCATCTGCTGGTCAGCATCTAGTACAATATCATTAGCTACTGCTGTTTTAGCATCTAGATAGGGATGAACAGCCTGGTAAAGGGCAAAATTTTCCTCCTTACCAGCTAATTTAGGGCGGTTAGCCTTAATCGCTTTGCCATACAGATATTTGGCCTTAATAAAATCAAACTGGGCCAATACTTGGTTATTGGTCTTCAATTCTTTGGTATAAGGCGCTAAAGCAGCAGAAAGGGCCATAAAAATTTGCATAATTTCATACTGCTCATCATTGTATAAGTTTTGTAAGCGTGAATTAGCTTCAACAACCGCTGGTGGCTCAATATATAGTGTTTGACCAGACGCTGACTGGTCATGGATAACACCGCCAACTGCCCGCTTATATTCAGCTTTCACAGGCAATACAAAACGACCATTCCGAATAGTCACTAGTTGATCACTTAAATAAGAAGACTTGGATTTTGTATAATCATCTAATTTTTGCCGAATCTGCCGCTCTTCTCGGCTAATCGATTGGCGGATTTCACGTAACTCTTTGGAAGCCGAATCAAAAACCTCCCCAGTTGGTGAAATTGACTGTTTTAGTTGGCGATTAATGGCAGACAAAGTCAAAAGCTCTTGGCTGAGCTTATATAGCTGAGGTACTAGTTCGCTAGCCTCCTCAATATCAGCAAAAAATTTTACCAGCTGGTTGGTAAGATCTAAGACCTGCATAATTTGACCTAACTCTTCGCCATTTAGACTAGCCTGACGGTCTAGCCGGTCTGTCGCTGGCTTAATATCGGCTAGCTGTGATATGGGCAGCCGGTGACCATTCTGGGCCAAAATATCCCATTCGGAGATATCCTGCCAGGCTGCTTGTACTAGACTAGGATCAGTCATCGGTGCTAATTTTAAAGCTAGGCGTTTACCTAATTGTGTCGATGTGTGTTTAGCCAAATCGGCCTGAATACGATTAAATTCTAAGGTCGCGAAAATTTTAGGGTTCAATCAATAAGCCTCCTAAATACTTGCTAGTCGCGCGGTGTCTGTTGTAAATGGCTGCGCGGACTACCGTTTGCTTTTATTAAAGTATCCATATCAAAATTTGGATTTAAACCTTGATTAATATGATACTTCCTATTTACATGATTCGATTGGTCAACCGCGATTGGGCCTTGGGTATTCTTTGACGCCCTAGACCTATTATCTTGGGAGTGACCAGTCAGCTGGTCTGATTGATTTATTTGTGACTTCTGATCATTAGTATCCTGACCAGGTTCGGAACTATCCTTTTGTATGTCTTGGCTCGTCATTTGCTCAGCTTGAACTTGGTCTTCTTTCATGGCAATCGCTTGCAACAGGATATTCATTTGATCCTGCATGCGCTCCTGGTCAGCATTGAGCGCCTTAAGATTGGCTTGAAGTTGGTCGTTTTCTCGCGTATTGTTAGCTAACATTTCTTCTAACTGCTTGAATTCTCGGTCTCGATTTTCGTGTTTGTTAAGCAGCACATTATTATCTCGTCTTAACTGAGTTAACTCATCCTGAGCTTCAATTAAATCAGACATCAAATTAACCGCTAGAAGTAAGGCCCTTTCGTCAGTCTTTAGGGCTGTATTTTGTCGGCCGATTTTCTGTAGACGGTCATTTACAGCGTCAGAAACGGCCTGCATATGTTCATTGGATTTACTTGCTTTAATCACAAAGTGGCGGTTACCAATTTTAGTTGGAAAACGCCTTACATCTAATTCTGCCATAGTGATACCCCTTTTACTTGAATCTTCCCTACTATCTTACCATGGACAAGCGTTTTAAAGCAATTTAACCAAGCGGCTCAATAAATTAACCAGTAAAAAAAGCTAGGCCTTAGCCTAGCTTTTTGAGTACGCATTAGATAACTACATTTGTGCTAATACTTCAATTGGTAATTGGTCGTTAATTAACTTAGCATCAGGAGATAACTTATCACGTTGCTGTTTACCTGTATAGAGGAAGACGGCTAATACGATAGCTGATAGGACAGCGCCTAGGATATAGGTTATCGTGGTCAGACCCATCCGGAAGCCGATTGGTTCACTTAAAATATACACCATGACAGCATATAGCATAAAGCTACCTGGAATCAAAGTTACTAAGTAATTACGTCCTTTAAGATATAAGTAGCGGGTTGAAACCATGAGAGAAATAACAGCCGTTACCTGGTTGGCCCAGTTAAAGTAACGCCATAGGATATCAAAGTTTACCTGCGTTAAGATGTAAGAAATAATGAAAAGTGGAATCGTTACCATTAAAATTTTACGTAGATTATCTTGTTTAATGTGAAGATAATCAGCGACAATACCACGTAAACTACGGAAACCAGATAACCCTGAAGAAATTGGTAAAACAATAACCCCAAGAATGGCAACTGTACCAATAACAGAACCTAGCAAGCTATAAGATACTGCATTAACTACCACTGATGGGGTCCCCTCAGCAATCATATCAGCCAAAGTTTGGCCATCAAATAGAGCCATAGAAGCAGCCGCCCAAATCATGGCAATGACACCTTCAGCAATCATCATACCATAGAAGGTAAACCGACCTTCACGCTCATCTGTAATGGTCCGTGAAACCATTGGCGCTTGGGTAGCATGGAAACCAGAAATAGCGCCACATGAAATTGTAAAGAAGAGAGCTGGGAAGATTGGGGTGCCGTTAGGATGGAAGCTTTGCAGTGTTGCAGCAGTCAGATTTGGCAGATTGCCACCTTGAGTAAAAATCATCATTGCCCCAATACCTACAGTTGAAAGAATCAATGCTGCCCCAAACCAAGGATAAACTTTACCCATGGCCTTATCAATTGGTAAAATCGTTGAAATTAAGTAATAGATAAAAATTAAAATGATAGCTACCGGCACACTTAACCAACCAGGTGTTAAATCAGCAATTAATGAAGCAGGTGTTACCACAAAAACAGTAGAAACCAACATTAACAGTAACATGGCAAAGATATTAACCACATGTTTCACTGATTTACCCAAATAGCGCTCAGCCAATTCAGGCAAGTGGGCGCCATTATTACGCAGTGAAATCATACCAATCATATAGTCATGGACAGCTCCGGCAAAAATACAGCCCACCACAATCCAAATATAGGCAACCGGTCCATATAAGGCACCCATAATCGGACCAAAAATTGGGCCAGTCCCCGCAATATTCAATAATTCAATCAGACTATTAGTTGCTTTATTCATGGGTACAAAATCAAAACCATCTCTTAAAACCTCGGCCGGGGTTTTGCGGTCAGGTTCAATTTGAAAGTTTTTTTCAATATAGGACCCATATAAAAAGTAACCAACTAATAAGAGGGCGATACCCCCAATAAATGTGATCATGTTTCTCCTCCTTTTTATGGGTTTATTGTAGCAAAATACGCCACAATTGAAAACGATAACACTAGAAATTGCCCGTTTAGTTTGCAGTCTTTGTCCTAGTTTAACGGATGCGAAACAATTAATGTTTTCATAACAAAAAATGCAAACTTGTATTTCAGAAAATAAAAACTGGGCATACGCCCAGCTTAAAAGTGGAGTTAATAATTGAGTTACTGATTTCTAAACCAGGCTCTTTTATAGTTTATAAAATTATAGACTAAATGGTTTTACTTTTTTAACAACATCTAAAATTGTGCCATCGCGGGCTTCAACTACTGCCACCACCTGGTCGTCAAATTCCAGGTCGTCAGGTTGACCCACTAACTCATAGGCCTTGTCGCGTAATGCTTGAATTGGTACATGCTTAATACCAGCTGCTGTTAAGCTTTCAGCTAAGTCAGGACGGGCTGGATTAACAGCAATGCCATAATCTGTGACTAAAACATCAATACAATCCCCTGGCGTAGTTACTGTTACCACTAGATCACAAACAGTGGCCATCCGTCCCCGAGTGAGCGGTGTCACAATAATACAGCACTTACTGCCCGCTGCAGTATCAGGATGACCACCTGGTGCCCCGCGCAAGACGCCATCAGAACCCGTTACAACGTTGACATTAAAGTCCGTATCAATTTCCAAAGCTGATAAAACCACAAAGTCCAACATATTAACATAAGCACCCTTATTAGCCGGATTAGCATACTCACTCAAGCTTATTTCTAAATGGTTAGGATGACTAGCTAGATGTTTAATAGCGCCTTGGTCAAAGTCCTGGGTATCTAGGATATAGTCAACCAAGCCTTGGTCTTGCAAATGGCAAATCGCTGAACTCGTACCACCCAAACAGAAACTCATTTTAATATTTTTAGCACGTAAGTCTTTTTCTAAAAATTGGGTGACAGCTAAAGATGGGCCACCAACACCCGTTTGGAAGGAAAAGCCATCTTTAAAATAAGGAGTCGCTGCCATAACCTTGGCGACATTTTCTGCCATCATTAATTCTCTTGGATTTTCAGTCATGCGGGCTTCTTTAGTAGATATCTTACTTG
Organism: Aerococcus urinaehominis; assembly: GCF_001543245.1. Taxonomy (GTDB): domain Bacteria; phylum Bacillota; class Bacilli; order Lactobacillales; family Aerococcaceae; genus Aerococcus; species Aerococcus urinaehominis. The sequence goes on from NZ_CP014163.1 coordinate 291,590, forward strand.
GATCACCAATCTGGTCAACCAAGCAGACACAGTCAACGTCGATTGCATTAATCGAAGCTGGCAGATTAGGAAAGTCAACTAGGCAATCGGTAATAATGATTGTATGATCAGCATAGTAGGCATCATGAATAGCAAATCCCATAGAGCCACAATTATTTTTGCCCCCTAAACCGCTAGCATTGCCATATTTATCTGCACTAGCCGCTGCTAAGAAGGCAATATCTATCTGTACCTCACCGGCTTCTACGGCTCTAGGACGCCCACCGTGGCTACGAATAATAGCGGGTTGTGCTAATTTTCCCGCAGAAATTACTTCACCCACTCGGCCCCTAACCCCGGAGGTCTGGATACCAGTAATTTTTCCTGCTTCAATATAGTCAGCGATTACTTCTTGAGCTTGACCTAAAGAAGTAGCTGCAACCGTAATGTCCTTAAGACCCATATCTTCAACTAGAACCTTAGCCACCATACTGGCCACATAGTCGCCGTCTCTAAATTCTGTATGGAAGGAGAAAGTCATCCCATCGTGGGCACCACAGCGTTCACACGCTTCCCTAATGGACTGACAAAGCTTAGTCTCTTCAGGTTTCACGTGACGACGGGTTCTAGGACTGGCCTTTTGTACATAAGTCCCATCCTTAGCATACTTACCCTGGTAAACTTGCCGGTCTGAACCTAGCAAGTGGTCAGGAATTTCTCGATTAACTGCATTTTTCATTTGTAACCACCTCTCTATAAGTCACCGTCATAAATACCAGTTGCCTTAGCCAAATCAAGAATACGTCGTGCATCGTCAAAGAATGGCAAGTCAACCATTTTGCCATCAACTGTGTACACGCCAACCCCTGAATCGGCCTGTTCATTAAAAGATCGAACTAGTTTTTCTGCATAACGAATTTCTTCTTCACTTGGGGCAAAAGTTTCATGGACAAATTGAATCTGTTTAGGATTGACCACACTCTTACCATCAAAGCCCATTTGATGGTTTTGAATCACTTCTGCCTTAAAACCTTCCATATCATCTATATTAGGGAACATGGTGTCGAAACACTGGACACCAGCAGCCCGAGCTGCTAACAACATCTGACCACGCGCTGCCAACATCTCAATCCCGCCCGGTTCAATCTGAACCTGCATACTTTTACGGAAGTCTCCACCAGAAATCGCACAACCAAACATGCGGTCAGAGGCCGTCACAATGTCATAAGCATTTAATATACCTAAAGGACTCTCTAAGGCAGCCATCAAAAGTGTCCGGCCGACAGACACACCAAATTCAATTTCAGCTGCTTCAACAGCTGCCTCAACCTGACGTACGTCATCAGCAGTCTCACACTTGGCAATTCGGATTCCATCAGCTCCACCAGCGACAACACAACGGATATCTTCCTGCCAGTGTGGGGTATCGAGACCATTAATCCGCACCAAAACTTCAGTTTCACCGTAGTCAATGTGCTTGAGTGCTTGATAAAGTGAGAAACGTGCTGCATCCTTTTGATTTTCGGCCACTGCATCTTCTAAGTCCAAAATAATACTATCGGCGCCATAGATATAGGCATCCTTTAAAAGACCCGGCTTTTGAGCATTCATAAACATCATGGTCCGACGTAGACGCATCTTTTGTGGCGTTGGTCGTTTAATCATTTATAGCACCTCCCATTTAATGGCTTGGTCTGACTGACCCAATGATCGGTAAACCGCACATTCTAACCTGGCCTTAAGCGTGCAATCCAGTGCCCCTTGATCGACAATAGTCACACTAGCTTGGTCGACCCCTAATTGGTCTAAGGTCTCTTTGGCCACTCGGTAAATTTGCCGACCATATTGGTTCATGACACTACTTTGGATTGTTAAATCTAAGCCATCAGTACTAGGACCAACAGTTACTTGGGCATCACTAGATTCCAGGGTGCCTGCAATAGCAGTGTTTTCAATTTTCATCTGCTTCATTCCTTTCGCTAATTTATAGTCATAGTAAAACGCATTCAAGTTCCCTTGTAAAATAGCGAATTTTCCTAACCAGACATTCTCAAATGTCATAGCATTTACAGAAAAGTCTGAATAAAATTCATGTATAATGAGCTATAAATATATACTAGTATGAGCCGTTAGATGAAAATCCGGCGACAGTGAAAGGGTTTATCATGGACGAAAAAGATTTTGACCTTTTGCTAGCCCTAGCTGAGACTGCCAATATTACTCAGGCTAGCAAGCAACTTTATATCTCCCAATCCGCCTTATCTAAGCGATTAAAAAAATTAGAGGAAGATTTACAGGCCCGATTGGTGATCCGTTCTAACCAAGGCATCCGCTTCACCTCTGCTGGTGAAGCCGTTTTGGCTAGTGTTAGAAAAATCACCAAGGAGCTGGAGATTATGCGTAGCCGCTTAGATTTTACTAAGGAAATCATATCCGGCCAGTTAAAATTGGGCAGCTCCCTAAATTTCTCCTTCTACAAGCTGCCCCAGGTCTTGATGCAATTTCGGATGCGCTATCCACAGGTTACAGTCCAGGTTAAAAGTGACCACAGCCGTCAGCTCTATCAAGAGCTGTTAGCAGGCCATTTGGACCTGGCTATTATCCGTGGGGAATATCCTTGGTCTGGTCATAAAGTCTGTCTGGCCCAAGAAAAAATCTGTGCCATTAAAAGTCAGGCCAACCACTTCATCCCCTTTCAAGACCTGCCCTATATCGGTAGAGAAACTGACCTGGCCTTTCAGCAGGCAGCCCGCCAATGGTTGCACGAACAAGGTTGGGAAAATTTAACGCCTAGTTTTCAGGTTGACAACCTGACGACTTGCGTTGAACTAGTTAAAGCAGACAGTGGTTGGGCGATCGTGCCGGAAATCTGTTTAGATGATTTTAACGGCGATTGCATTCCTCTTAGCTTTGCTGATGGACAAGCTTTTAAGCGCCCAACCTACCTAATGTATAATCCAGCTGTGTTGGCACTTAACCAGGTTAAAGCCTTTATCAACTTTGTTGAAGAGGCAAGCCAGTTAACAGACCATCATCAAGGAGTGAGTCATCATGAATGAATTTACCGTCACCACTATTTACGCCAGTGACCATCGTGGTCAGGCTGCAGTTGACCGCCTGCTTGAGCTAGCAGGTATCAACCGTGATCTAAATTTAGACTATACTTGTGGCATATATAATCAGGACCATGATTTAATTGCCACCGGTTCTTGCTTTATGAACAGTCTGCGTTGCTTGGCGATTGATCCAGCCTACCAAGGTGAGCAACTTTTGAATAGTTTGGTCAGCCACCTAGTTGCTTTTCAGCAAAACCGGGGCTACACCCATATTTTTCTTTACACAAAAACCACAGCAGCAAAATTTTTTAACCGGCTAGGTTTTCATGAAATTGCCCGTGTTCCTGACCAGGTTGTCTTTATGGAAAATCAGCCACAAGGATTTGCACGTTACCTTAAAAATTTAAAGACAGGACGAAGCGACCGGCCTAACAAGACCAGTTTAGTGATGAATGCCAATCCATTTACCCTGGGCCACCGCTATCTGGTTGACAAAGCCTGTCAAAACGCCGATGAAGTCCACCTCTTTATTGTGTCGGAAGACCAATCTCTCTTTCCCCACCATATCCGTCGCCAATTAATTATGGCTGGCACTCAAGATCTGGATCAAATTGTCTACCAGGAAACTGGACCCTATCTGATTAGCCAGGCCAGCTTCCCAAGCTATTTTTTTCAAGACAAAGGACAGGTTGTCTCTAGTCAAGCCCAGCTCGATGCTGCAATATTTATTAAGATTGCTGAAACAATTGGCATCACCAGCCGCCTAGTCGGGCAAGAACCCTTTAGCCAGGTCACAGCCGCTTATAACCAGGCCATGCAAACCATCCTACCTAAAGCAGGTATTAGCTGCTATGAAGTCTCTCGACTTATCATCGACAATCAGATTGTTTCTGCCTCTCATGTACGTGACCTAATTAAAAATGGGAAAATAGATCAAGCCCTCAGCTATTTACCAGCTACTAGCCAGGAATTTTTAACTAGTCCAGCCGGACAAACGGTGATTGCTAAAATCCAAGCGAGCCAAAATGTAATTCACCATTAAAGCCATAAAATTTTATAAAGGTCTGCTGAAAATACCTATGTAACAGTATTTTATTTTTATAGTTAAAACTTAGGTCACATTTTCATCTTCGTATAATGCCAGACTATGCTATACTACGGACTGGAAATAGAGAGGATGAACGCCATGTTAGCCAGCAAACTAGACCAGATTGAAGCAAACCAACAAGCAATTGCCTGCCACCTCCCCATTAGTCAGCCAGTGACTGATCAAGCTTGGCAAGACTTTGTGCTTAATTTTGTTTACCATTCCTGCCATGTTGATGGTAATCCATTAACTTTCGTAGAAACTCAAGCCTTACTCCAAGAGCGGGCAACGCTGGGTGGAAAACGACTTAAGGACTATGTGGAAGCTGTTAACCTAGAGGCCGCCTGCTACTATATTCGTGACCTCGCCTTGGATAGCCAAATTGTGGACCAAAATCTAATTAAAAAAATTCACAGTATTGTCCGTCGTGATGAAATTGCTATCGCTGGTCAGTATAAAACAGCAGACAATCAGTTGATTAGTCCTGACATTTTGACAGCTGAGGTTTGGGAAACCCCTATGCGTATGGACCAGGTTATTCAAAAGTACCATAATATAAAACTTAGTCAGGACCAATCAATATTTGAAGTCATCGCCTGGTTTCATGCCCATCTAGAAAAAATCCACCCCTTTCAGGACGGCAATGGGCATGTTGGTCGTTTATTAATCAATTTTGATTTAATTCAAAATGGCTACCTGCCGATTATCATTCATGATCAAGAGGCATCAGCCTATTATGCTGCGATTGACCAAGCAAATGACCAAGATGATTGCCAAGCCCTGATTGATTTATTAATGGATAAACAATTAGCTGCCCAAGCAAGTTTCATAAAACGGATAAGAAATTAATTAAAATATACAGAAAAAACGGCTAAAACTTTACTATAAAGTCTTAGCCGTTTTTCATATTTATTATTTTTTTAAGTCTTGGCGATAGTCATTTAAAAAATTGGGCCAGTCAGTAATGATTGCATTAGCGCCTTGCTTAAGCATCTGACCCCACGCAAGCTCGCCCCCTAATAATAAGGCTTGATCATCACTTAAATTGTTGTAAAGATGGGTATCAGCTCCCAACTTTTCAGCATTAACCACAACCAGATAACCCTGGCTGGTTAGCTGACCTTGCCATTCAACATCTAATAAGTCAGAATCAGTCTTTCTAATGACCAACTCCAGACCAATTAAATTGATTTGATCATAGGTCAAGCAAGCGGTTAGGTCATCCTGGCTTTCAACAATAGCGACAAACATCAAATCGCTAGCTAATTCTTGCAAATGATTAAGGGCGATATCATTGGTAACCGGACATTTTAGGAAGATTTGATTGGCTTTATTTGATTCACGTATGAGCCGAATAAAATCTGAGTCAGCAAAATAATCCCAGGCGCGGTCAATATTAATCAAATAGTCCTCAGGTAGTCAAGCTAAAAAATCTGCCAAGCGCTCACAATAATAGCCAGAAGTAGCTTCAACTGAATTCAGAAAGCTAGCCTGATCTATCTCACCACTAGTAAACTGCGAAAAATCCTGGTTGCCTAGGCCTAATAACTGATTTTCATGGCCATTGTGGAATAGATAATAGACACCATCCTGGGACCGACAAACATCGACCTCTACCACATCTGCACCCGCCCGTTTAGCTAGGATAGCAGCTTGACGCGTATTTTGGATAATATTGCCGCCCCAAAATCCCCGATGTGCGATGATAAGAAAATCGCGGTGATTTAAAAGGCTATTAAAGGCATTTTTCTGTACTGGTGGTAAATATGTCATCCTGATTGTCCTCCAAGTAATTAGTCATTTTTTCAGCCTCTATATTCTAACTAACTAGTGTTAAGAACTAGTAAATTTTATGTAAAAGTTACTAGTACCTTGAGACGCCATGCGCCAATATGGTCTGGAGGAGATTTATCAAAGTTCATATCCTCTTTTTGCGTCGCTTACTAATGGACTCGGTCACCAAATCAGCATAACCCTCAGACTTAGTTAAGTTTTTAGCAAAGACTCTTTATAGACGAAATGAAGATATTCAGCACGGTCTATATCCTAGTCGACCCGTGCAGAATTCTCGATATTTTAAACATGCTTGGGTAGTTTGCTCTGATCCTAACAGTTATTTTTTTAAAATAGATTTTTAATAGTGGTCAGTAGGTCTTGCAAACTTTGCCGAGACTGGCTAACTAACTTTTTATAGTCCAAGTTAAAGACAGACTGGCTGGTCCAATTCATGTCACCACAAATATCAGCCCCTAAGAGTTGGTGATTAGGCACAATTGCCTCAATCCAGTGGCATAATTGCTGGCTAGTCAGTCGTCCTTGGTCCCAGGAGGTTGCTAGTTCACAGGTCGCTAAGATGTCGCGGTCGACACTTAGGTAGATTTGCTGGCCTGCCAAGGCTTTTGCTAGTTCTTGATAGTGGCCGGCTAGCAAGTCGCGTTCACTAAGAATGGTTAGTTTTTGCTTGACCCAGTTGGGCATAGCTTTGTGGGGATAGCCATGACTCATATCTGGTCCTAGGATATAAACATGAGCCACTTGGTCAAAGTCAGCAAGCAAGTCACGAATCCAAGAGCCACAGGACAGCATGCCAGGGAAAATTAGCTCGCTAGCATCAATATGATGGTCGAAAACCAAGACAGAAAAAGACTTTGTAAAATGAGCCATAATGGGCAAGGATAGATAATGGTAGTCACCGGAACCTAGAAAATAAACTGCTTGTTGGTCCACTACCCGAATCTCTTGGGCTAATTTTTTTAAGTAGTTCTTAGGTACAAGCAAGCGATAATCGGACAAAATAGGATCAGTCAGCACCTGATCAAATAGGTCGCCATAAATGCGGGAATTGTGATTAAAGTTATTGCTTTCGATTAAATAATTAATGTTAAAGACTTCTTTCTAAATAACTAATGATAGCCATTATCATAACACATGATACCTCAAAATTATTAGAAAAGAAGATGAGACAAAAGTCGATTAAGTAAAGCCTTAGACAAAAATCTGAATGATATCTGAAAAAGTGGTTGTTATTCCCCTCAATGTATAGCTAAACTTTCAAAAAACTTTTCATCATTTTCCTATCAAATCGAAATTTCACTCGATAAGTCAAAATAAAAGCTGACTTTCAGACCAAGAGATTGATTAGCAATTTCCATCTCCCCATGATGCAGCTGGGCGATTTGTTTAGATATGAATAGGCCGAGGCCGTGGCTTTTAATTTTGGAAATATCGCATGTATTTAAGCGTGCAATGACTTCCTCGCTTAAGCCCGGGCCCAGATCAACACATTCAACTATGAATTGGTGATCAGACAAGCTGGTCGTCACCTTGATGATACCTGAAGAATAATTGAGACTATTTTGTATTATATTTTCCAACATGCGAGAAAACAAACCAGCGTCCATAAGGATTTTGACCTCGTTTGCAACTGTATTATTAAATAAGATCTCTCTTTCAGGATGCTCATTTAAGGTATCGACGATTAATTGACGGATAACAGTGATTGGGTTAGTTTCCACAAAGATATCAGTGGATAATGTATCTAAGCGATTCGTTAAATTAAGATCTTCGATGGTCTTACTAATCTGCATCACGTGTCGATTCATTTGACAAATTTCAAAGGAGTTCTCCGCTGTTTTTAACTTTTCTAGACCCCAATTAATCTTAGTAAGCGGGGTCCGGATGTCGTGGCTGATGCCTCTTAGCCACTGCGCTTGGGATTCTTTTAATAGTTTGTAGTTCTGGTTAGCTTGATTGATCGTGACAGCGATAGACTTGAGATCTCCTGTTTCATCCAATGGCTGATAGCTATCTTTATACAGATGCTCGATTGATGTTTCTAACGGCTCAAGCTTTTGCCGAAGAAGTCTTACTTCACGATAATAAAGAACAATATTAAAAAATACGAAAAACATTCCCAATAGAAGAGCTAATTTAAAGTTAAGCCACAAAGCTTCTGTACTCACATAATTAAAGGGTAATTTATCCAGTGATCCCTTAGGGTAGCCAAAGACCAGAATACCATCGCCAGCTACATAGGTGAACACTGGATAATCCTGCAAATAAAAGCGTGTAAAGCGAACGATATCGCTTAAGCTAAATTTCGCTGGAACTTCAGCCGGTTTATGATAGGATTCAACCACTTGACCCTCTTGATCCAGATGGATGGCCCAGATGTCATTAGCTTGAAGATAAGTTCGGTTCGTCTCGTTAAGAAACTCTTCTCCTACCGCATTTGCAAAAACAAACTCATAAACATCATCGGGTTGAACATATTTTAACGACACACGATAGTTTAAATAGATACCTCCTAACAGAATTAGTAGCAAAACGGTCAATAATAGCAAGGTAGTAGCCAAAAACTTTCGCAGTTTCTTTAAAAAATAATTAATCATATTTTTTTACGCTTCCCATAAGCTTATAGCCTAAGCCACGAACCGTCACCAATATTTTAGGATTTGAGGGATCTACTTCTAACTTCTCCCGCAGGCGATAAATATGCGTCATTAAAGTATTGCCATAGCCATAAGAATCCTGCCAGACAGCTTCCAAAATTGCATCAATAGACACTATTTTATTGAGATTTAAAGCCAGCAAATCTAAAATTTTGAACTGCTTGGCCGTCAAAGATTCCTCTACGCCCTGATTAATGATGACTGCTTTTTGTCGGTCAAAGATGACATTGCCCAGATAAACTTGCGCTTCATCAGACTCTTTATAACTTCTTCTTAGAATCGCCTTTATTTTCCATAAGAGCTCCTCCGGCAAGAATGGCTTGACCATATAATCATCGGCTTCATTTAAAAAGCCGGCCCGTTTGTCATCGCGACCATCTAAGGCAGATAGAATAATCACTGGAACATTCGAATGACTCCTTAACTGTTTAAGAAAATCAAGCCCACTACCATCGGGTAACATGACATCCAGAATGATTAGATGTATCTGGTGGTTGAGCAGTTTAAAATTTGCTTCTTTTAGATTTTTGGCCGTCAGTACATTATTAAATGCGTGCATTTTTAAATAATCAAATAAGTTATCTAATATGTCTTTTTCATCATCAATAATAAGTATCGTATAGTCTTCAAAATCATTCATATTAGTCTCCTTCCAGCAAATTATAGCATACGCTTCCGCTTAAAAAGCAAATGTGAAGTAAATGTGAGGTAAGTTAAAGCTTAGCTTAAGCTACAGCAAGTATGATGATCTCAGGAGGTAGATAATATGAATACTATTTTGAACATTCACTCACTCAAAAAGTCCTACAATGGCCATTGCATCTTAAATATTGAGTCACTATCCATTCAAGAAAAAAGCATCTATGGGCTAATCGGTCCCAACGGAGCCGGTAAATCAACACTTATGAAGGCGATTTTGGGATTGATTGAAGTCGATGCGGGTGAAATAGAGCTTTTTGGACAAAAAGTCACAAAACACACCAAAAAAAAGCTCAACAAACAACTCGGTTCACTTATCGAGAGCCCCTCCTTTTATGAGCACTTAACTGCTAAGGAGAATTTGGCCATTATCTGTGAACTAAAGGGCATCGAGCCATCGGAGATTATGACAGTGCTGGAGGTTGTTGGCCTCAGCGATCATGCCAACAAAAAAGTCAAAGCATATTCCCTAGGAATGAAACAGCGTATAGGAATTGCTATCGCCTTGATTGGCAAGCCCAAGCTGTTAATTCTCGATGAACCGATTAACGGGCTGGATCCATACGGCATCGAAGAAATGCGCGAGTTATTTCTTCGGATCGTCAAGCTAACTAATACAAGCATTCTGATTTCTTCACATATCTTAGATGAAATTGAAAAGATTGCTTCACATATCGGCATCTTAAAAGCTGGACAATTGGTCTATAACGGTTCCCTCACCGAATATCGCCAATTACATCCACCAGTTATTTCAATAACCACCTCGAATAATCAACTCGCGGCTCAACTATTGAACTTATCGGATCAAGACGACAGACATCAAAAACTCGTCTTAGGTAAGCGCTCAAATCAAGAAATCGCTGAAATTATTGCTTTCTTAGCAGATAAGTTAGAAATCTATCGAGTCGAAGAAGAAAAGGAAAGTCTCGAAAAACTATTTATTAAGGAGACACAAAACCAATGAAAAATTTAGAACCAAAAAAAATCAAAGGTACTGGTATCCAACTACTATTGGCAATTATGATAGCCATGCATCTACTGTTCGTTCTTATCCCATTTAGCGACAAAAGCTATGCCACTACAGACTATCCACTATATGATCTATTAGATACTTATTTTATGATGGCAATGATTTTTAACCCGATATTCTTAGCAGGAATGGTTAAGAAGGTCATTGAAATTGAAGAACAACACCACATGTGGGCGTTATTGCTTAGTTTCGGCCAGAGTGTCCAACGCATTTTACTGAATAAATGGAAAACCCTTGCCTACAAGCTCCTACTCGTCCATGTGTGTGAATGGGGTGTCATGCTGGTCCTTGCCAGTAGCTCGACTCACTTTGAAATTAATCCAGATCTACTTATGAGATGTGGCATTTATTTCTTAACTTCTCTCTTTATAAATTTGTTTTTCGTAGCTTTTTTTATCCTCATTGAGATGAAAGTGAAAAAGGAGTATTTCTCGACATTTTTCTCCATTATCTGTTCGATGTCAGGAATCATCTGTATGCTTACTTCAAAAACATTATCTTATATTAATCCTTTTGCTTGGTATGTGACTTTATTGAATATATCCTTTGTCAAAGAAGGCGACACATTCAAGCGACTGCTGAATGACTTGCAGATTATGACCTTCTTTATCAGTTTGTTGAGCCTGCTGCTCCTCATCCAGGTGATTAAAAACTTTAAGAACTCTCCCAGCCAGAAAGAATACTAGGTGCATCATGTTAAAATTAGAACTTAAAAAAATTAAATTAGTCAACCTGACGCTAACGGCGCTCATCATTCCTTTGTTAGCTAATATTTTTGGCCTAATAAATTATTTAGGCAATCGTGAGATTCTCACCCATCAATGGCAGAGCCTCTGGACACAAGTCTCGCTCTTTTATTTTATGTTCTTCTATGTGCCACTGATTGGCATTATCGTTGCCAGTCTTTGGGGTGTAGAACATAAGGCTGGTTTGAAGCTCATTCGAACAAGCCCTCAGTCAAATATCACTTTTATTATTGCTAAATCTGTCCTTGCTTTTATCATTATTGCACTCACACAAATGTATTTTTTACTTTTATTTCTTGGAGCAGGGAAATTGATTTGCCACTTCAATACGATTAATCTCAGTTTATATATTGAATACATCGGCCTAAGTATCTTTTTTGCAATTCCGCTGATTCTGATTTTTTCAGCGATAAGTATTAAATTCAAATCCTTGGGCGTGATTACGATAATAGCGGTATTAATTTCAATTGTGGGCTTCCTAACTTCTGCCCAGAATCTAATTCCTTCTGCCGACAAACTCTTTATGCTGAGTTACTTAAGCCTTAAAATGAATCATTTTAGCCACCTATCTATGGCAGAATTCAGTGCCTTAACGCTTATCGGGTTGCTAGAATCAATGTTAGGCATCAACATAGCCAAGCGCTGGCTAGCCTATGAGGGCTAGTAGAAATAAAGTGTCAATTGAATATCAATAACTATCAGCAAGATTGTCTCATCATAAGGCAATCTTGCTATACTTTGGAAGCAATTATATTAACCCTCATTGCACTGATTTTTGTGGAATAATAGCTTAATGGTAATCGCCTATCAAATCAATCCCAGCCCCTCTATAATAGATCTATAACGTGCAGGAGCTGGGTGTATAATTATTAATCAAGATATCGACAAACAATATTATAATCGGCGTAGGATAAATTATTGGTTAAATAAAATCAAGCAAGCACTTTAGCCAGAATGGCAAAAAGTAACTTTAAAATACATACTTGTTAAAATGTTCAGCAAATCATCTTCTAGGTCAAAACTTCTACTTCCAAGCCAAAAACGAGGCTTCTAGGCATTTATAAAATGCCTCAAACCCCCGTTCTTATACGGTTTATCACTTAGATTTTTCAGCTAACGCATTTAGGAGAGTAGCTCACTGCGTTCGAACATATTCTAGCAATACTACGCACTCCTACGGTTCATCGTTACCGCATCGCCTCGTCGCTCTACTCCTTGCTCTGCGACGACTATCGCAGAGATTTCCGTTATTACTTACTGCGTCTCTTCGCTCCTAGTAAGTAATACTACGGTCTCGACATGCGACACCTATAAGAGATAAATTGATTTCCATATGTTGCATGTGTACTTTAGATGTAAAGCAAACCCTATTAAATATCGACTCTATAATCTAACTAATTTCTAGACTCTATAATCTCTTGGCCGGAATTCATATGCGCACCTCAGAAACTACCAGAGACTACGATAACTCGAGCGATTACCTTGTAAAAAATTAAGTTTAGTTTCAGCATCTTTATAATGCTCTCGTTTTCCTAAAAGCTCATCTTCTTTTGAAATAAGCGGGTCGATCCAGTTCGCCTTTTCCCGTATCCAATTCAATAATTCATCGTCCGTACTTTCATTTCCAGATAAAACATCCGCAAAATTCCTAATATCTGCAGCCAATCGATAGTCCTCAATAACATTCAGAAGTTGCATTGTTTTTTCTTTTTCTGCTTTTACCCGGTCTGCGTACTCTTCTTTTCTTCTTTGCTCCTCTTCCCATTGACGCTGCCGTTCTTCACGTTCTTCCCTCTGTATTTTGATGTCATGGTAAGACTCGTAAAACATGACGATGATATCTGGCAGCATCTTCTCTAATGGTTTATCCTGCTTATCTTTTAAATATTTTCCATTAGACATTTTGATGCGAAACTTTCCATTGAATGGATAATCATATTTCTTTATTGTTGGTTTTGAAGCATACCCTCCATACTTTTGACTATCTTCATATTCTAAAAGTTGCTTGGCTTCCTCTTTCGTCAGCTCATGTTTCACTTGTGTTGTACTTTCAATAATTTCAAAAGGAACCACATCTTTGGTAATTAAGATGCAAAAATCATCCGTCACTCTCTCCCCTATAGCTTCAAACGTCTCTACTATCATATCCAATATTCGAAATAGGCGATCTCTATTTTCTTTGGAAACATCTTTGATGAACTTGGGGCGCTCCATATCATTCCTTTCGTATCTTAAATCATAAAAATCCCTTTGAGCATTCCTTACTTTTTTGTCCCATAAGGCAACTTGTTTTTTAAAGGCACTGACTTTCTTATGAAGTCTTTTATTATCCCTCACTTCATACCCACTAAGACTAGTGACTATCTTTTTGACCTTTTCTGTCGATAGAAAGCTCAATTTTTCCTTGATAAGTTGTGCATCGGAGTCAGTGAATGGCCTGTTATCTCTACTCTGCCCCACAGCTTTCTTTTCTTCCAAGTCTTTTTCTATTTCTTTGACTCCTTTCTTTTCTTTTGAAGAATCCTTTTTATCAGAAGAAATGTTTTGGTCTGAAATTAATGGAACTTCAATTTCCTGACAATCGGATTCAGATAGG